>JAYEMB010000001.1:0-2872 GCA_034717855.1 Campylobacterota bacterium
TCTTTTTCCCATTTTATGTAGTTGTGCCATATGCCACTCACACTTGGAGTTACATTTTTTATATCTCTGTTGACTGCTGTGATAGAGTTTGGAATGTACAAAAATAGATAGGGATTATCCTCTACTATTATCTTAAACATCTCTTGCCACATCAAAGAGAGTTTCTCTCTATCGATGATAGTTTGAGACTCCTCTATCATTTTGTCTATCTTTGGGTTATCGTAGCCAACTAGATTAAAGCCACCCTGCTTATCGTTATCTGTATGCCAAAACATGTAAGGGTCTGGAGTCGATGAGAGACCCCAGCCAAGCAGTACTGCATCAAACTCGTGAGGAAAAACAACCATATTTAAAAATGCCTGCCACTCCATCACTCTGAGCGTAACCACCACTCCTATCTTTTTGAGTTGATGTTGCAGAATCTGCGCTGCGTATGGTCTTATAGAACTTGAGTTTGAGGTTACAATCTCAAACTCAAAAGGGTTTTCCTCTGTGTAACCTGCGTTTTTGAGAAGCTCTTTTGCCTTATGTATGTTTGGAGTTGGAGATTTTACATCCTTGTTGAATGCTTTTGTTCCTGGTAAAAATGGACCTGTACAGACCTTAGCATGTTTAAAAAAGAGAATATCTACTATCTCTTGTCTATCTATCGCCAAAGAGAGAGCCTCTCTCACATCTGGATTTTTAAACTTCTCAAGTCTTAGGTTAAACCCTAGGTAGGTATATGAGCGACTAATCTCCTCATAGATGTTAAACTTATCAAAAAACGCAGGCTCTAGTTGTCTCTCGTACGCCATCGGTTCAACTGAGCCTATATCTAAAGTCGAAGATTTCAGCATCAAAAATCGTGTCATCGGGTCGGCTATGACATGAAAAGAGATTCTCTCTATCTTTGGGCGTCCCTCAAAGTACTCATCAAAGGCAGTGAGTATGATATTTTTCGAGTGCTCTAACTGGTGGAGTCTGTAGGGACCTGTTCCAATCGGGTTGGTATTAAATTTTGAACTCATAAGATTATCTTCATCTTTGAGTAAATGCTCTGGAAGTATTCCCATCATCCATGTCTCTAAAGCTTTAAAGTAAGGCTTTACATAAACGACTTCTATTTTGTACTCATCTATAATCTTTACACTCTTTACAAATCGAAACGCAGCACTATAGGGTGAAGCGATTTTTGGTGAAACTAAGGTCTCATAAGTAAAGAGAACATCTTTTGCACTAAAACTCTCTCCATCATGCCACTTCACATCTTTTCTTAGTTCAAAAACTAGCGTCACATCATCTTTAAAATAGAACTTCTCTGCTAAGTCTGAGATAATAGTTGAAGAGTCTTTATCATACTTTACAAGTCCACTAAAAATAAACCCTGCTATCTCACCAGAACTAGAGTCTGTTGCTAAAATAGGATTTAATCTCGAAGGGTTTGCCGATGTTGCCAAGTGCAGAGTCGAGGCAAAAATATTTAGAGAAAATAGAAAAACTAAAAGATATTTCATAGTTACCTTAGTGCTTTGCCATTTACTTTAAACTCGCCGTTTATAAATGTAATATCAAAGAGAACATTCTCCGCATCCTCTTTAGCGTAAGCACTAGCCATGCTACTCATAGGAACACCACTGTTGAGTTTTGCATAAAGTTTTTTTGAGAGCTTGATGTTGATTGTCATATCTAGGTTGTTAGCTACTAAAAGAGGTGAAAGAGTTATTTTCTGGGCTAAATCTTTATCCTCTTTTATTTTGAGTTTTGATTGTACATCAAAACCTTTTAGACTCTGCGTTTGGTCCAAGATAACATCCTCTAAAGAGAGTTTTACTGTGTCTAACTCTAAACCGTGTGACATAAGTTTTACAACTGCGTTTTGCATATCTTTTTGAAGTATTGATGCAGATGAGACTTTCGTTTTAGAAGTTACAACTCTTAACTCTTCTAAAGAGTCTTTATCTAATCCGTTCACAGCAATATCATAAATAAAATCTTTCATCACAATATCTATCTTGTCAGATTTTATACTTAAATCTTTGAGCGAGCTTCTTGCGTTTAGCTCTGCTTTTTCACCCTGAGTATTTGATGAGAAGTTGAATTTCAAGGCATTAGCATCAAAGAGTAGATTTTCAGTCGCAGCATCAACAATGAGTCTGAGACTTTTTAAATCAGCCCCTGTGATGTAAGTACTTTGTGACTCAAAAACAGATGAGCTACTAAACTCATCAAGAACAAAAGTCAGTTTAGTTTTTGCACTGTCAACTTCTAAGTTAATCTTGTCTATATTTGAATTCAGACTATCTGGAGCGATTAACTCACCATTGCCTTCAAATGTTGCGTTTAAGAGCTCAAGTGATATAACAGTTGCATCTTTAAGCGTGTAGTTCTCTTTGATATCTTTGATGTAACCATCAAAATCTTCGCTTACGATGTTATAGTTGATGTGATACAAAACCCCTTTGGAGTGCAGGAATTTCTCAAGATAGTCATGAAACTTTAAATCATCTTCTTTTATGCTATTCATCATACTTTTAGAGAGTGTCAAAGGATAGATATCCACAGTTAAATCTTTACTCAGAGGAAAATTACAGTACTCGATATCTGCTCCTATAAGAACACCATCAAACATTGCGTTTACATAGGGTGGTATCTGTTGGTCGGAGTACTTATTTAGGTAGGCAACAAACTTCTCAGAATCTTTAAGTAAAAACTCAAAATGTTTTTTTGTTGAGAGGTAGGATGAGTCTGTTTCAGCCTTGTTTACTTCTAAACCATAAGAACTAAGTGTTGTAAGTCTATCATCAAGTGAATTTTCTACAAGTTTGTTTCCGATAATTGGAAGTGCTGCAGCAATCAAAACCGCTACGACTAAGAATATTACTATTTTTTT
>JAYEMB010000001.1:2972-23012 GCA_034717855.1 Campylobacterota bacterium
CATCTTGCTTAGAAAGAACTAAAGGTTGTTTAACACGAAGTTTTTTCGCTTCAAGTCCACCTAACCATGCGTCTAATGAAAGACCATTGATTGTAATTTTTCCAGAACCTGGAGTTAACCATACTTTTGCTATAGACGCTTTACGACGACCTGTTGCATATATTTTATTTGCCATAAATCAATCCTTACTTAGCAATTTGTGCAGTGTGAGGATGTTCAGCACCTGCATAAATTTTTAATTTTTTTAACATTTTAGCACCAAGCTTAGTTTTTGGAAGCATACCACGAGCAGCTAATTTGAATAGTTTCTCAGGATTTTTTTCTAAAAGCTCAGTCATCTTAACACTCTTAGTTGAACCGAAGTAACCTGAGTGAGAAAAATACTCTTTATTGTTAATCTTACCAAGACCATTAAAACGTGCCTTAGAAGCGTTAATGATAACTACATAGTCACCACAGTCAATATTTGGAGTCCAGCAAACTTTGTTCTTACCGCGAAGAATAGTTGCTACTTCAGTCATCATACGACCGAAAGTTTTGCCTTCAGCATCGATTAAAATCCATTTCTGGTCAATCTGCTCAGAAGTTGCAATTTTTGTAAATTTCATTCTTGAACCTTTTCAAGTATTTTTTTAACAATACACAATTAAATGCTTGTTTTGTTGGCGAAAGTATAACCGTATAAACTTATAATTTACTTAAATTTAGGTTTATTTAAGTTTTATACTTTAACGAGTTTTGTCCCTTTTTTGAGAAGATAGCAGATATATCCATCAACCTCATCACCTGTTATCTCTTTAATCGCGTTTACGTAGTATCTCACCTGTTTAACATGGTGCTCTGAAAAGGCTATGGAACTCTTATAATCAATAACATTCCAGCCACCGTCGCGGCGTTTAACAAGAAGGTCAATATAACGAAGATTTTTCTTATAACGGATAGCTTTTTCTCTATGACACTCCCCACTGCTAAGTTCTATAAACTCCTCATTCTCAAGAAGGTTTTTCACCCTTTTTTGTATCTCTTCTAAAATATCACTCTCTAAAGAGTACCCAAACTTATTAAGTGTCATAGAGGCTGCGTTTTGAAGTTTCTCTACTTTAAACTCACTCAGCATCTCCAACATATAGTGCATCGCAAGACCAAAGTTTATAGCATCTAAATCTTCATTACCCTCTTTTTCAAGTGACAAGATATCACTTTGAGTTCCATAGTAGAGTGCTCTGTATTTAAGCTCTTCGAACTCCTCATTTTTGAGTGCATTTTTATCTTGACTTGAGCATTTTAGTTCTCCAAACACTCCTGCGTTTAACTCCAAGGCAGCAAAAGTAGACTCTTTTGACTTTTGTACTATTATGAGGTTTTCTCTAGCTCTTGTAAACGCAACATAGAGTGCGTTTAGAGTATCTTCTCTTACTAAGAGTTTCTCTTTTAAGAGCGCACTCTCATACTGCTTATCTAACTCATCTCGCCCTTTTGTTCTGAGGTAAATGTTGTTGAGTTTTATCCCATCATACTCATATATGATAGAGTTTCTAGCAGCAGGAGCACGTTTGAGTCTATCCATCACAATAACATGTTCATACTCAAGACCTTTTGATTTATGCACAGTTAAGACTCTTACCCCACTCAAGTCAGAAGCAGCCGCAGTTGTATCTAGTCTCTCATACTCAAACAGAAGTGCTTCAATATCAGGGTATTTAGAGGCTGCATTTATAAAGCGTATGAGATGAAAATCATCGCTAAAGAGTCGGTACTCATCAATAACTCTTTTGATAATATCAACAAGTTTTACCCCATTTAAATCAACTGCTCTTATCTCTTTTAAATCCTGTTCAATCAAGGCAAAGAAGTTATGTCTATAGATATCCTCTTTAAAATACAAAAACTTCAGATACTCCAAAACTGCTTTAACACTTTTTTGGTTGATAAGCTTTGTAGTTGTCTCTGTCACTACCTCGATATTTTCATCTTGAAGTTTTGTTTTAATCTGCTCACCATCACCATTTGTAGCACAGAGAATTGCTATATCATCTAACTTAGCACCAAGATCTATAAACCTTTTTACCTGAGCAAGTGTCTCCTCTATCAGCTCATCATTTTGAATTATCTCTACATATCCGCCTTGAGCATCCTCTCTTACAAGTTGAGCAGAGTAGTTATTTATTTTACCCTCGAAGCTTGCGTTTACAAACTCTATCACCTCTTTTTGTGAGCGATAGTTTGTCAGAAGCTTTTGCACCTCTGTAGAGTTCTCTTTTACAACCTCACCAAAAAGAGCTGAAACACCACCGCGAAATCTATATATAGACTGCTTTACATCACCAACAAAGAAGAAACTTCCATCACTGAAAATTCCCTCTCCTGATGTTATCTCACTGATGAGTGGTTTTAAAATCTCATACTGAAGTATACTTGTGTCTTGAAACTCATCGAGAAGCATATGTTCTATCTGGGCATCGAGTCTAAAGTACAAAAACTCACTATCTTCTAGGGTGTTAAGTATGTTATAGACAAGAGAGGTGACATCCGAAAAAGAGAGTTCACTATCATCCATATAGAGAGCTTTTTTACTCTTTTCATATATATCCACAAGTTCGCCAAGTGCATGAAAAAAGTTCTGCTCTTTTGCGCGATGATACTCTCTCACTTCATTTTGAATGATATGAAGCGATGTGTCCATTTCAGGTTTATAACACTTTGAAAAAGTTCTATAATCAAGAGTCTCTCTGCCTATCCAAGACTTCGCACAGATATCATCAAAACTCTCAGCATCTACTGCGTTTAGAACAGTTTTTGAAGCTGCAGAACAACTCTCTACTAATCTTTTGAGCTCATTAAACGCAAGTGTTGCATTTTTTTCATAAGAGGATAAATCCTCTCTGGTAAATGAGAGAGTTGATAGCTCCTCTTTTTTTACATAAAATTCATCGAGTAGAGTGAAGATATCACTGAGACGTTTTTTTGACTGTAAAGAGAGTCTTATCAGGCTGTCGCGTCTGCCTGCAACACTTACCTCTTTTAAAAAACGCGACATCAGTTTGAGTTCATGCTGAGAGCTAAATGTAGAAAAATCAGGCATCAATGAAGCGTAGAGTGAAAACTTTCTGAGTATCTGAGTAAAGAAACTATCTATTGTCATTATCTTGGTGTGTGAGTTTAAAAACTCAGATAAAACTCTTTGACGATTCTCTAAAAGATACTCTCTTGAGTATCCGCTCTCTTTGACTATCTCATCAAGCTCTCCACGACTCTCTAACTCTTCGAGAGTCTCAACTATTCTCTCACTCATCTCACGTGCTGCTTTATTTGTAAAAGTAAGGGCTAGTATCTTTGATGAATCCGCTCCTTTAAAAAGTAAAGAGAGATAACGAACAACAAGCATGAATGTTTTACCACTTCCTGCACTTGCTTCGTAGGCTAGATTATTTTTAAACATTACGCTCTACCACACATAACTCTATACTCACAAAAGAGACAATTTTTACTATCTTCGCAGAGTTCAAAGTTTATCTCTTCTATATTTAACAGGTCTTTTATATTTGATTCTAATACAGCTAGTTTCTCTTGTAAAAATGCTTCTGGGACTATCTTTGACTCTTTTAAATCATAATATCCACAGCCAACTACATTTCCTAAGCCGCCAGCTAAAAGATGATAAAACTCCAGTTGAAAATCACGTGCTTCTGTAAAGTTTTTTGCAGTGTAAAGCGAATAGGAGCCAGTCTTATAGTCAAGAACTTCTATCTCATTTTTGCGTTTATCAATTCTATCTATCTGACCAACTAAAGTCATACCTGCAAACTCTACACTCATACTCTCTTCTGTATATTCAACACTCCAGCCATCACTGAAGCGTTTTATCTCACCCTCACAGAAACTCTCTAAGAGTCTCTTCTGCATAGCTATTAGATATCTGTCGAGTTCACTCTTTCCACGCACTTCATCTAGCTCTCTGTAGAGGTCTCTTTTTAACTCATTCACATCTGTATAACTTTTTTTCTTAGAGTATAACTCTTTAAGAGCTAGATGCACTGCGTTTCCAATCTCATACTCCTTTGGCATATCACGAGGAATGTCATGAGAGTTTATATGCTGTATGTACTTATGATAATATTTGCGTTTACATGTTAAAAAAGTTTTGAGTCGTGTAGAGGAGAGTTTTACATTTTTAAAACTGTAATCCATCACTATCTCTTTTTCAGCTTGGCTCTTATATACACTTCTTTCAAAAAGTATATTGGCATAATCTAATTCACTGTAAAAATTACTCTCTTTAATACCCAACTGTTTTAAAAATCTTGACTCACTGCTCTCACTAGAGTTGACATAAGATATAGCCACCTCTTTAGATGAGTTAATAAGTGTCTCATAGTAGTGCTTTTGTAAATTTTCTCTATCACTCATGGTCGGTAGAGATGCGTTTTCTCTTATCTTTGTATTTAAAAACATATCTTTGTCACTGCGTTTTGGTACATTCTTATCGCTAAAGTCAACTATAACCACAGCATCAAAATCAACTGAACGAGTCTCTAAAACTCCCATTACAGTTACCTTACCACCTCGTACATCATCAAGTGTCCGTGAAGCTAAGCGTTGCAAGAAAAGACTCATCAAGGACTTAACACTCATCTCTCCCATGGCTGGCAGTATATTTTTAAAACTATGAATCTCTTCGCCAAATATTTTCAGTTCTGTTTTGTTTTTAAACTGCTCTTTTGTACTCTCTAAAAACTCTATAAAATCAACTTCACTACTTTTTTTATAAAAAATTGCCACTAAGGAGCTATAGAGCTCATCTCCAACTCTGCTCATCCGAGCTTCATTCTCACGCGAGTCTTGCTCTATCGCCTTTGTAGTTGCGTTTAGCTTTGTATAGAGCAGACTCTTAGAGTATGGCTCACCCATCGCAAAGTTAAAATTTGATTTTTCATCAAAACTACGCACTGTTTCTGCCATTTTTTCATCTGGAAGTATGACAGCTATATTTTCTGCCTTATAGCCATTTTGTACAAACTCAAAGACTTTTTTCTTGATAAACGCAACTTGAAGAAGTGACTCGCTAAAAGATTCGCAAGATATATTTCTATTTTTAGTAAGCACTTTTTTGGATATTATCGCCTTATTATTTAAAGATATTCTATACGCATACCCCTCTTCAAGTTCAATCCCTATATCATTAAACCTACTCTGCATTTTAGAGTTAAACGCAGTAGTTTTAAATCGTATATCAACCTTGCAATGCTCACAACATTTCTCTAACAGTTCAAACTCAAAGTTTGTTAGATGACCATCCAAATGTATAAGTATATTTTTATGACTTAAGGCGTACTCTTCATTAAAGGTATAAAGTTTTGGTAAAAATATTCTATCAAGTATCTTTCGTTCACTACATAGCTTTTCATATCTTTTGTAAAGCTCTTGAAGAATATTTATATGCTCTTCATACTCTGCATAGGTATCTGCTAAATCAAGTGAGTTGATGTCATACATCTCCGCACTCAACTCTTCAAAAAATTTAAATATATAGGAGGAGTTTTTGGTAAAAGTAAAAAAGTTTCTCTCTATTTGTAAAGAGGAGAACTCTTTAAAATCTGAAGCCTCAAGTAGAAGTAGTACTCTACTATCATCATCCGTAATTTTAAAATCTTTAACAATACAGAGTTTTGATATAAATTCACTAGTTGTTATGTGGTTGGGAAGAAACATTGAGTCTTGCTCAATGCGAAGTTGCTCGTGACGTATTGCACGAGCAGATGGTAAAACTACTGTTGTGTTATCCACAACTTAGTACTCGTAAGCGTCTTTTGCTCTTGTGTCTGCTTTTACGTTATAAAATCTTTGCAGATTTTCAACATTGATTTTAGCCATAATATCCCAACGTCCCTCTTGTGGAAGTGTTATTGATGAAAATGTATATACACCATTCTCAACTGTAGGATTCACTAGCTCTTGATCATGTTTATGGTTATTTGGTCTTGTTACAATAACTTTTACCTGAGCATCGTCTACAGGGTTTGAGTTCATATCTGAGACTCTGTATTTTATAACAGAACTATCTACTGATAAGCCATCTGTTATATACTCAACCTTGTATTTCTTGTTAAACTCTATGCGCGCTGCAATCAACTCATTTGCTTTTGCATCAGCTTGATGATAACCCATCATATAAGTATCACTCTTCTCAACTGGCAAGGTGTTAGCAATTATTACTGTTGCAACACAAGCTCCAAATATAATTAGTATAGAACCACCAATAGCGTATGGCCAAATTCTTCCGTTACTCATGCTCAATTTTTTGCCTTCTTAAATATAATCTTCTTTTAATATACATGTATATAGCGATGAGGATAATACCATAAAATACTATCTTAAGTATTAATATACTTATTTGATTAGCATTACCAACTGCATTTTCAAGTTCCACACCTTTACTCTCAGCTATTTGCTCAGCTATATCTGCATAGCCGTTAAACATTGAACCTGAGTACTTTCCAATCTGATTTCCTTTTTTTGCTTTTCCAGCTAAAAGGGGAATAATTGTACCACCAGAGTTTGTTGCAGTTGCTTTAAAACTTTCCCAGCTATCGCTATAAAAGAGCGCCATTGTAAAAGCTTGCACAGGAGAAGCCACTGGGCTTAAGACCTGTTTTCTGTCAAAATACTCATATAAAGAAGAATCATTAGCCATAATATCTATTTGAGAATCCAACTCTGAAAATGTCAATAGTATATTTGGACCATCTAATTCTTGAAGTACCTCTTGTTCATAATCTACGATACTTTTGCCATTTGGCAGTTCTCGTAACATTATTAAACGCAGCGATATTCCTGTTTTTTCATATAATTCAGAACCTAACTTTTCAACTTCTTCGTTAAAACTTGGATTATGAATCACTTCATCTTTATATAAATATTCTGCTACTAATTGTGATTGAAATAAAATTGTGAGAATGAGGGCATAAAGCCCTCTGTTAAAAAATTTCAAAGAAATTCCTAACCTATAAAAAGATAATCGCCGAGTGTAACAGCGTAAAGTGTATAAGCGGCCATAAATACAAGACCCCATGCAATAATTTTTTCCATTATTTACTCCTTACTTCACATCAACTAGATGCTTAGCGTTATCAACACTATTCATTCTAATTGATTGTTCATCTTTGATATCGTAAAAGTTAGACGCTTCTCTATCTTGTACTGCCATTGCATTAATAGTCAAAAAAACTAAAATACCAAGTAGTAGTACTGTAGCGATTAACATACCAGTAACACCATCAAGAGCAAATACGCTTCTATTTTCATTCATACCTGACTCCTTATTTACTTAAGCTAGTGATGTATGCACCAACAGCTTCTTTTTGTTTAGCATTAAGTCTATCAAACGCAGGCATTGCACCGATAGCACCTTTTTTACCATGGTTAAGAACATTAGCAACAAGTGTTGGAGTGTATGTAGCAATACTTGGTGCTACATATTCCATACCTGTACCATCTTCACCATGACAAGCTGCACAAGTTCCAGCATATACATCAGCACCTGCTCCACTCATACCATTTGCAACATAAGCAGATACAGCATCTATTTCAGCATCTGTAATAAGTGCACCAGTATTAGCATTGAAAAGACCATTACGATCAGGCATTGGCATTTCCATACCAAGTAGTTGATTGTTTGAACCATTTTCAATAGCATCTTTAACAACAATAGCTTCAAGTCTAACGTTTAAGTTAGCAGCTTTTCCGTCGATACCATCAGCAGCGATACCGTGACATACTTTACACTCTGCTAAAAATACTGACTCACCCATCTCAACTAATCTGTCACCAGTAATATCTTTATACTGTGCTTCAAATTTAGCATTATGTACTGCCGTATCTTCATTATACTCACCAATTTGTGAGTAAGCACCTACAGGGTACCCTATTAAAAAGTACCACATTCCCCATACCATTGTACCTAAGAACATAATAGCCCAGCCCATTGGTACTGGATTTTTATACTCACCGATGTTGTCCCAAGACTCATCTGCTAATTCACCATCAGCAGTATCAGTTTGCATTTGGCGAACATACTTGATTACAACAAATACTGTAATAATTACAAGTGCAACTGCACCAGCAATAGCAAGCATGTTAACGATATCACCATTTAGACCACCTTTTGTCAGAACTACTGTATAGTAAGTAGCACCTAACATGATAGCTGTTATGATAATTCCCCAAAGATAAAGCTTATTCATATATCTCTCCTATTTCTCTTTATCGTCTGATTTAGATGCTACCGGAGTATCATCTATATCATCGTGTAGTGCCATATTGCTATACTCTTCATAATCGATTCCGTCAGCATCTTTTTTCGCACTATATAAATGATATATATAAGCGTAAAGACCAATAACCAAAAACATTATTAGACCGAAGTAACCATAAGCTTGTAAGTTTGCAATATCCACTATAAACCTTTTTTACTTAAGACTGTTCATGTATGCAATAATAGCTACGATTTCAGGAATCTCGCCACGTGCTACTGCATCTTTAACATCTTGATCTTTCATATCTGCTGCAATCTCTTTTGCTTCTGCTAATGCTAAAGCATTTGCTTCTGCAAGATTTGCACCCATTTTAACAACTGTAGTTGACCCATCTTTCATAGGAACTGGTTTGTTATAAGGAACTGCAAAGAACTGAGCGACTGTAAGTTGCTCAGCGTAAGTAGTCTCGATATCAGCTAAGTTTGTAAACATCCATCTGTAAGCAGGCATGATTGAACCAGGCACAACTGCAGCTGGATCTTTCATATGATTTTCGTGCCAGTCAGTAGTACGGTAGTTACCTACACGCATTAAGTCTGGACCAGTTCTTTTTGAACCCCATAGGAATGGACGATCATATGCATACTCACCACTTAAAGAGTAGTGACCATAACGGTCAGTCTCAGATTTAAATGGACGTACTAGTTGTGAGTGACAAGCATTACAACTATTTTTAATATAAACGTGACGACCCGCTAACTCTAAAGTAGAGTAAGGAGCTGTTCCGATTACAGGACGAGATGCTTGTGCAAAGTTTGGAACGATTTCAATCAGACCAGCAAAAGCAATTGTTACGAACACCGCTACCGCAAAAAAGAACGGATGTTTTTCTAACCAATGAAACATTATATCTCCTTTCTATTAAGCGCCCATAGGCGATGCGTTTTGAAGCTCATTCTCTTCTACTTTACGACCAGCAGTCATAGTTTTGTAGATGTTATAAGCAAACATTAGGAAACCAACTAAGTATAATAACCCACCAACACCACGAATAGTGTAGTAAGGGTGAAGAACAGTAACTGTATCAATGAAAGAGTAAGCTAAGTTACCAAATTCATCGTGTGCTCTCCACATCATACCTTGAGTAATACCAGCGATCCACATAGAAGTGAAGTATAAAACAACACCTAAAGTCTGGATCCAAAATTGTGTAGCCATTAATGACTTAGAGTAGATCTCACGTTTAAATACACGTGGAGCCATGTGGTAAAGTGCAGCCATAATCATAAAGCCAACCCAACCAAGAACACCATCATGTACGTGACCAACAATCCAGTCAGTAAAGTGAGCGATTGCATTAACAGATTTAATTGCTTGAATAGGACCTTCTAATGTTGAGAACATGTAGAATGTTGAACCAAGAACCATAAACTTAATCAATGGAGATGCTGCAACTTGTTGCCACTCACCTTTCATTGTAAGAAGCATATTAATAGCTGAACCCCATGATGGTAAAATAAGGATAACTGAGAAAACAGAACCCATAGTTTGCATCCAGTCAGGAACAGTTGAGAAGAGTAAGTGGTGACCACCAGCCCAAAGATAAACAAACATTAAACCCCAAAAAGATAATAATGATAATTTATATGAGTAAATAGCTTGTCCAGACTCTTTTGGTAAGAAATAGTAAATCATAGCAACAATAGGAACCGTAAAACCAAATGCAACTGCATTGTGTCCATACCACCATTGTACTAGCGCATCATTTGTACCAGCGTACATAGAAACAGAGTGCCACCAGTCACCAAAACCAGATTCACCAATTCCATTTGTACCAAGAATTGTAGGAATTTCCATATTGTTAAATAGATAAAGCATAGCTATACCTAAGAATGTAGCAATATAGTACCAGATAGAGATATAAAGTGATTTCTCACGACGAATTCCGATTAGACCGAAAACGCTTATACCCCATAATACCCAAACAACAACGATAGCGATGTCAATTGGCCACTCAAATTCCGCATACTCTTTAGATGTAGTTACACCTGCAAGTAGTGAAAAGATAACAGCAGCAACACCGATAACATAAAGTACAAAATGAACATAACCAATTGTCATTAAGAACTTAGATTCTGCCATCGATACTTTAAGTACACGCTGACCAACATAATACCAAGTAGCGAAAACACCACTTAAAGTAAAACCAAAAATTACTGCATCTGTATGCAGTGGACGAAGACGACTAAAGTTTGTATATTCAGCGAGACCTTCACCTAGAACTAAGTTAAGTTCCGGGAAAGCAAGCTGAAATGCTAAGATTACACCGACGAGCATACCAACAATACCTGTAGCGATGGTAGTTAGCATGAACAACTTTGCAATCGTATAGTCGTACTCTAATGGACGATTCTCCATATATAGCCTCCTTGAGATTCAAAGCAATTATGTATAATTAATTTAAAATAAATTAATTACACTAATTAACATTGCTATATTATCTATAAATATGTTTATCTAATCTTAATCTGTGACAAAGTTTGACAAAGTTTTAAGATTTGTTAATTATATGTTTACTTTTGTAATAATGACGTTTTTTCAGAGATTTAAACAGTTGCGGGAGGGGTCACTTCTATCTTTTTACTAAAGATAGAAATTCTTTAAAAATATATCTACTCTCGTTTGGTCCAGGAGAAGACTCGGGGTGATGTTGAACTGAAAAGATTGGTGCGTCATTGTATTTGAGACCTTCAATTGTTTCATCAAAAAGATTTGTATGTGTAACTTCAGCTATCTCCGTAATATTATCAGGAACGTTGTAGTTATGGTTTTGAGCTGTAATCTCCACGAGTCCTGTTTTTTCGTTTTTGACTGGATGATTACCACCATGATGACCAAATTTAAGCTTAAAAGTCTCATAACCATGTGAGATTGAAAGTAGCTGGTGCCCTAAACAGATTCCAAACATCGGAACCTTAGCTGCAATTAACTTCTTAATCTGTTCCTGCTCTTTTTTTAGCACAAGTGGATCACCAGGACCATTGGATAAAAACACACCATCTATCGATTTGGAGTTATACTTTTCAATCAAATCTTCAGCTCTAAAATCATTTGGTATTACTTCTACGCCAATTCCAGCACTTACAATTTCATTTAATATGTTGCGTTTTACACCAAAATCAACTACTACTATTTTTGCTTCTTGTTTTGGTGCTTCTTCATACTCAAAACCTGCTTTTTTATTGTAGGTAGATGAAGTGTGTGCATAAACTTCTTTTGTACTCACCTGCTCTATATAATTCACATCTTCAATACGAGGAGAACTCTCTAAAATTTTCTTAAGCTCATCTTTGTCACTAATCTTTGTAGAAGCCACCATCATCATAGCACCCTCTGCTCTTATCATCTTAGTTAAAAACCTTGTATCGATATCACAAATCCCTATAACATTATGTTTTACCAAAAACGCATCAAGGGACTCCTCTGCTCTAAAACTTGAGTATCTACCTTGGTACTTTCTAACCAGCATCCCTTTAGCGTGTGCTGAGGAGCCCTCCATATCTTGCTGATTTACACCTACATTTCCAATTTCAGGCATTGTGAATGTAACAAATTGACCAGCATAAGAAGGATCAGACATAATCTCTTGGTAGCCACTCATAGAAGTATTAAAAACTATCTCACCTACAGTTGTATCATCTGCACCAAAACTATTCGCTTCTAAAAAAGTACCATTTTCTAGATAAATCCAAACTTTTTTTAGCTTAGAGTTTTTGGTAATCATTACTCCATACCTCTTTTTGTTAGCTCTTCACGAAAGAGTTTTTCATGTAAAATTTCAAACTCATCTGTTCCTGGAATAAACTTTCTTTTATATGAACGTATCTTATCCATTACAGCATCTTCTATCTCTGAAGTATCAGCTATGAAAGATGTAATCGCATTATAGATGATATTTTTAATACGATTTTCTGTCACATCAAAATGAATTAAATCTTCTTCATAAAGCTCATCTAAAATCTTATGTGAAATATCTGAAAATCTCTCTTCATAGTTCAAAATAACACCAAATTCAGGAGCCAATTTCTTTTTAATCATAAAGAAAAGCTGTCTCTCATCAGCGAGCATAAACTCAATCTCTTCTTCATTCTCATCACATATCTCATGCGCTTTCTCTTCGAGTGCAAGCTCTTGCTTAACGCTCTCAACGAGTATCTTTTCAGCTTCATTTGCTATAGCTTCAAGACCTTTAGTCATAGTCACAACACCACTTTTATTTAAATCGATTGAAATTTTATTAGATATATGAGGAATACTTTTAAGTGATATTTTCATGCTTATGGCCCTATTTATTATTTAAATTTAGACATTCTACAATAAGTAAGGTAAAAGTTTGATTATTTAGTTAGAAGTAGCGTTAGTTCTGAGGCTTTTTTGGCATCCATTTTAGTTAATATTTTCCCAACTGTTTTTGGTTTTAGTGATTGTAAAATTGCAGCCGCATCACTCGAATCCATATCTGAAAGTATATTTGCTGAAGCAGCAGGTTTCATTTTAGCAAAAGTTTGGGCAATTTTATCCATTTTAAGCTCTTTTGTCTCTTTTAAAGCAGCCTCATTTTTTTCTAACATCTTCTTAATTGAACTCTCTTTTTGAGTTATCTCTGCAAGTTTTTTATCAACTACTTCCTCTTTCTGAGAGAGCTTTGTCTCTTTTTTCTTTAACAGTTCTTCGGTTGCAACTTGAAGTGCACTCAGAGCCTGTTTTTGCTCATCAATACGCTCTAGCTCAACTAATAGTTCACTCTTTCTCTCTTTAAAAATCTCGGTACACTCAAATAATTTCTCACTTGTTTGAAGTGAAAATAGAGATGAGTAACATAATAGTATGAGTAATATTTTTTTCATTAAATTGCCTTGTGATTGTCTGCGTTTTGATTACTATTTTTTCTTACATGAGTCATCAATGCGACCTCATCTAAATCTTTTGACTCTTCTATTTTACGTTTTTTGATTATTTTTTTTATCTCTTGAAGATCAAGGTATTTAAATTTTTCGTATTCAATCATATCTAGCTTCAACTGCTCTTTTGCCAATTCAACTTGATTTTTGGAGTACTCTACCCACTTTTGATTATGTTGTATTAACTCTCTTCCAGAATCAAGCAGTCTTCTCGAGGCGAGAAAATCATTCATAATACCGCTCTGGGGCATATCTATAGAACTGAGGGAATTTTTTGATATTTCCAATGCCATATGTGCACTATTTAAGTCAGCATTAGCACTCTGAACTGCCCTTTCACTTTTTTTCATTGTACTTTTTTTCAAAGTTACCAAAGAGCTAAAGCGAGTCTTCATTTATAGTCCTTCAATGAAAATCCCGAAAGGATTTTTGTACTTCAGTAGCCCATCGGCTAGCGTAGGTTATGGAATTACTTCCGGAACCGTTTCTATAATATTATTGTATCGTCTCTTTCTGGTGATGTAGAAATTATACCAACTTTTGTTTGTGAAATCTCTTCAATTGTTTTTACAAAATCTTGAGCATCTTTTGGAAGGGCATCGAAAGTTCTTGCACCTACAGAGTTATCCCACCCTTTAAAAGTCTTGTAAATTGGCTTAACATCATCAAGGTTTGATGGCATATAGTCAATCGTCTCACCATTTAACTCATAAGCAACACAGAGCTTAACTTCGTCAAAACCATCAAGAACATCTAACTTCATTAAAGAGAGTTCATCACAACCATTAAGACGAGCTGCATGACGAGTAGCTACCGCGTCAAACCAACCACATCTTCTAGCACGACCAGTTGTTGTTCCAAACTCATGACCCTGCTCACCCAAGCGTTTACCATCTTCACCAAAATCTTCTGATGGGAATGGTCCATTACCAACACGAGTACAGTAAGCTTTTACAATTCCGATAACCTTACCGATATCTTTAGGGTTAATCCCAAGACCAGTACAAGCACCAGCTGAAACTGTTGCAGATGAAGTCACATATGGATAAGTTCCATGGTCAATATCAAGAAGTGTACCTTGAGCACCCTCTAAAAGAATTCTCTTGTTATCATCAAGAGCTTTCCATACCATCTGCGTTGTATCTGTGATAAAAGGAGCAAGTTTAGTTTTGTAACCCTCTAACTCAGCAAGAAGTTCTGACTCTTTTGGTGTAGCAATTTCATAGATATCAAAAACAGCTCTATTTTGCTCAAAATACTCAATGATTGATGCACAAAGCTTAACAGGATTTAGAAGTTCACCAACACGAAAACCACTACGGTTAATCTTATCTGCATAAGCAGGTCCGATTCCCTTACCTGTTGTTCCGATAGCTTTGTCACCTTTTAAACGCTCTTTTGCTTGATCGATTAGTGCGTGATAGTAAAGGTTTAAGTGCGCTTTATCTGAGATATAAAGACGCCCCTCTAAATTTTCAAACTGAACCATCTCTTTTATGATTGACTCTGGAGAAAGTACAACACCATTTCCCACTACATTGATTGCATCAGGGTTTAGTACACCTGAAGGAATAAGGTGAAGTGCGTATTTTACACCATCAACCCAGATAGTGTGACCAGCATTATGACCACCTTGTGAGCGGCATACCATGTCATACTCACAAGCCAATCTATCAACTATTTTACCTTTACCTTCATCACCCCACTGAATTCCAACAATTAAATCTGCTTTACGACTCGGCATTTAGTGCCTCCCTGCATTGAACTTTTAGAAGTGCTAACATATGGCACTTTCCACTTTGAATTCTTATCATAATACTCTCTTTCCTCTTTATCTAATAATTATTTCGTTAACTCTTCACAAACTGCGTCTGTGTATATTGCAAAACCTACTGATGTTAGTTCTGCATTTTTGTATCTACCACCGCGTGCATAGACTTCATTACCTGCTATACATCTAAAACATAGCTCATCGTAGTAGAGCATTTTTGCATAATACATAGGTGCTAAGACTGTGTTATCACAAGACATTTCAGAACACAACTCTTTCATCTTTTGAAGCTCTGTTTTTATCGCCTCTGGTGCTATATCCATCACTTCATCAATCTGATCAATATACTGTAAGTAAACAAGTTTTGTAAGCCACTCAACTTTAAGACTTATAAATTTGTCTATATTGATATGTCTAAAATCATCAATACTTAACTCATCAAACATCTCCGTTAGTAGTTCAGGAATTTTGATATTTGATATTTGAATAAGTGGTTTTACTTCCAGTTTTTCAAAAATATTTACGGCTAAGTTAAGTACAGAAGAGAGTTTTTTCTCACCCATAAACTCAACACCAACTTGATACTGCTCTTCAGTTGGAAAACGCAGTACAGGTTGAATATAGAACCATTTTTTCTGAGTTGTATTTGCACCTAAACGCTTCTCAATAATACGAACAACATCTATAGTTGAATCCGCACGCAGAGAGATAGAGTTATTTTTTGCATCATTAACACGAATAAGCTCTTTCTCATCAGCAATACTCAGGTGTTGGTGATATGAAAATATCGGAGTTACAATCTCTTGAAATCCATTTTCATCTAAAATATCACTTGCGACACTCTCTATCTTGCGTTTTATCTTTGCAGACTCACCAAAGTATAGTTTACTTCCGTTTGGAATTTCATGCTCAAGTATCATCTATATCTCTTTTTTTTCTATTTGCGTTTTAAAATAAGTTTCATTATAAACTTTTGAAGCAATTCCAGAGTACTCTAATCTACCCATACGGTGAAGGATAAGCTCTATTGAGTTTACAACCCAGATTGACTCATGCACTTCTATCAATCCCATCTGATTTATACGAAAAATCTTACCTTTTAAATGGTCTTGACCACCAGCTACATTTATACCATACTCTTCTTTTAAGGCTGAACGAATTTTTGATGCATCTTTATCATCAATAGTTGTCATACTCTTTGCGGGAGTGTTTGGATAAGAGTGCAGTCCTATCGCTTCAAGAGCTGCTCTTGTAGCTTTCGCTCGTCTAGCCGTGACACAGTAAAGCACACCAATACCACCCGCTTTTTCAACACTCTCTAAAACTTCTAAAAGTCCGATTATAAGAGTAGTTGCTGCTGTATAGGCTGTAGTGTTTTGTCTCTGTTTTTTGATTTCAGATGCAAGATTTAAGTAGTAACCCACTCCTGAGCCAATAGTCTCAATCGCTGCGTTTGAGAGACCAAGTATTGCAAGCCCCGGAGGAAGCATAAGTGCTTTTTGACTACCTGCAATTAGACAATCAATATTTGACACATCAATTCTCTCAACACCAACAGCAGTAATACCATCAGCGATAATCATAATATTTGGATTAATCTCTTTTACAGCCTTTGCCAACTCTTCAACAGGGTGACGAAGTCCACCTGCTGATTCACTTATCTGAACTGCAATAGCATCTATGTCTGCGTTTGCTTTAACTGCATTTATGATTTCTTCAACACTTACAGGAGTATCCCACTCATTTTTAATCTCTACATTTTTAAGTCCGTGAGCAGTAGCAATTTTGCCAAAACGCTCACCAAACTTTCCAGAGTTAACACTTAAAAGTGTATTTTTACAGAGATTAATAACAGCTGCTTCCATAGCACCCGTACCACTTGATGCAATCATTACTACTTCATCAGTGCCAAAAAGATTAAAAAGATGTTTACGCGTTTTTTCAAAAATAGCTTCAAACTCTGGAGTACGATGATGCATAGTCTCATCACTCATTGCGTTTCTCACATTTTGTGGAACTGGAGTTGGGCCAGGTGTAAAAAGTAACATATATTTTCCTACGAAATTAATTAGGGTGTTTCAATAAAAACCTCGTATTATATCGAAATAAATTTAAAGTTTAAAAATATGCTAAAATGCGCTCACAAAAAGGAATACTAAATGACAATATTTGATTCAATAATTTTAGGAGTCATAGAAGGCTTTACTGAGTTTCTTCCCATTTCATCGACAGGACACCTGATAGTCGCAAGTGAATTTTTGGGAATTGACCAGAATTCTGTTACAAATGCTTACCAAGTTATTATCCAGTTTGCTGCGATACTGGCTGTTATATTCAACTATAAAGAGAAGTTTACAATTAAAAAAATAGACTTATGGACAAAAATATTTCTTGCTTTTATTCCTATTGGAGCTGTAGGATATATCTTTGCAGACCAAATTAAAGAGCTTTTCTCAATCCAAGTCGTTGCTATTATGTTCATCATTGGTGGTGTGATATTTCTACTTGTTGAGAAATTTTTTATACCAACTGAAACGCATCTAATCGATGACGTTGAAAAGGTCACACTCAAACAATCAATGGTTATAGGATTTGCACAAGTTTTTGCTCTTATTCCCGGAACAAGTCGTGCAGGTTCAACAATAATCGGTGCTCTTCTTGTTGGGCTGAGCCGTCGTGCAAGTGCTGAGTTTAGTTTTTTACTTGCGTTTCCAGTTATGAGTGCTGTAACTGCCTATGATTTACTAAAACATTACCATGAATTTTCTAGTGCCAACCTTATAACTCTAGCAGTTGGCTTTATAGTCTCGTTTATAGTTGCCTATATTACTATAAAACTATTTTTAGTCTTTTTAGAGAAGTTTACCTTTGTTGCGTTTGGTATCTATAGAATTGTATTTGGAGTCGTATTACTTATTATTTTCAGTTAATGAATAATATTCAACAAGAGGAATGATTCTTGCTTTAATACCTTTGACAATGTTAAAGGAGATATCATGCACACTGTGACAAGATATAACGACCATCTACATATGTTTTTAATCAGATTAGAAAAACTTTTTTATGAAATGAGTCGTAAATTTTTATAAAGTATCTAAGATTCTTTTCGCAAGACTCAGTGCTTTAGAGCGGTGAGATAGTTTTTTCTTAACTTTCTCATCAAGCTCACCTAGTGTTTTATCATATCCATCGGGTACAAACATCGGGTCATATCCAAAACCACCATCCCCTCTTGTTTTAGTCAAAGCCGTTCCATACATCCAACCATGAACACTGTACTCAGCACTCTTGGTAACAATAGCTATAGCCGCTGTATAATGCGCTGGTGAAGAGTCCACATTTTTAGCTTTGATCGCATCAACTAATGCATAGAGGTTATCTTTATCACTAGCATTCTTCCCGCCATATCTTGCACTATAAATTCCAGGAGCACCATCAAGTATATCAACACTAATTCCACTATCATCAGCCATCACTATAACACTATCATCTCCAAGTGCATTAAAAACTGCTCTTGCTTTAATCAGTGCGTTCTCTTTAAAAGTATCTGCATCTTCTATGATTTCAAACTCTTCAATAAGCTCTGTATATGGAATGATTTCATACTTATCGCAAAGTGCTTTGATCTCTCTAATCTTGCCTTTATTAGAAGTAGCTAAAACTAATTTCAAATTCTCTCCCTTATAAGTGTATATAATAGTTTTTTAAATATAATGGCGAAATTATACCAAATACAGAAGGTTTTCTATGTTTAAAAAAGTGTTTCCCCTCTCATCCATTCTATTTTTAAGATTTTTAGGACTCTTTTTAGTTCTACCAGTTTTATCTGTTTATGCCCTTGACCTAGAAGGTGCTACTCCTTTCTTAGTAGGTGTTATTGTTGGTGGTTATGCCCTCACACAAGCAATATTTCAAGTTCCATTTGGGAGTTTAAGTGATAAGATAGGGAGAAAGCCAACTATTCTTTTTGGTCTTCTTATATTTTTAGTAGGTTCACTCATATGTGCTTACTCTACTGATATCTATACACTTATGTTTGGACGTTTTCTTCAAGGTGCCGGTGCTATTGGTGCGGTTGTAACAGCTATGATTGCTGATTTAGTTGAAGAGGAGTCAAGAGGAAAAGCGATGGCAATTATGGGTGGTTTCATTGCTATGAGTTTTGCTTTTGCTATGGCTCTTGGACCAATTGTAGCTTCAAACTTTGGTATCGCAACAATCTTTTTAATAACAGCTGTTTTAGCAGTTCTTGCAATAATTGTTCTTTTTGTTAAAGTACCGACTCCTCCAAAAATCAAACATATCTATCATGGTAAAGTGACAACATCAGACATCTTAAAAGACAACAATCTTTTAAATATGATTATCATAAACGCAATGCAAAAAGGTCTTATGACTATGGCGTTTGTACTTATCCCAATCATACTTGTTAAACCAGAATACGGCTTTGCATGGGAGAAATCAGAACTATGGATGGTGTATGTACCAGCAATGGTTGCAGGGCTTATTGCTATGGGTCCAGCTGCTGTATTTGGTGAGAAGAAAAACATTCCTAAGCAGATTTTCTTAATCTCTATCGTACTATTTTTAGCATCATTCTTAATCATGGGATTCACAACTTCTAGCACTCTTTTTATAGTAGGTGTTGTATTTTTCTTTATCGCATTTAATATGATGGAACCTCTTGTTCAGTCTATGATCTCTAAGTTTGCAAAAGTGCACCAAAAAGGTGCTGCTCTTGGTATCTCTAACTCTGCTGCCTACTTTTTTACATTTTTAGGTGGAACATTTGCAGGTCTATATCTGGACATAAGCGATAGAGGAACTCTCGCTATTACTATCTCTGTTGTGATAGTTTTATGGTTAGTTTGGACAGTTCTTAAGCTTCAAAACCCATTAAGACACTCACATCTCTACATTCCACAATCAGATGTGAATATGGAAAAACTAACAGCACTTGAACATGATAATATTGCCGAGTGGTATATAAATGAAACTGAAGATGTTGTAGTAGTAAAATACGTTACTGATTCAATAGAAGAAGATGATATAAAAA
>JAYEMB010000002.1:0-2020 GCA_034717855.1 Campylobacterota bacterium
AAGTAAGATTAAGAAGCCAAGAGGCCTCTTAAATATTTTTAGTATCTATATCTGAAGTAAACGCGAAGGTCTGAAGCAGTTTTTACTGCACCCATCATTGCTGCTTGTGCTGAATCAATGTCCACAGGAGTACCATAGTCTCCGAAGAAAGCATTTGAACCAGAAAAGTCATAATCTAAGTATGTATATCTAATTTGCATAGAAAATACATCTGTGCTTCCTTTTTGAACTAGTGGTTGAGACCAGTAAGCTTCATAAGCAGAACCGCGAACAGCCATTTTAGAACCAATCATAGTATCTTCACCGTAAGTAAATGGTCTCCAGTATTTAGAACCATGGTTATACTCTAAACCAAATTTACCACCAGTAAGGTTTG
Organism: Campylobacterota bacterium; assembly: GCA_034717855.1. Classification (GTDB taxonomy): domain Bacteria; phylum Campylobacterota; class Campylobacteria; order Campylobacterales; family Sulfurimonadaceae; genus Sulfurimonas. The sequence goes on from JAYEMB010000002.1 coordinate 377, forward strand.
GCATCTGAGTACCAATCCAGTATGAGTAACCAGTTTTTTCATCCATGCTGCCTAGCATAGCTTTATTATTATCAGGTCTAGATGTTGTTGTTGCCCATGATGCAAAAACTTTAGTCTCATCTAAGAAGTCATTAATCTCATCACCAACTCCATCAGCTAGAACTGAGATTGCTGCACCATCCATATCACCTTGAGTTATCATGTAATCATCAGCTGGATCCATTGTCATATTCATAGTCATACCTGGAATACTGAAACCTCTATACCAGTTTGCTTTAACTGAGTACTGACCATCATCATAAGGTACAAATATAAACCCTAGCATATCTGATGTATCTAAAGTGTTTTCATCTTCTATGTAGTTCATACCAGTATTGTTTGCCCAACCTTGAGCATTAGTTAGACCACGACCTATGCAAATTTTAAAGTTCATACCAGGAACATAATCATCAAGTCCTATTGAAGCACTTGCACCATCAAACTCCATATTTATAACGTGAGCTAAAGGAGATTTTGCATTTTTGTCATCTTCTCTTAGATTACCTAAGAAACCATTAGTAGCTGGACGACGTCCTACGCTCCATGTTGTTTGGAATCCACCAATAGTTGGCATCCATAGCCAGTAAGCTTCTCTAAGTTTGATTGAGTTGTCAGTAAGTGTTTCATTAACAATCCAGTCAAAAGAATCAAAGCCAAAACCTCTTTGAGGCATTCCAGTAGCAGTAAATCCACTTGCACCAAATGCTTTGTTTACAGAAAGTTGCCCTTTAAATAACATCGTTGAAGTAGGTGCATAACCCATACCTAGCCATAAACGGTTTGAGAATAAACCAGAGTTAGTCTCTTTATTCCCACCAGCAGTTTCATATGAGATGTTGTCATATGAAGTTCTAAAGTCAACATCAAACTTAATATTATCCTTGTTTGCTAACTTGTTAACCTTACTAATGTTTTTAGTATTACTTTTCTGTTTTTTTTCCATCTTTGCAATTTTTGCAGTTAACTCATCAATCTGAGCTTGCATCTCTGTATTTGCATATGTTGCTGTCGTTAAAAACGCAGCAGTTGATAGTGCGATTATCTTTTTCATTTAGTATCTCCTTGAATATAATTAGGGGGATTTTATCAAGTAAGGTGTTAAAATAAGTTAAGAGTATGAAGTTAGTATATAATTTATAGTAATAATGTAACGATTTGAAAGAGCAATTGGGATTGCTATAGAGATTTTATGTTGTTTAGTATTTAATATAATTAAATCTTATGCCAAAAGGCATAAGAGTAAAAAGTTTAGTATCTGTAAGAGACAGCCACTCTAAGATCTTGAGCTGTAATATCTACCTCTTGAGGAGCTACCCAACCCGCACAGTTGATGTTTGGAGTGTAGTCATGTTGCGCATACGTGTATCTTACTTGTGATGGCAGGTGCTTCATACCAAAGAGGTTAAAGTTCCAGTAGGCTTCGTAAGCGTCACCACGAACAGCTATTTTAGAACCCATTGCTGTATCTTCAGCCCAAGTCATTGGAGTCCAATACTCTGAACCGTGGTTATACTCAAAACCAAACTTACCAGAGTCTGTAATACCATCAGGAATAATAGCTCCAACCCAGATAGAGCTACCACTTTCACTATCTGTTGAACCTAA
>JAYEMB010000002.1:2120-6541 GCA_034717855.1 Campylobacterota bacterium
CCTTTTGTATCAAAGATATGAGCCCACTGATACATTATCTCATACTGTCCATCATTATATGCAACACCTGGTACTACAAGGAAGTCAACACTCTTATCTTCAGAAATGTCATCTATATCTGCATAAGGAAATCTTGCAGCTGGATTATCTCCATATGTTCCCTCTGTTTCACCCGTATGCGCACGACCATATACAAACTTAGTATAAGCACCCTCTACAAAACGGCTCCAGTTTAACTTAACCATAGCTGCGTTTACTTCCATATTTGTAATGTGTGCAAGTGGAGAGCCTGAAACTGATTCATTCTCTCTATAGTTTGATAAGAAGCCATTTGTAGATGGTCTTCTACCGATACTAAAGGCTAAAGGCTGTTCGCCAATTTTGTTCTTATATACAAAGTATGCCTCTTTTACTCTCATAAGGGTATCTGTAGCTCTTGAGCTTGCCGACCAATCTTTAAGACCTGCAGACTCATCATATACGTGAGCACCCCAAGTTGAATAGATAGCAAGTTTACCTTTAAATATTAGACCATTCATTGGCGCAGCAGACATACACAAATAGAGTCTGCTTGTTAAGAGTGAGTTGTTCTTAGCAGTTAAATCATTTTCATTATCTTTATACTCTAAAACATCAACAGCATTTCTAAAGTCAAGACCAAACTTGATGTTATCTCCACCAGTAGCTTTTTTTACACTAGAGAGGGACTTTTTGGTTCTAGTGTTATCTTTTTTGAGTTTTTGGACCTCTTTTGTCAGCTCATCTATCTGCGTTTGCATATCTGTAGAAGCAAGAAGAGAAGTGCTTAGTAGTGTTGCAGTGGCAACTGAAATCATTTTTTTCATTTTTCTATCCTCATTTAGAATGTGATAATAAAATCACAAACTGTTGTATTTTGAGAATAGTATCACAAAAGTATCACGGATTAGTAAACAAAATGTAAAGAATAACTTTGGATTATAAGTATATCTTATTGACTAAAAGTTGAGGAGAGACTCTCTTGTTAAACTCATTTTTTGTGACTGTATAAGAGCATGTGATTTTTCTATCGTGAGGCATTTCAAAAACTGTTCGAAAGGCTATGAGTTCAATTGTTTTTCTCTGATGCGGATATTGTCTCACTTCAATCCTAGAGTGCGACTTATCACTTCCCATAAGTTTTATACTCACAACTTCTGCGTTTTGCAGTAAAAAACTAGGTCTTGTGTTTGCTTCTCCGTAGGGTTCAAAACTCTCTAGCAGGTCGAGCAGTTCTAAGTCTATCTCATCAGTTGAGAGGATGCCAAGCGTCTGCTCTTTAGGGATAAAATCTTGTGGGTCAAGCTTCGCAGCACTTGCGTTTATAGCCTCCCTAAACGCAGCTATGTTCTCCTCTAAAAGCCCTAAACCAGCCGCCATTTTATGTCCACCAAACTTAGTTAACAACTGTTCATTAGCCTTTATAAGCTCATAAATACTCACATCACCGATACTGCGAGCACTCCCTTTGGCAACACCATTCTCTACGCTTAAAACTATGGCAGGCTTAGCAAATCTATCTACAAGACGCGCGGCAACTATTCCAACTACACCCTCATGCCACCCCTCACCGCAGACGACGATAATCTTGTCATCTTCATCAACACTCTCTACTGCGTTTTGAGTTGTCTGTTTTTCAGTATCTTTTCTGAGGTCGTTGAGTTTTCCTAAAAGTTCAAACTGTTTGTAGGCTGCGTTTGTGTCAGTGGCAGTGTAAAAACCGAGAGCTATGCTTGCATCTTCTAAGCGACCGGCTGAGTTTAAACGCGGTGCGATTTGAAAGGCGATATCTTCTGAGGAGATGTTTGACTTATCTAAAAAGTCTCTAATGATGATAGAAGAGGGACGAGTTGAGCTCATGATAAGTTTGAGTCCCTCTTTTACAAGAGTTCTGTTAATATCTATGAGCGGCATAATATCTGCGATAATCGCGATGGCTAAGATATCTAAAAACTGTCTCATATCGATGTTGAGTTGTAACTCTTTTTTCACAAGTCCTAAAAGTAACCAAGCGACTTGAGCCCCACATATCTCCGTAAATGGATACTCACAACTTGCAAGTTTCGGGTCAACTATAGCAAAGGCTTCTGGCAAAATCTCTGATGGAGTGTGGTGGTCGGTGATGATAAGCTCAATTCCACGCTCTTTACAGATTTTGGCAGCTTCAACTGCTGAGATGCCATTGTCCACTGTGATGACTAAGTCTGCATCTATTCTCTCCAAAACATTAGGAGAAACGCCATAGCCATCACGAAAACGATTTGGAATGATAGCTTCAAGTGGATAGGGAATTTGTCTGAAAAAATCAACCATAATCGCAGTTGAGCTGACACCATCTACATCGTAGTCACCAACAAGAGTGATTTTTTTGTTCTCTCTTATTGCGTTTGCTATTTTTTGTGCTGCCTTTGGTGCATCTTGAAGCAGGGCAGGGCTTGGGATTTGTGAGAGTTTTTTCTCTTGGGCAGAAAAACGCGAAGAGAGTATTTTAAAAAGTGTTTCTTTGGTTATTAGAGAGTCGTCAGTCATAGTTAAGGCTTTGCATTGAATTTTTAAAATTATAGCTACTATTGTTTAAAGAGTTGTATTTATTTGCTTTATGACATAAAGATTAAATTTTAATCAATTTATTGATGTTTTAATACTATTTTTTAGTCAGAATGAGTAAAAGGCTTTGAAATGATGAAAGAGAGAAGATGTGATATTATAATTTTTGGTGGGCATGGTGACTTGGCACTGAGAAAACTCATGCCTGCACTTTATCACCTCTGCTACGATGGATATATATCTGATGAGAGTAGAATTATCTCTGTTTCCCGCGATTCGATGTCACAAGATGAGCATCTTGATCTAATCCATGAAAAGCTAAAATTGAATTTAAAAAATGGCTGTTTTGATGAAAACTTTTTTGAATCATTTAAAAAACATCTCTTTTATGCACAGGCTGACTTAAGCGATAGTGCGACTTATAAAGATTTAACGCAACTCTTAGATGCTCAACCTTTAAGAGAGAGAATTAACTATCTCTCAACTTCCCCCGCGCTTTTTGGAAATATCTGTAAATCACTCAATGAGCATAATCTTATAACAGAACTCTCCCGGGTAGTCTTAGAAAAGCCAATAGGAAAAGATTTAGCTTCCTCTCGTGTTATAAATGAGGAGGTGGCAGAGTACTTTGATGAGTCAGCTATCTTTAGAATAGACCACTATCTTGGAAAAGATACTGTGCAAAATATTTTAGCACTGCGTTTCTCAAATATGCTCTTTGCTCCTATATGGAATGCACAGTATATTGACCATATTCAGATAACTGTGGCTGAGAGTGTTGGGCTTGAGGGAAGATGGGACTACTATAATGAGTATGGAGCTATGCGTGACATGATGCAGAACCATTTGATGCAGCTTTTATGTTTGGTTACGATGGAACCGCCATGCTCTCTTGATGGAAATAGTGTTCGTGATGAGAAGCTCAAAGTTATTCGCTCTTTGCGTTTTATAGAGGGAGATGATTTAAAAAGTAAAACCGTTCGCGGTCAATATAGCTCCGGCGCTATTAACAAAGTGGCTGTTCGAGGTTTCTTTGAAGAGGAGGGAGGAAGTCCCAAAAGTGACACAGAGACTTTTGTAGCACTTCGGGCTGACATAGATAACTGGCGTTGGAATAATGTTCCCATATATATGAGAACTGGAAAACGTATGAGTAAACGCTATAGCGAGATAGTGGTTGATTTTAAAGAGATTCCTCACTCTATATTTCCAAAGGGAGGCTCATGCATAGATAGTAATAAGCTTGTTATCCGTCTGCAACCTGATGAGTCTATCTCTATGTTTGTTATGAACAAGGTACCAGGACTTAGTGAAGGGATGAGACTTGAAAAGGTTGAACTGGATCTGAATATTCCTGAAGATGCACCAAGAGTGCCAGATGCTTATGAACACCTGATTTTAGATGTAATAAGAGACAATCCTACTCTCTTTATGCGTAGAGATGAGGTTGAAGCTGCTTGGATATGGGCTGATAAGATTTTAGATGGTTGGGAAGAGACAAAGCTTAAGCCAAAATCGTATCAGGCTGGAACAAATGGTCCATCAGCCTCCATAGCGATGATAGAAAAAGATGGGAGAAGTTGGTATGGCGAATAAGAACTTTCACTTTAACAGTTTTACCTCACGGAGTGAGTTAGTCGATAAACTCTCTGCTAAGATTATTATTGCTCTAATCTCAGGGATAAACGCAAGAGGGTATGCGACATTAGTTCTCTCTGGAGGCTCTACACCTCTTAAACTCTTACAAAAGCTCTCAAATACAGGACTTGACTGGGAGAAAGTTCGCGTTACTCTTGTAGATGAGAGATGGGTTGATACTACAAGTGACAAGAGTAATGAGAAGCTGGTACGGGATA
>JAYEMB010000003.1:0-6492 GCA_034717855.1 Campylobacterota bacterium
CAGATGTGAGTGAGTGACAGACTCTCACACATCATGCACTTCATATGAAACGCAGTTAGTCCATTTTAAGAACAGACATAAATGCTTCTTGAGGAAGCTGGACTTTACCGATAGACTTCATACGTTTCTTACCGGCTTTTTGTTTTTCAAGTAGTTTTCTCTTACGAGTAATATCACCACCATAACACTTAGCAGTAACATTTTTACCCATAGACTTTACAGTTTCTCTAGCGATAATCTGAGAACCTAAAGAGGCTTGAACAGCTACTTCAAAAAGTTGTCTAGGGATTTGCTCTTTCATATTTTTAACCAAAACGCGACCACGAGAGAGAGCTTGAGTACGAGGAACTACAATGCTCAGTGCATCTACTGCTTCACCAGCTACTTTAATATCAAGTTTTACAAGGTCACCAATTTTAAAATCAATCGGTTCGTAGTCAAAAGAAGCATACCCTTTAGAGATTGATTTTAGAGTGTCGTAAAAATCCATAACTATCTCATTCATCGGCACTTCATACTCAAGCATAACTCTCTCTTCATTTAAGTAAGTCATCTTTGTTTGAGTTCCGCGTTTGTTTACAAGCAGTGTTATGATATTTCCTACATACTCACTAGGAGTAATAACGGTAGCTCTCACATATGGCTCTTCGATTCTATCTATTTTGTTTACCTCTGGGAGTTCTGAAGGATTTTGAACATTTACAAAGTCACCATTACTCAGGTAGACATTATAGATAACAGAAGGAGCTGAAGCAATTAAGTCAAGGTTAAACTCTCGCTCAAGTCTCTCTTTTACAACTTCCATGTGTAGCATTCCAAGAAAACCAACACGAAAGCCAAAACCAAGTGCTACAGATGTTTCAGGTTCAAAGGAGAGAGAAGAGTCATTTAGTTTTAGTTTTTCAAGCGCGTCACGAAGATCTTCAAATTTGTCTGTATCGATTGGAAAAATTCCAGCAAATACAAATGGTTTTGCAGGTTCATAAGTTCCAACGGGCTCTAAAGCAGGGTTTTTAACATCAGTGATAGTATCTCCAACATTTACAACACTTACCTCTTTAAGACCAAGAACAACTACACCAATCTCCCCACACTCAATAGCTTTAGTTTTGATTTTTTTCATCGGGTGAGGGTACATTAAATCAAGAACCTGATGCTCTTCACCATTACTCATGAGTTTGATATTTTGACCTTTTGAGATTTTACCATCAAAAACGCGAACAAGTGCTAGCGCACCTAAATACTGGTCAAACCAAGAGTCATAAATAATAGCTTTTGTTGTCTCGTCTGGATTCCCGACAGGAGCTGGAACTCTATCAACGATAGCGTCTATAAGTTCACGAATCCCAATACCAGTTTTTGCACTCACTAAACAAGCATCAGTCGCATCGATACCGATTGATGTTTCTATCTCTTCAGCAACTCTATCTGGCTCTGCAGCAGGAAGGTCTATTTTGTTAATTACTGGGATAAGTTCGAGGTCATTATCGAGTGCAAGATAAACATTTGCGATAGTTTGAGCCTCAACACCCTGAGCTGCATCAACAATAAGAAGTGCACCATCCGATGAAGCAAGAGATTTACTCACCTCATAAGAGAAGTCAACGTGACCCGGAGTGTCTATGAGATTTAAGATATAGTGCTCACCATCTTTTATATAATCAAGTCTAACTGATTGAGCTTTGATAGTGATACCACGCTCTTGTTCGATGTCCATTGTGTCCATCATTTGAGTACTCATTTCACGTTCAGTTACTGAACCACACTCTTGGATAATACGGTCAGCTAATGTACTCTTACCGTGGTCGATATGAGCAATGATAGAGAAGTTTCTAATATTCTGCAATTGTTTGTTTCCTTTTTCCAAAGCAGAGCCTCAGAAAATTCCTTTCACTAAAGCTTTGCCTATTGGCAAGATTTTATTTAATTATATTTATGTAAAAAGTGAGTTAACACTTTCGTTGTGATAAACGCGACGGATTACTTCTGCGAAAAGAGGAGCAACTGAGAGCACTTTAATGTTTTTATGGGGCTTCGTCTCAAGAGTATTTGTAATGATAAGCTCATCGAGTTCACCATGCTCTAAGTTTTCGTAAGCTTTTCCACTAAGAACACCGTGAGTTGCACATGCCATAACAGAATTAGCACCTTTGTTTTTAAGAGCAGTTGCTGCTTTAACCATAGTTCCTGCAGTGTCAACCATATCATCTATCATGATTACATCTTTTCCTTCAACATCACCGATGATTCCCATAACTTCTGCTTGGTTTGCTTTTTCTCTGCGTTTATCAACGATAACCATATCAAGACCCATGCGTTTTGCAAAGTATCTAGCCCTTGCAACACCACCAATATCTGGAGAGGCGATAATAGGATTTTTAAGGTTTTTACTTTTGATGTAAGTCTCAAAAGTGATAGAGCCGTAAAGGTTATCAACTGGAATATCAAAGAAACCTTGAATCTGACCAGCATGCAGGTCAATAGTTACCACTCTGTCAATTCCGGCAGTCTCATAAAGATTTGCAACAAGTTTTGCTGTGATAGGAACACGAGGAGCAGCTTTTCTATCTTGTCTTGCGTAACCGTAGTAAGGAACAACAGCAGTAATACTTTGTGCAGATGAACGCTTAAGAGCATCTGTCATTATGAGAAGTTCCATTAGATTGTCATTTGATGGAGCACCCGTTGATTGTACTATAAATACATCACGACCACGAACACTTTCAGCAATCTGAACTGAGATTTCACCATCGCTAAACTTCTTAGTATCAGCGTTAGATAATGGAATGTCTAATAGTTGACAAACTTCTTTAGCAAACTCTTCACTTGCTGAACCAGCAAAAACTTTATAACCACGCATTGGAATTCCTTCTTGGAAAGATTAGTAATGCGATTATACAAAAAATGTTCTGAGGGGATGTTAAAAGGAGAAAATTATTGGCAGTTTTGGCAGGTTCCAGATAAAACTAAATCACTCTTGTCTATTTTATAGTTGCTATGTTTTGTTGCGTTTGAGATAACAGAGTCTAAATCAAGTTCAATATCCATGATCTCTCCACACGAGTGACAGATAATATGGGAGTGTGTATCTTTTGTAAGTTCATATACCGATTTTGCATTTGGCACTTTTACCTCTTGTATAAATGAGGCTTCAAGCATCAGGTTTACGTTCTTATATATAGTTGCCAATGAGATAGAACTAAACTTTTTAAGCATGATGTCATAAAGCTTTTCAATGCTAATATGACCATTTTGATAGAGAGCATTTGTAATCTCTAATCTTTGTGGCGTTGCTTTTAAGTTGTGTTGTCTCAATATATCAGTATAATTATTCATAATGATATTATACAGTAAATAAGTTTAAGGGATAAATATTATCATTTAAAATTAATGTGACTATTATTTATTAAAAGATAATAATTATCCTTTAAGTTTATTTGGAGTACAATTATTTTATTAAAACATAGGAGTTTATAATGAGACAGTACGAATCGTATAGATGTAATAAGTGTGGAAATCTTGTAGAAGTGCAAAGTGTTGGTGGTGGAGAGCTTCACTGTTGTGGTGAGGCGATGGAGATGATAACAGAGAATTTAACTATGGTAAATCTTATGAAAGCATTTGCTGGTGAATCTCAGGCTCGTAATAAATATGAGTATTTTGCTAAAGTGGCTCAGAAAGAGGGTTATAGAGATATAGCTGAACATTTCCAAAGAGCTGCAAATAATGAAAAAGCACATGCAAAACTGGAATTAGCGCTTAAAAACAGAATGGAATCTGGCAGTGAGAATAGTTTTGGTAACACAAAAGAGAATCTTCAAATAGCTATAGATGGCGAGAGTTATGAAAATGTGACTATGTATCCAGATTTTGCAGTGATTGCAAAAGAGGAGGGTCATAAAGAGGCTAAAAAACTTTTCAGTGATATTGGTAAGGTTGAGGTTGAACATGAAAATATGTATAAAATGCTCTTAGCGAGACTTGAAGCTGAGGCTGAACATGTGAGTGAAAATGAAGAGGAAGCTTGGATATGTGAAGTTTGTGGACATATTCACTACGGTAAAAAAGCTTTAAAAGAGTGTCCAGTTTGTAAACATGGACAAGAGTATCAGTCGCGTTTTAATTCTATAAAATAGACTTCTTTTTAATATCTTGCGTTAAGAAACGCAAGATATACCTTTGTACTAAACGCAGACGAAGGATCAGCCTCCTCCATCATCAAGCATTATATTTATTCTCACCATTTTAAGAAACCGCTTATTTTGGTCAACTTGTGGGCAGTGAGCACTTGTAACATCGAGACAAACAGAAACTTCTTTCATAAATAAATCCTTACTATTTAAAGTATTTTAATACTTAGGTGTAGCAACAAAGAAAAAAATGTGTATATCCAAAAGTATTGTAGCAAAAAATGTTCACAAAATTGCAGTATAATAATTTATGAAAAATTTAGCACTAGATAATATATTTATACCCTCAAAAATACCTTCAAAAAAACTTATGATAATTCTTCACGGTCGAGGTGATTCCTCAGAAGGGTTTAGAGGTCTGCCACCGTTTTTAGACATAGATGAGATGAACTATCTTCTGCTTGATGCTCCCTTTGAGTATTTTACAGGTTTCTCATGGTATCAGCTTCCACCTGACCAACTTCCGGGGATTAAGCACTCGTCGAGATTTTTAACAGAGATATTGGATGAACTTTTTAAAGAGGAGTTTAATGCTGATGAGAGTTTTCTTTTTGGTTTTTCACAAGGCTCGCTTCTGACATTTGAGTTTGGTGCGAGATATCATAAAGTTCTTGCAGGCTATATCGGCGTGAGTGGTTATATTTATGATGCAGAGAGACTTTTAATAGAGATGAATCCAGATGTAAATAGCTCTAACTGGTTATGTACGCATGGAACCTATGATAATGTTTTGGCATACGAGACATCCAAAGAGCAGATTGAAACACTACAAAATGGTGGTTTTGATATAGAGTTTAAAACTTATGAGAAAGATCACACTATAGTCGAAGATGAACTAAGTATGATCTCGGAGTGGATAAAAAAAAGATTATAGCTACTTGAGCTTCTCTTTATATTCCCTCATCAACTAATCTTCTGTACTTACTACAAGCATTGTTGCTTCCAGCTCTACACGCTATAGCAAATAGTTTTTTTGCTTTGGGTTTATTCTGCTGTATGCCTTTAGCGTTTCTATACATTTTGCCTAAATTGTAACAGGCAGTTATATGACCTTTATTGCAGGCGTCTGTGTAGAGTTCACTTGCGATTTTATAGTCTCTAATTACCCCACGACCTCTGTAGTAGGTAACGCCTAAGTTAAAACAGCCATTTACGTTTCCTGCGTTACATGCTTTTGCATAGAGTCTGCTAGATTTATAAAAGTCTTGTCTAATCCCGCCAACACCATTTTCATAGATTGCACCGAGGTTAGAACACGCTTTTGTATCTCCAGCGTTACAATTTGCTCTGTAGAGCTCAGCGGCCTTTTTTTCGTTATGCATAGTCCCTTTTCCATTTGCGTACATATAGGCTAGATTATAACAGCCGTCCATATTTCCTTTGTCACAAGCTTGTGTCCATAAACTAATGGCTCCCTTATAGTTATTACTTTTATATTGAGTGAAACCATCGGAAACTAAATCCGCATGTAAGTTGATACTAAAAAGTAAACAGAGTCCTAAAGCTAATTTTTTCATATATACCCCTCTTGCTATGTTTGCATATAATAACATTTTCTTATGAAAATAGAAATAAAAAATTAGCTATATATTTCTTAATAATCAAATGGCTAAAATTGCTTTATAATAATATTTAAAATTTCACAGGAGTAAATATGGAAGTAGTTAGAGAAGAGAAGAACAGAGATGAGATTACTCTTTTTTTAAATAACAATGGCATCAATCCCGAACATGCCATGGGTTTTGAGAATAAGTTTGCAACTTCATATTATGTGGGCGAGAGTAGAAAGTTTGCAGAGGAGACCACTATAGGTTTTAACATAGCAGGAGAGAGTGATGTAAATGTTACTTTTTTTGATATTAACAGTATTGAGTTTGAGACAGAGTTTAAAATGAGTGAGCAGCTGTTTAGTTATGATGAGAGTAATGAAACTTTAACAATCACTGGAACTGTTTCACAAAAACACAATCAAGAGTATAAAATCGTTATTAATAGTATCTTTTTAGACCTTTAACAATTTTATTTTTTAAAAACTTGGGTACAATAGCTTTCGATTAGTTAGATTAAAAATAGAAAAAAAGGATTTAAAAATGGAAATCAAAATATACTTTTGCGCGGTTCTATACAATGAGGACTCTGAAATGATTCAGATAACTGATATTAAAAAAGAAGCAACAGAAAATGGTGTCTCTGATGTAGTCTCAAAAATTCAAGACTCAAAAACTACTTTGTCTAAGCTATATAAAGATGGCTGGAGATTAGCACAGGTTGTTCCTTCACACGAAACAAATGGGTATAGACT
>JAYEMB010000004.1:0-20794 GCA_034717855.1 Campylobacterota bacterium
AATCACCATACTCAGCAGTGTTAGAGATAGAGTATCTCATATCAGCAATACCACCTTCAAACATTAAGTCAACGATTAGTTTAAGTTCGTGTAAACACTCGAAGTATGCAAGCTCAGGAGCGTAACCAGCTTCAGTCAGAGTCTCAAAACCAGCTTGTACAAGTGAAGCAGCTCCACCACAAAGAACAGCTTGCTCACCAAAAAGGTCAGTCTCTGTCTCATCTTTAAAAGTAGTCTCAATAATTGCAGTACGTCCACCACCGATAGCAGAAGCGTAAGAAAGAGCTAACTCTTTAGTAGTTCCTGAAGGGTTTTGACCAACAGCGATTAAATCTGGAATACCACCACCACGAACAAACTCAGAACGTACAGTGTGACCTGGAGCTTTTGGAGCAATCATAGTAACATTGATGTTAGCAGCTGGTTTAACACGACCGTAGTGGATATTAAAACCGTGACCAAAAGCGATAGTAGCACCATCTTTTAAGTTTGGAGCGATTTCATTCTCATAGATCTCTGCTTGATTTTCATCTGGAAGAAGAATCATGATAACGTCAGCTTTAGCAGTAGCTTCCCCAACTGTTAAAGTTTCAAAGTTTTTAGCTTCAGCTTTAGCCCATGAAGAACCACCCTTACGAAGACCAACAACAACGTTTACACCGCTATCTCTTAAGTTTTCTGCGTGTGCGTGTCCTTGAGAACCGAAACCGATCATTGCAACTGTTTTGCTTTTGATTAGGTCTAAATTTGTGTCTTTGTCATAATAAACGTTTAATGCCATTGTATTTCCTTGAGTGTTATTAAGATCTTTGTCTTAAAAAATTTGTGGCATTATACTCAAAAAATGGTAAAATTATTATTAGAGCTAGCTTATAATTAGAGACGAATTTTCTTATTTAATCTCATACTATGTATAATACAGCAAATTATAGATAGAAATAGGAAGTTGATGACTAAAGTAAGTATCGAGCACAAATTTAGAGGGAACATAGAACTCCCTGAGAACAAATACGCAAAAGATGTCTTTTTTCGAGTCAAACAAGCCTACGCAAATCATCAAAAGATGAGTGTGGATTTAGTTTTTACAAAAAATAAACAAAAAAGTCTTAAAACATATCAAAAAGGTTCTGCAGTAGATGAAATTGAAAATCTAGAGCTTTATATAGAACTAGGTGAGATTTTAAACTTTAAGACAGATGATGCAGTGAAACTAAAGAACTCAATACATTTTACAAATGATAACGCTCACAGTAAATTTAATATCAAAAAACGCGTAAAACTTGCAAACAAAAAACAGAAGTCTAACACTACTAAAAGCTATATGTTTTGGGATATAGAAAACTTCTCAAGTATATCTTCAATCTTTAATGATTTAATAGAGCCATTTGATATAGAAGATGAAAATATATTTTTAGCGGCAAATCCTGATTCACTCTATCTTAAACGCAGTGAATGGGAAGCAAACTTATATGATTATGGAAAAACACTTAACTCATTTAACTTTACAAAATGTGACCATGGTAAAAATGTAGCAGATGATGTTTTGCTTGAGCAGTTCAAAGAGTTAAAACTAAAAAATAGCGATATCTATATGATGACTTTTGATAGAGAGTTAAAAGAGAGATTTGTTGAAGCTACTCACGAGAGTAACAACCTCTTTATAATGGGGCGTTAACGAAGAGTTCGTAAATATCTTTGCAGAATAATCATCGCAGAGATAGAGTCAACTCTTCCATCTCTCACCTGCTTAATCTCACCCTTGATTAAAGCTTCAGCCTCTTTTGAACTTCCCGCTTCATCCTGATAAAACACGTCACCCTCAAACGCAACTAAATTCATAAAGTGTGCTATTCTGCGTCTCATCTCATCTTCAGAACTGCCACCAAGAGGTATCCCAATAACGACTGCGTTTACTTCCCACTCTTTGAGAACTTTTCTCACCTCATCTGAAGCTTGATTTCTGTTTTTTCTGATAACTGCTGGAAGTGGGGTCACTAAATCTTTATGAGCAGAGTAAGCAAGACCTATGCGTTTGAGACCTAAGTCTATAGATATATATTTCAAGTTTATTTACCTAAACAAAAAGAGCCGAACATCTTGTCAAGCATCTCGTCATTTTCAAAAGGTCTTGTGATACTTGCCATCTCTTTTACTGCCTCGTTTAAATGGAAAGAGAATATTTCAAGTTCTTGGTCCTCTAATGGAAAAAATGCTTCTTCTATGTTTGTCAAAGTATTCTCTACAGCAGATATCTGTCTTTGCGAAATTAGCATAATCTCATCTGAAGAGTTTGTTGTGTCCATAATATTTTTGAGTACTTTTATAAGGGAATCAACACTCTCTTTAGAGTTTATCTCTAAATCAAAGTTAATACCTTTATGCTCAAACTTCTGCTCTAAATCTATCTTATTTTTTACATAGCGTACATGTTTCTCTTCTGCGTTTTCACGGATAAGATTTAAAATCTGTTCATCTTCACTATCTGCCTCACGTGAGCTGTCAAAGAGTGCTACAACAATATCACTCTGTTCTATCGCTTCAAGGCTTCGCTCTATACCAATACGTTCTATCTCATCACTCGCTTCGCGAATACCAGCAGTATCAACAATACGAATCAAGTGAGTGCCAATTTTAACCTGTTCTTCTATCGTATCTCTTGTAGTTCCCGCTATATCACTTACTATTGCGCGATTATAGTTTAGAAGTGAGTTTAAAAGTGAGCTTTTCCCAACATTTGGTTTACCAACTATTGCAACTTTAAAGCCTTGCATTAGTCCCTCTCTAGCTCTGGATGCTAAAAGCGTTGAGTTAAGTGAACTCTTGAGTTCATCTAGTTTGGATTTAATCTGTTCTACCAAGTCTGTAGGCAAATCTTCTTCGGCATAATCTATAGTTACTTCGGAGTAAGCAAGTATATGAATTATATCATCACGCACCTGCTCTATATACTCTTTTAAAGAACCTTTCATCTGGGAAGCGAGTATCTTTGCAGCATCTTCACTTTTAGCTTCAATAAGCTGTGCAATGGCCTCCGCTTCACTTAAATCTATACGACCGTTAAAAAAGGCACGTTTTGAAAACTCACCTGCTTCAGCGAGTCTTGCACCTGCGTTTAGTGCAGCTTTTAAGATACTTTGAGCAACTATAAAACCACCGTGACACTGAATTTCAACTACATCTTCAGCAGTAAAAGAGTTTGGTCCTTGAAAATAGATAACTATAGATTCATCTATAAGCTCATTTTGAGAGTTATAAATATTTGTTAAAGTTGCATATCTTGGAGTAAGTTTTTCTTTTTTTGAGAGAGTTTTTGCAATTGAGAGAGCCTTCTCACCACTAAGGCGAATTATGGCAATTGAACCTATACCATTTGCTGTTGCAATGGCGCAAATAGTATCTGAGTTCATTTTTTAGTTATTGTGATAATCATTCACAATGATATATTTTAGTCCATCACGAGTTGAACGGATGACTACATATTTGTCAGGATACTTGTCACGTAACTCTTTAAGAGCTATTTGAACTAAAACACCATCTAAAATTTTAGTCTGTGCACGTCCATCTTTGTCAATATTTTCACAAACATTCACAAGATAACGAGATATTGATTCCTCTTGATTTTTCAAAAACTCTGCTATCTCTAAACGCAACTGCACATCATACTTAGAGTTAATCCAGTTAAATATCATATAAGAGAGCGCTTTATATCTGTAGCCCTCTTTACCTATGAGTAGTGCTGCATCTTCACCCTTAAACTCGATAAGAAGAGTCTCACTATCGTAAGCACTAACCTCAATTTTATCAATTTTAAAACAGGTCAAGTCAAAAAGTTCATTTATCTCTTTGTCAACTTTTTGTGCTAGTTGAGCAACTTTTAGTGTAGTATCTTCACTCTCATCTTTCTCATCAAACTCATCATCATAATCTGCTGTATAACTGAGCCCACTCTCTAGGTCATCATCTTCATCATCTTGGTCACTAACAAATGACGCAGGCATTATTGTATCGTTTAAAATTCTTTGAGAAGGTTCTTCTTTAACTTTCTCAACAACTTCTTCTACAACTTTTTTTTCTGGCTTCGCTTCTGCTTTTTTTAGCTTTGCATCCACCTCTTTTGCTTTCTCTTTCGTTTGAGCATTTTTACTTTTGTTTGCATCAACCATTTTAGTGTCAACAGTTGCTACAATAATCGCTTTCTTTTTAAAGAGACCTAAGATACCAGATTTTGGATGCTGAACAACTTCGATAGCCAACTCTGTAACAGAGCACTCTAACTTGAGTGCTGCATCTTGATACGCTTCTTCTAGCGTAATCGCTTCTATCTTAATCATCACTCTTTCCAGCAGAGTTTTTAGATTTCTTCTTCTCTTGCTTCTCTTTTTCCATCTCTTTATGTTCCATTTTCTTCGCATGGTCACTAATAGCAATCTGAGCATCTTTCATATTTTTATATTGAGCATTTACAATGAACTGCTGTCCTATAGAGAAAAGGTTATTTACAAACCAGTAAAGCACTAGACCTGATGGGAAAGTTATAAAGAAAAATGTAAATATTACAGGAAGGTATTTAAATACTTTCTCTTGAATAGGGTCAGTAAAGTTGTTTGGTGTAAGCTTTTGCTGGTAATACATTGAAGCACCCATAAGGATAGGTAAAACATAATACTGATCCATTCTAGAGAGGTCGCTAATCCATAGTGCCCATGGAGCACCTTGAAGTTCAACTGCGTTTAAAAGTACACGATAGATTGCAAAAAATACTGGAATTTGTAGAAGCATCGGAAGACAACCACCTAATGGATTAGCACCATGTTTCTTGTACATATCCATAGTAGCGGCATTCATACGTTGTGGATCTTTACCGTACTTCTCTTTTAACTCTTTAAGTTTTGGTGCAAGCTCTTTCATCTTCTGCATAGACATCATACCCTTGTATGTTAAAGGGTAAAGAATAGTTCTAATGATAATTGTCAGTGCAATAATTGCCCAACCCCAGTTACCAAAAATCCCGTGTAACCATAAAAGAAGAGCGAAGAGTGGTTGCGCTGCAAATGTAAACCAACCATACTCGATCGCGTTTGTTAGTACAGGATTGATATTTTCAAGTGTTTTATAGTTTTTAGGACCAACATACCCACTAAACTTCATAGTTGGAAGTGCATCAAAATATATTATCGGATTATCATCACGGTCACGCTCAACTATTACATTTGTATCTTTAGACATACCGTACATAATACTTGCTTTGTACTGATCAAACGCAGAGATTAACTCAACACCGCTAAAAGATTTTCTCCCCTCAGCATCGCCATCTTCAATGATTGTCACAAGCTCATCGTCAGTATAAACCATAGCACCAACAACAGTCATCATCTGCTCATTTTCATTTACACGAGGACGTTGACCAAGATAGATGAAGTATCTCTTATCTTTTGAAACGGAAACAACAGCATCATAGTGACCATCACTGTAAAATGTAAGCTCTTTCGTAACCGTTAACTGTGATAACTTTTGAGTGAGTGTAACTTTTTGAGGATGACCATCAAGTGCTATCTCGCTAACACTTGCAGTGTATGCAACTGATGACGCTTCTTTATTTAACTCTTCATCTAAAAATCTAAGATAGAGTGGCTTAGTACCAAATGCTGGAATAAGTTGTGCATGTTCATCATTCTCGTCTCTAAACTTCTCCTGTAGAAGCTCTTTTGAAGAGATACGGCCAAGCGTATCCATCTTTAAAATAAAATCTTTATTTGTAACTGTTAAGATATTACTTGATGCACTCGCTGCAATCTTATCTTGAGAAGATATAGTATGACCTGCCACCTCTTCAACATTAACTGAGCTTGGTGTCGAAGTACTGCTCGCACCATCTTTTAACTCTATTTGATTACTCTTAGCCTCTTTGGCTACCTCTGGTTCTACTGGTGGAAAAATCGCTGTATAAACTACGAAAAAAATTACTGATAATAGTACTGCAACTATCAATCTCTGATTTGCTGTCATTTTGTCAAACACAAACTACCCTTTATATGAAAAGTTTTTTATAATGTAATAACGGTCTTTTTTATTTGGGACCAACCAATACTTTATAGAATCTACTCCAAGTTTTTTGGACATAGATTTAGACTTAGAAGGGAGCTTATCAAGCAGTGGATACTCGATTCCCCCTTCAAATAATTGATTACAACGTAGTATTCTAGTAAAAGAGTGGTAAAAAGCACTTGAAAGTGAATTGTATTCAAAGTTTAAACGTGCAAATTCACTACATGATGGGTAATATCTGCACGACCCAAAACCAATAAGTGTCAAAAACTTCTGATAAAGCCACATCAGCTTAAGGAGAGCAGTTTTAATCATTAGAAATTTCTTGGAGTGTTTTTGCTCTTTTAAGTACTTTTAAAAAGTCACGATTGAGTTGTTCATAGGAGCTTTCAAAAAGTCCGACTTTTGCAACAAATACATAGGAGCCATCTTTGAGTAAATTGGAGTGTTCACAAAAAAGAGCTCTAAGCCTACGCTTAGCTCTATTTCTTTTAACAGCATTACCTAACTTCTTAGTTGCGGTAAAACCTACTTTGTGAATTCCATTTTGGGGGAGAAAAAAAAGAACAACACCATTTGAGTGTTGATTTTTTCCTTTATTGTAGACGTACTGAAACTCTTTATGTTGTTTCAGTGTGTTGAAACCGCCTAAACTGACAATCTTTTACGACCTTTAGCACGACGACGGCTTAAAACGTTACGACCATTTTTAGTAGCCATACGAGCTCTAAAACCATGAGTTCTTTTTCTAGGTGTATTATGTGGTTGGTATGTTCTTTTCACGACATATCCTTATTTAAAATTAAGTCCGAAATAATACATAAGATTTACTTAAAGCGTGGTTAATGATTTAATTATACTTCAGCACACTAGCTATTGCTCTTCTTGGTATAAAGTTTGCTGATAACTATTACAACACATGAAAAGAGGAAAGAGTATTGTCAAAAATTGTTTTGAAAAGTAAGCCCTATCTCCTCGTACTCCTTACCTTACTACTTTTTAGCGTCCTTCTTATTCAAGGAAAAGATGATATCTCTACTATTATTACAAAAGAGGCACTCATTATATCTTTAATGCTTTTTACATATATATCATTTTTTGCATATAAACTCAACGCTTCAAATCAACGTATTATAGATGAACTCAACACTATAATAAAATCAGAAAAAAAACAGAAAAACCTTTATAAACAGCTGTTAAGGTCCAATGAAAATCTCGAAAATGAGATTTCAAGTAAAACTAAAGAGCTTCACACAAAAAGATATACACACCCTCTTTCAGGTCTTCCAAATAGAAGTAAACTACTCGAAGACTCGATTTTTAAAAAATTTGACAAGATGGCTCTTTTAAATATTGATAACTTTAAATCGATTAATGATATCTATGGCGAAGAGGTCGGCAATGTTACACTCAAAATTACAGCTGTCTATCTTCAAAAAAAGATAGAAGACAAAGACCTCTTTCTCTATCACATTGGAGGAGATGAGTTCGCAATAGTCTCAAAAGACACTTATCATATTAACAGAGAGGATTTTATTGGGCTTATTGAAGATATTCTTCAAGATTATAAGGATGAGAACTTCTCTTATAGAGAGAGAAAACTAAACCTGATGATGAGTGCCGGCTTATCTTTTAGTGGTAGAAAGAAGATGTTAGCTTATGCTGACATGGCACTCAAAGATGCTAAAAAACGCAACCTGCATCTCTCTATATTTGAAAATGAAAAAGAGCTTGAAAAACTCCATCAGGATAACATCAACTCGCATAAACATCTCATTCATGCACTCCATAACAATAGTGTCATCTCATATTTTCAACCAATCGTTCCAATTAAAGACTTTAGTAAGCCTACAAAGTATGAGTCACTTGTACGCATAGAGCAAGAAAATGGAAACATTATACAGCCTCTGAGTTTTTTAGATGTTGCAAAAGCAAATCGAATCTATCACAAAATTACAGAAGCTGTCCTCACAAATACACTAAACGCAGCTGCAAGGTATGGAGTTCCCTGCTCTATTAATATCTCATTTAGCGATATTGAAGATGAGTCAACGATGAACATGTTCTTTAGCGCTTTAGATAAGTATGAATACAACTCCCTCATAACAGTCGAACTTCTTGAAACTGAAGAGTTTATCAACTATGAAGCGGTATATAATTTTTGTATGAAGGTACGATCATACAATTTAAAAGTTGCAATAGATGATTTTGGCTCAGGATACTCTAACTTCGCCCATATTCTTAACCTTCCTGTTGATTATATAAAGATTGATGCCTCGCTAATCTCTAATATCGCTAGTGACAAAAACGCAAGGTTGATGGTTGAGACTATCGTAGAGCTTGCACATAAACTAAGTGTAGAGACGATAGCTGAGTTTGTTTCCTCAGAAGAGATACTTCTTGTAATTAAAGAGATAGGGATTGATTACGCTCAAGGTTTCCACATGGGAAAACCTGAGCCTATAGAAGCTTTAATTAGCGCGTAGTTTACGATACTACTACTTCGATCTCACCATCTTTCATATCAAACGCAGCCTTAGAACCCTCAACTACTACTCCCTCTAAAATCAAATCTGCTAACCTATCTTCGACTATCTCATACAGAGCACGCTTAAGTGGTCTCGCACCATAAACAGGATCAAATCCTGCCTCTGCGATATAAGCTTTAGCCTCCTCACTTAGACTCAACTCTATATCGCGTTGTTCCACTTTTTTAGCGATATCTCTAAAGAATATATCTACAATATCTACAATCTGCTCCTCTCCAAGTGCATTAAAAATTACAACATCATCTAAACGATTTAAAAACTCTGGTTTAAAGGCTTGTTTGAGTTCATTCATAACCATATTATCAAGTTCATCAGATTGAGGGTTATTTATAATCTTCTCACTTGCGATATTTGAAGTTAAAATAATAATAGTATTTGTAAAGTCAACTGTTACACCTTTGTTATCAGTTAAGCGTCCATCATCTAAAACCTGTAGTAAGATATTAAAAACATCAGGATGTGCTTTTTCAACCTCATCAAAGAGAATCACAGAGTATGGTTTACGGCGAACTGCTTCTGTCAGTTGTCCACCCTCTTCATAACCTACATAACCAGGAGCAGCACCAACTAAACGCGACACTGCATGTTTCTCCATATACTCACTCATATCTATTCTAATCATCGCATCTTCAGAGTCAAATAGAAACTTTGCTAATGTTTTAGCAGTCTGCGTTTTACCAACACCTGTTGGTCCAAGAAACAAAAAACTACCAATAGGTGATGATGTATCAGAGAGTCCAGCTTTGTTGCGTTTTATAGCACGTGCAACAGCATGTGTAGCACGAGACTGTCCTATTACATCTCTGTTTAACTCAGCTTCAACATTTAAGATTTTATCTTTTTCACCTTGAAGCATTTTGTTTACTGGAATATTTGTCCATCTTGAAATTATAGATGCGATAGCCTCTTCATCAACACTATTTTTAAGAAGTGTGCCCTCATCTTGAAGTCTGTTCCAAGACTCATTTATATTTTTCTCTTCTTCTATTAAAGCTGGAATTTCACCATACTCAATCTCTGCTGCACGGTTAAAATCTGATGCACTCTTCGCACCCTCTGCATCTCTGCGTTTAGCCTCTATATCATGTTTAATAGTAGCAATCTTTTCAAAAACCTCTTTCTCGTTTTTAAACTGAGACTCTAAACTGAGTACTTTCTCATCAACATCGGCAAGCTCTTTTTCTATTTCAGTAAGTCTTTTGCTATTCGCAGGAGTATCTTCCATTTTAAGAGCTTCTCTCTCTACTTGTAGTTCTGAACTTTGGCGTTTTGCCCCACTTAGGACATTTGGTTCAGACTCAATCTGCATTTTCAACTCAGCTGCTGCTTCATCTATGAGGTCAATCGCCTTATCTGGTAAAAATCTATCGGCAATATATCTATCACTAAGTCTTGCCGCAGCTACTAAAGCGCTATCTGTGATAGTTACATTATGGTGAGTCTCGAGACGCTCTTTTATTCCGCGAAGAATCTGTAGAGACTGATTTACAGTAGGCTCATCAAGGCTAATCGGTAAAAAACGTCTCTGAAGTGCTGCATCTTTTTCAAAATACTTTCTATACTCTTTGAGAGTTGTCGCACCGATAGTGTGAAGTTCTCCACGAGCAAGTGCAGGTTTTAAAATATTTGCTGCATCCATACTACCCTCACTAGCACCTGCTCCTACAATAGTATGAATCTCATCGATGAAAAGAATAATATTCCCACTCTCTTTTACCTCATCAATTACCGCTTTGAGTCTATCTTCAAACTCTCCGCGATATTTTGCACCCGCGATTAAAGCAGACATATCAAGGGCAATAAGACGTTTATTTTGCAGTGAGGTTGGAATATCTCCGCTTTGAATTCTTTGTGCAAGACCCTCAACTAAAGCTGTTTTACCAACTCCCGGTTCTCCAAGTAGCATAGGGTTATTTTTAGTTTTACGAATAAGAATCTGCATCATACGTGTAATCTCTTCATCACGACCAATAACAGGAGAGAGTTTTCCCTCTGCCGCTTCAGCAGTTAAGTCCACTCCATATTTATCTAATGACTCTAAAGTCTCATCTGAGCTTTGTGAGTCTATTTTTGCTCCACCACGAGCAGCCTCTAGATTTTTTGAAAGTTCCATTACATCTATGTATTTAGGAAGTATCGTTGAGAATGGTTCTGTTTTTAAATTTGCTAATATATAAGTATCAACTGCTAGGTAACTATCCCCATTTCTCGTCATAAGACCTGCACCGTTCTCTAAGGTCTCTACAAATTTTTTAGATAATCTCACATTCTCTTTTGATACTTGTGATGACTTTGGTAACTTCTCAGTCAAACTTTTTATATCTAACTCCATCGCTACCTTGTCTATATTCATCTTATTAAACATCTGATTTAGTAGAGAGTTGGAGTTTGTTAAAAGAGACCATAAAAAGTGTTCTGCCTGCACTTCTTGGTTTTTACTATGTAGTGCTAGGGATATCGCACTCTCTATCGCTTCTGTCATATTGTGTGTTAGTTTTTCAAAAATATTACTCATAATTTAAGTCCTTTATAATTTATTATGTAATCATTATATCTAATTGAGTCTATCATTGTCAAGTTACTTTAGTTAATACTGTCAACTATAAGGAAATAAAAGTTTAATCATAAATATTATATAATTTCAAAAATATTTTAGGATTATCCAATATGCCAACAGTTTTAGAAGCCCTCAGTAATCGTTCATCAAAAAGAGCATACCTACCAAAGCCTGTCCCTAAAGAGACTCTCGAAGCAATTTTAAACGCAGCTGCTCAAACACCAAGTGGTGCAAATATGCAACCTTGGACAGTCTATGCAATTAGCAACAAGCAAGTACTCAAAAATGTTGGTGATGCCATCATCGAAAAGATGAATGAGGGTGTTGAACATGACCAGTTTATTCAATACTATCCTGTTAAGTGGGTAAATCCGTATAAAAAACGCCGTATCGTAACTGGAGCTGGACTCTACAAACTTATGGAAGTTGACAGAAAAGACAACGATACTAGAATTAAAATGTGGCATGACAATTTTAGATGGTTTGGTGCACAAACTGTTATTTTTGTATGTACAGATAAGGCAAATATTGATGGAGCTGCTGGTGCTCTGATAGACTGTGGAGCTTATATGCAGAGTCTCATGTTAGCTGCACAAGAATTTGGTATTGATAGCTGTCCTCAAGGTTCTACAACAGAGTTTGGAAAAGTTGTTGCTCGTACACTTGAACTTCCTGAAAACTTAGCACTACTCTATAGTGTAGTTTTAGGTTATGAAGATACAAATGAAAAAATTAACTCATACCAACCAGATAGAGTTGCACTAAAAGACTCAGTAACTTTTATAGATTAATAAATCCTTTCTTCTCATAGCGTTTGAGCATACTCTCATTTCCAGTAACTCCACCGCTATGAATATACAAAACTTTCTCCTGCGTTTGCTCAAGTAGAACTTTCCACATTCCTGGTGCGTAGAGTAGATCAAACTCAATTCCACCCTTTAAAAGTTTATTATATATCTCTAAAAACGCAGGATAAGGCTTTGCAAAATGGTACTTTTTTTCAGGTTTTAATATTATAAGATTTTGAGGTATCTCATGTAGTGCAGACATTTGCTCTTTTAAGTACTCCTCATCTCCAACAGATGGTGTTGTGTAAACTCTGTACTCTGGCATTGCCAAAGCTAAAAAGAGGGCTGTAGTACCAGTTCCTGAGGGTGTAGCCAGACTCTTAACACCTAAGTCCGCTTCACGTATCTCTTGAGCTAACACCTCTAAACCAGCTTTTGCCTCTTCAACTGCTCCGCCTTGGTCTATAATGCAGGTTTTTTCATCCAAATGCAGTCGCAGTGAAGATATAAAATCTCTATATAAATCCTCTGAAATCTCTACATGTTTCATACCAAGTTCTACAGAATGAAAAAAGTTTCCAGCTTCACTATTTTGAACTCTCTGCTGAGCGCTTAAGGGTTTGGTGTAGTAGATAAACTCCCAGCTTTTCTCTTTTGCCAAAGCAGCAATTGCAAGCATTGCGTTTGATTGGGTTCCGCCATAGGATATTATTTTTTTATAAGTTTTATGAGGGGTATTTAAAAGAGTATATAGTTTTCGGTATTTATTTCCTGCTAAATAAGGGTCTATGAGGTCGTCGCGTTTGACTAGAAACTCTCTCCCCTCTAAAGTTATATTAGAGATTGGAGAGTTTTTCATTTAAGTAATTACTATTTGATAGTAGCTTTTTTCTGAAGGTCTTCCATTTTTGATGCCATAACAGTCTTAAACTTTTCCATTTTAAGACGTTGGTCGATTACAGTTTTAACTTCAGTAAACTCTCTAACAGTAGAGTTTTTCTTCTCTTCTAAATAGATAACATGAAATCCAAACTGTGTACTCACTGGAGTCTTAGTAATAGTACCAACTTTCATTTTAAAAACAGTGTCATTAAACGCAGGTACCATTTGGCCCTGTGTAAAGAAACCTAAATCTCCACCCTTTGGTCCACTAGGTCCTGTCGATTTTGATTTTGCTAGAGTTATAAACTTCTCTTTTAAGGCAGTTCCACTCAATGGTTTAAGCTCTGAAATAATTTTCTTTGCCTCTGCTTCAGTTTTTACTAAAATATGACGAGCGTGAACACTCTCTTTTTCGTTAAACTCTTCTTTGTTTTTACTGTAATAGTTTTTAAGCTCTTTATCTGATACTTTAACTTTATCAAGTTGCTGTTTTTGCCACACTTGAATAGCGAGTTGTTTTTTAACTCTCTCTTGAACTTTTACATACTCATCTTTAAACTCTTGAGACTCAAGTACACCTGTTTTTTTAGCATCCCCGTAAACTAGTTCAGTACCTATTAGTTGTTGTAAAACTTGTTGTCTGAACTCTGCTTGTTTATCTGCCGGTACTTGGTTAAATCTACCTTGAGTAGCATTCATAAGTGCTGAATCTACATCTGCTTGTGTAATTGCTGAACCATTAACAGTTACCAATGTTTGCGCACCTGAAAGAGTTGCTGCAAAAAGAAGAGTGTATAAAAATTTTGTCACTTTTGTCATTATTATTCCTTAAAAGTATATATTTGATCTAAAATTCTAGTAGGCTTATGCTAATAGATAATAAACAGTTCTTTAAGATACAACTTTTAAGTATCTGTTGAGTATATTCTCTAGTTTTTCACGCGTTAAAGGCTTCGAGATATAGTCATCCAATCCAGATTGAAGCAGCATCTCTCTGTCACCCTCCATTGCCATTGCTGTAAGCGCGACAAAGGGTGTTTTTCCATTTGGATTAAGAGCCTCTTTGATCTCTTTAGTAGCAACGATACCATTCTTCTCCGGCATATCAATATCCATAAATACTATATCGTATCTGTTTGTTTCACACATCTTGACAGCTTCTATTCCGTTTGAAGCAGTTGATACTAAAATATTGTACTCTTGAAGCAGGATTTGAATGAGTCTCTGGTTTATAAGATTATCCTCTACAACTAGAGCTGTCGTTTTATCTTCTACCTGTAACTTTGACTCTATACTCTCGCCTCTCTCCAGACTATACATAGAGTAGAGGTGTTTGGCCATAGAGCTTGGTTGTAGTGGCTTATGAATAATCTCATCCACCAAGTATGTAAGTTTTGT
This sequence comes from Campylobacterota bacterium, assembly GCA_034717855.1. Classification (GTDB taxonomy): domain Bacteria; phylum Campylobacterota; class Campylobacteria; order Campylobacterales; family Sulfurimonadaceae; genus Sulfurimonas. Next base: position 14,220 of record JAYEMB010000004.1, read on the forward strand.
TGGAAGTTTTTGACTCTCATCAAGCAACATTATCACCGGTACATCCTTGGTGTATGAACCAAGCTCAAACATCCAAGAGGAGTCACTATGGTCTGCAACTATATACAGAGCATCAATATTATCATAGACTGTTGCATCTAAAACGTTAGACTTTACAACATCAATAGCAAAAGCACGTAGATATATTGTTAAAAAATTAGCCTCATCAACTTTAGACTGATCAAGTAGTAAAACTTTTACTTTCTTCTTTGGCATCATTTTGTAAGTCTGCCCTTTAGAAGCAAGAAAATCCAAAACAAAGTTAAAGTAACTACCCTCTCCCTCTTCACTCTGTATTCTGAGTTCAGAGCCAAGTAAGTTTACCAAACCGTGAGAGAGACTAAGCCCTACACCCAATCTTTCATCAGCTTGGTTTCCTGCGTTAAAAGGCTCTAGTATTAATGCTAACTGCTCCTGAGCGATACCTTTTCCATTATCTTTAATACTAAAACTAATACTACAATCACCATTCAACTGTCTTTTTAAAAGTTTAACTTCGATTATTACCTTACCGCCACGAGATGTAAACTTGATTGCGTTTTGAGCTAAAGAGTTCATAATCTGTTTTATTTTTCTTATATCCCCATCTAACTCACGCGGTAGTTTTGGATCTATAAATGAGAGAACTTTTATCCCTTTATCTCTACCTGACATAGAGAGGTTATAGGCGATTTTTTCCATCTCATCCAAGATTGCAAAAGGAGTATTTTCAACCTGCAACCTACCGCTTTGCATCTGGGACAAATCAAGCAGCGTTTCAATATTTGCCATCAAGTTCTTTGATGAACGATTAATCATATTTAAGTACTCTCTCTGCTTTTTATCCAAATCAGTTTTACCTAAAAGCTCAACAAAACCGAGGATGCCATTCATTGGTGTTCTAAACTCATGCCCAATATTTGATAAAAATTTAGTTTTGAGCTTCTCCACCTCTTTTGTTTTAAGCTGAGAAGTGTGAAGTTCACTAACATCATCTAATTCTAGAATATAAACTTCATTACGATTTGAAAATGTATGACATTTTGCACTAATGGAGAGTATCCTCCCACTGTTAATAGCTATAGTCACATCGTAACCATCATGTTTATACTTTTTTATATAATCGAGCCAGCTTTTATCATCTTCTGTAAATATCTCTTCGCTCTCATTTAAAAAGATATCTCTAACGCTATCATGTTCTTGGCGGAACTCTCTAATATCGCTATATTTAAAAGTCTCTAAAAATAGTCTGTTTGCACCGACCCAACCATCTTTTTTAGTAAAATAGAGCATCATTGAACTATTATTATCTACCAGTTCTGAGAAAAAATCTTTTGTTAAATACTCATCAAACTCTATATGCTCTTCGGTCTCATCCTGACGAACTACTTGAGGTTTTTTAAAAAACGAAAATATACCCATTGAGCCTACCCTTTTTACTACAAATTAGCTATGTTTATTTTGATTATAGCATAGAAAACGCTAATATTCTACTTATGAAAAAAGCAACAAAAAAAGAGATTGTAGAGATACATAAAAGATTTGTAGAGAGATATGATGAGGCGGTAACTGAGCTAGAGTATAAAAACGCATATGAGCTAGTAGTTGCAGTTGCACTCTCTGCTCAGTGCACTGATAAACGCGTGAATATTTTAACCCCTCCACTCTTTGAAGCGTACCCTTCCCCTGCGGAGCTAGCTCTTGCTGACTTGGATGATGTGAAAAAGTTTATCAATAGCTGCTCCTTCTTTAATAACAAAGCAAAAAATATCATCGCTATGGCACAAAGAGTCATGGAGGTCTATGGTGGTGAAATTCCTATGGATGAAAAAGAGTTACAGACGCTTGCAGGAGTAGGACAAAAAACTGCAAATGTTGTGATGATAGAGTACACTGGAGCTAATTTAATGGCAGTTGATACCCACGTTTTTCGTGTTGCTCACAGACTAGGTCTCAGTGATGATAAAACAGCAATTAAAACTGAAGCGACCTTAGTTAAAAAGTTTAAAAATGACCTCCATGCACTGCATCAGGGAATGGTACTTTTTGGACGTTACATCTGTACAGCCAAAAACCCTAAGTGTGAAAAGTGTTTTTTAACTGAGTTTTGTAAGACAAAAGAGACCTTCAAGGTTTAGGTATAGTAAGTGCTTTGTCAAGAGTATGATTAAAACAATTTTATTGATATTAGTAACACTATATTTTACAGGCTGTGTAAACAAGCACGGTATTTCAGCAAAATATTACAGCGAGTGTAAAGAGTACTATGACCTTCAAGGCTTCTACCATAAAGATTGTGGAGAGGATGACATAGTTACTTACAAAGAGATAGGTGAAGCTTTAAAGACAAAAGAAGAACCCAAAGGCAATGTCTGGTAAGAGACTAAAAACCTATAAAGTAAAACTACAAAATAGTTCAAGGCAGTTTATTGAAGATTGGCTAGAGCCAATTGAAATGAACTAACGAAGAAATATGAAGTAGGTTTATTTTATAGCTATGAATGTTGCGAAATTTGCCCATCTAAATACTACTTCACAGTGAGAAAACCCACAGTTCAGCGCCATTTTAATATTTTCCTCTTCACTATAAGGCACTAAAACATTCTCCAAAGCTTCTCTCTTTTGCATTATCTCATACTCTGAGTAGCCCTGCTCTTTTTTAAAGTCATAGTAGCACTCTATTAAATCTTTGTTGAGTTTTGAATGGTGAGAGATTACTTTTTCACTAAAGATAAAAACGCCATCTTTTTTCAGTGAAGTGGCTATCTTTTTGACAAGCTCTTCACGAACTAACGGACGTATAAACTGCAGAGTATAGTTACTGATAAAGACCTCTGCTTCTTTATATTCATACTCTAATATATCTGCGTTTAACACATCTATTTTTGCACCATAGGCTTCACACTTGCGTTTAGCCTGAGTAAGCATCGCTTCTGAGTTATCAAGACCGATAAGTGTTGCGTTCAGATCTAAAGACCTGTGTATATTTAAGAGTAGAGATGCAGTTGAGCAACCCAAATCATACAAAACACCCTCCTCTTTTAAGTTCTTTAGAGCAAAGAACTCTGTAATTTTTTGAGACTCTTTATAAAAAGGCACGCTTCTTTCTAACATATCATCAAAAACTGCGGCGACCTCTTCATCGAACTCAAACTGTTTCTTTATCGGTTTAGTAAATACTTTATCATTCATTTTTTATCCTGCTGTGCAATTTTATCAAAAATAGTATATAATTTACTCTAAATACAAACAAAAGAGTCCCTATGGAATTTGACACCTCAACACTTATGATGATATTTTTTATCATAGTTTTAGTAATTAGTATATGGAAGATATACGCATTTTTACCAAACAAAGAGTTACCTGATGACGACACAACCGATGAAGCAAAAAAAGAGTTGACAAATATAGTCTTAAATACCATCAAAGGGAGCGATGGCAAACTAACTATTGATGAGCTTTTTGTGAAGGTCGAAGAGCGAGAGGAGTTTGATTCACAGAAGTACTGGAGATTTAATAAAAATAGACTCAAGCAACTTCTAAACGTTTACTATATAGAAAACCCAAACACTAAAAGTATCGAGGATATTCACAAAAATATCTAGACTACTTTTTTGCCTCTTTAATAATCTCATACGCTTGATTAATCTCTTGCGTTTTAGCAGTAGCTTCTTCTATGTATGATTCATCTTTATCTTGAGACTTTATGATATCTGGGTGATATTGACGTACAAGTTTTCTATATGTTTTTTTAATCGTATTCATATCATCACTTGCGTTTACACCTAAAACTTTATAGGCAGCATCTAGGCTCATTGTCTGCTGTTTATTTTTGAGCATACTCTCAAACTTGTTTACCATAGAGCTATACTCATCTTCACTGATTCCCAGCTCAGATACTATCTCACGTAAAACTTTATCTTCATCGGAGCCCATTCCACTGCCACCAACAAGAGCAAGTTGAATTAAGAAGTCTATAAACTGCTTGCGTTTGAGTCTACTGCGACCAAGAAGTGCATTTAAAGATTGTGCTATCTCTTTTGTGTCATCACTTCTCTCTTTCTCTTCGTTAAAAATCTCTTTTAAGATAGTTCTTGCTTTGGCTGGTTCTGGAAAAATTTTAGATATGTCATCAAACATGATACTAATGAGCTGAGCCTCAAGTTCATCTACTCTTCCATCTGCTTTTGCTACCTTTGCAACAAGTGCGATGAAAAGCCCCAGCTCACTCTTTCTAAACAGCTCTTTAGAACCAGCTATTTTGCCTAATTTATTTTTGGCATAAACCTTATAGAGTCTAAACGCAACATATAAAGCAGCGATAATAGAGAGTGTTACAAGTATATTTTTGATAAATATATAATAAAATAGCACAAGCAGCAGTGCTATAAAGACCCATTTTTTCAATTTCTTCATTTGTATCCATTTGTTAAAAAATTACTCTACTATATCATAAGAAATAAAATAGCATACTTTTTAAATAACCAAAGGAAATAAAAATTTTCCACTCACATAGAAAACACTAAAGAACATAAGCGTTAATATCTGCTCTGTACTCTAACTTCTCTTCAGCTTTTCTTCCTTCAAACAGATCTGAAAAAAGTGTTTTTAATTTTGTGTTTCTAGAAATAGGCTTATCTTTAAAGTAAGAGTGGTCGTCTTCCACATGTCTGGCTCTGCTCACATCAATATAGGTTGCGTTTACTGCGTTTAGAGCTTTTAGATAGTGTCCAAGTCTCGCTTGCTGTGCCTTACCTGGTTTGACTCTTGACCATTTCAAAGCGGAGTCATTTTTGTTTATAACAACATAAACACCTGAACGAGCTTCTATTTTTTGTACCCACTGGGCATGCTTTTTATTGTTTACATCTGCCGCGACTAAACAGACATTATCAAATATAGGAGTATCTAGTGAAGTGTCTGATGGAATAGTTGCATATTTTAATACATAGTTACCCATAGAATGACAGAGTAAACTTATGTTGATTCTACAAATTTTTTGCTGTAGTTTTGCATACTCGCTTCTCGCCTCTTCATGGTTATCTTTGTACTTGGCTTTTGCTTTTTCCCATAAATAATCAACTTGTCCAGCCGTCAACATTGCATGATACTCATGAAGCTTCTCAAGAAATCTGTTTAATGCTCCTGTAGAAACGCGGGCATCACTTTTATCACCAACATATTTAGCAGTTCCAGAGAAAAAACCACCTCCATTTGCCGGCCAACTAAAAATCAGAACCACAACATTATAGGCTTGTTCTAGCTTTTCTGCCGTTACGACAATATCATTCATATCATTGTTATAGCCATGCACAAAAACTAAGATATTTTTAGATTCTACTTTTGCCTTGTCAAATATTTTACATGCGACATCTAAACTTGCATACCACTCTTTATCTGTATCAAGTTCTAAGTTAAAATCTTTGTTAATCTCTTTGAGGCGTTTTTTTGAGAGTTCATCTCTGAGTCGAGTAAAAGTTCTTTTTCCATTTTTTTTCACTGACTCAAGCAGTCTTAATTCGTTGGGGCCTTTAGGGTTTGGAGTCTTTTGGAAAATTTCAAAACCGCCCTTATTCTTTGAAACCCTTCTATTTGTAACAACATACATGAGTACCATCCTAATTAAAACAAGGTTAACTGTTTTTTTGGCAACCCGACTATCTCAAGCAAGACTCTAGGCTTTCCGTCCCATTCTCTCGAAGGGTTTGGCTTTTTCTCATAGTGTAAATCTGTCTACATGCCAACAGTATAAAACTATACCTCTTAAAAAGAGTTAAAACTTCTCCATCTTAAAAACTTCATATGCCACCTCTTCATTTAGCTCACAAGTCCTGTACATGTGTAGAGGCTAGGTCGGGATGAGAGTTCTATCTCTCTATGTATCAGAGGAGTGGGGTCTTCCTCTGTTTCTATACCATCTAGATGAAGCATCTCTGTAAATTCATTCTCAACGTAAAGATAGACTCTACTCTCAACTAAATGAGCGTAACAATTTTCACATATATCTACATACTTCATATTTTGGCTACTTACTATTGCGTTTTTTCAATCTTGCTCTATAAGCCGCTGCGTTTGCATACTTACCACTGCTATCATTTGTACCAGAGTTCTCTTCTTTTATGATTGTGTTTGTTTTTGGTTGATATTGAGTCATTTTTTGAGTTAGTGATTTACCATTAGTTTCAATATTTTTTATCAAGCCAGTTTTCAAATTTTGTAAGATAGTTAAAACTGTTTCTAACTCCGCATCATCTACTGAAAGTTTTATCTCGTTCATTTGAGGATCCAATACTTTTTTTATGATTATACTCTAAAATGTTAATCTATTTCTTTAAGCTTTTACTTGCAAAAACTACTTTTAAAGTAACTTCTCTACTGCCTATTTTAACTACGACACTATTTTGGATTTCAACACCTTTACCAAACTCAAGCTGTTTTGTTATCGGTTTTGTAAAAACTTTATCATTCATATATTTTCCTAGTACGTAGTTTTAACAAAACTGTTATGATATAATTTTCAAGCATTAGAATTATGTTAAACAGGGAATAAAACTTAT
>JAYEMB010000004.1:20894-22517 GCA_034717855.1 Campylobacterota bacterium
GCTGTTTTGTTATCGGTTTTGTAAAAACTTTATCATTCATATATTTTCCTAGTACGTAGTTTTAACAAAACTGTTATGATATAATTTTCAAGCATTAGAATTATGTTAAACAGGGAATAAAACTTATGAAAATTATATTGATACTTTTTACGGCTATCTCACTCTTTGGAAGTGATTATAACTCTATGATAGACTCCTTTGAAAATGGAGATAGTGACCGTGCCATCGTTTTTGCACGTCAAAATGCGACACTAGGAAATAAGGAAGCAATGTATAACCTTGCCCTACTCTACTACTCTAAAGGTGATATTCAAAGAACAGAGCAGTGGTTTAACAGTTCTGTAAAAAAAGGTGGTAAAGGTGCAGTAGGTATTGGCTTAATAATGTTGAGCAGGGCGCAATACTCAGATGTTATAAACTCTTTAAATGATAGTACTTCTGGAACAATACGTGATAGTTTGGTAAATGTAAGTCATGATCTTTTAGAGAACCAAGATAATGCCTCTTCACAAGACTATCTACTTTTAGGAAAGCTTTTTTATAGTGACAAGATAGTTCACCTTAATACTAAACTGGCACTTTTTTTAATAAGTAAGGCTGCAGATAAAGGCAATAGAGAAGCTTTAGCCATAATGGGAGATGCTAATAATATCATGAGACCTATTTCGCTTAAAGCTCCACTACTCACTAATAGCCTCTCAGTTGCATTAGACTACTATATGAAAGCTAGTAATCTTGGAGATGCTGATTCTATGGCAAAGATGGGTGAACTTCATATTATTGGACCACGAAATATTAGAATGGTACAGCACGGAGTTGATTTTGTTCTAAAGTCAGCGAATGCCGGTAGTCCTTTAGGTGCAAAACTTTTAGGTGACCTATATCTTCAAGGTCTAGATGTAAATGGCTTAGGGCTTAGCATGGACCATAAAAAAGCATTGAAATGGTACCAAAAAGCAACTACTCTTTGTGAGGCTAATAGTAAGCTTTCAACTGCTCAAGACTACTCACACTACTATAACAGTTGCCAAAAAGAGAGTTCGATAACACCTGGATATAGTCTTCTTTTTGAGGAGTTTTAGTTCTTAACTATTTAACTCCTTTTGCAATCTTTTAATCTCTTCCTTGTCCTCATCTATTTTTAATTAAGTCTTATTCTTTCTTATTGAGAAATGACACTTTTTTGATTCTCCTCATAAGTAGCGTATGCTTCTACTACACTGTTTTGTTTTTGAACATCACGAAGAGACTCGATAATGCTTGGAGTACTGTCACTTCCTATATCAACTTTGCCATTTGTTGCAACCGCTAAATATATCTCTACTTGAGACTGCATCGATTTGTGAGCTAAGTAGTCAGTAGCATTTGCTCTTGTTTGATCTTTTTGAGCTTGACTCTGTGCCTCAGCCTCTGCTGCGTTTTGCTCTTTTTTACTATCTAGGTTTGTCTCTCCCTGTGGTGTTAGTGCTAAACCGCCATCTTTTGAGTTAATAAGGTTTCCATTACTCGCTTCATATATATCTTCATTGAACCTCTCCTCTCTTGGAGAAACTATTATTGGCATTGGTTGAATTTGATTTAAAGCTTCCATAATCTTACCCTCTCTTTTTTTCTTTTGTTATC
>JAYEMB010000005.1:0-21894 GCA_034717855.1 Campylobacterota bacterium
GCTCTGTCAAAGTTTTCAAGTTGTAGAGGGGTTAAAATCAACATATCTACAACTGTAGCTCTATAAAAAAGAGCTTCAAGCAACTCTTTTGCTTGTGCTTTTTTAACTCTAGAGTTCTCTTTTAAAAATGAAAAAAGTTGTGCATAATCTATGCGAGATAGATTTAAATCAATCTCCACTATCTCATGACTTGTGTTCACTTTTAAAATTGGTAAACGAGAGCGAACGGTAGGAAGCAGATTTGATTTTGTCGGAGAGATGATTATAAACTCTATATTTCTAGGTGGTTCTTCTAGTAGTTTTAGGAGTGAGTTTTGAGCTACAGATGTGAACTCTCCAGCTCCAATAAGTATATACTTAGTTTGTGATTCACTTATATACGCTTCAGATAAAACCGCTTTAGCATGTTCAATTTTAAAATTCTCTTCTATAAATTTAACAGCTCTAAAAGGCTTCAGTTCCTCTTGCAGTCTTTGAGCTTCCTCTTCTACATTTGTAGAGATTAAGATATGCCCCTTTACTTGACTAGGAGTTTGCATCTACCTCTCCAAACATTGTTGCGTTAAGAGATGCGTTAAAAAGTTTATAGAGTTGGAGAAGTTTTATATCTAAATCTTTGTCATAAGATTTAAGGGTAAATGCATTATTGAAATCTTCATCAAAAATCCAAAAGTAACTATTGTCCTTTCTCTTGGCAATATCACCGCGTTTATCATCACCTTTTCCTATGTACCAAAAGAAGTAATTATCTTTATACGAAAGAGATATCATGTCATCAACTATATCTATCATCTCTCCGCCACTAACACTGTTGTAGTGTGTGTAGATACTGTCTATAGTGATAACAGGAATAAAAGGACGCTCCAAAGATACACTGTTGATAAAAGTCATGATGTAGTTCTCTAACCATTTTCTCTTCTCGTCAGTAATCAGGATTATTGTTTTTCCAGAGAGTACCTGTTCTAAAGCATGTGCTGTTGTTGTTGTCCAGTCAAAACGCTGCTCTTCAAGCCAACTAAGACTTCCACCCTCTTCTCTTATGGTATCTAAACTCCACTGTGCAAAATCGGGTATGTCAGAGTATGGCATTAGCTTCTACTTTTCCAACTCATACGCATCGTGTAATCCACGAACTGCCAACTCTGCATATTTTTCATCTATAACCATAGAGACTTTTATCTCTGAAGTTGAAATCATATTTATGTTTATGTTGTTATCTGCCATAGTTGAGAATGCTTTTGCTGCAACACCAGTGTGTGATTTCATACCTACACCAACAACAGATACTTTACAGATATCTTCATTATATGAGTCTGCGTTTATCTCTCCACTCTGCACAAAACTATCTACAATAGATTTAGCGTCATGAAGGTCACCAACAGGAACTGTAAAGTCAATATTTGTAGTTCCATCGTGTGCTTTGTTTTGAATAATTACATCAATATTTACTTCCGCATCTGCCAGTCTGTTAAAGATATCAGAAGCGATTCCCGGTCTGTCTATAACACCCATCAGTGAGATACGTGCCTGATTTCTATCTAATGCTATTCCGCTTACTAATGGTGCTTCCATGATATTTTCTTCCTTCGTTATTAATGTTCCCTCTTCATTTGAGAAACTTGTTCTTGTTACTAGATTTACATTTAGTTTTTTTGCCATCTCTACAGAGCGATTTTGCAGTACTTTTGCTCCTAAAGAAGCTAACTCTAACATCTCATCATAAGAGATTTTATCAAGCTTTTTAGCCTTAGGCTCTATGCGAGGATCCGTAGTATAAATTCCACTCACATCTGTATATATCTCACAAAGGTCTGCTTTTATAGCCCCTGCTATTGCAACAGCTGAGAGGTCACTACCACCGCGACCAAGTGTCGTTACATCGCCATTCTCGTTTACACCTTGAAAACCGGCAACAACAACTATTTTGCCTTCACTTACAGCATCTTTCATATTTTTAGGATTTATATCTTCGATACGTGCTTTTGTATGGTGCGTATCTGTAAGTATTCCCGCTTTTCTACCAGTCATTGCGACTGCATCGTGTCCCATCTCTTGAAGAGCGATAGAGAGAAGTGAAGCTGTCACTCTCTCACCGGCACTTAGTAGCATATCCATCTCAGCACGAGCTGGATTTGATGAGAAGTGCTCAGCGTATCCGACAAGCTTATTTGTCTCTCCACTCATCGCAGAGACGACTACTATTACATCGTTTCCATTTTTTTTGCTTTCGCTTACGCGATTTGCTACATTTTGGATACGCTCTAAATCTCCAACACTAGTTCCACCAAATTTTTGAACTATTAACATCTATAAAAGTCCCTCTTTCTTAAAATAATTTACAACTGTCTCATATATAGGTTTTTTAAAGTGTGCAGTATGATTAAACAGTTCATCAACACTCACAAATTTATAATCACTAAATTCAGGATGCTCTGTATCAAGGTTTATTACCGCATTTTTTTTGAGTTTCATAAGAAAATATCGCTGCGTTTGCCCTTTGTAAGGCTTCATTTTTTTAGCAATTTTTTCTGGAAAATCATAAGATATCCACTCAGGATACTCAGCTACTATCTTAGCCTTATCCGTTCCTATCTCCTCTTCAAGTTCACGAAATAGAGCTTCCTCTACCTCTTCACCCTTGTCGATACCACCTTGAGGAAACTGCCAAATATCTAGCAGGTCATTTCTCTGTGCAATGAAAATCTCTTTTTTCTCAGGGTAGTTGTTAGAAACAATAATCATCGCTACATTTGGACGATACTCTGGTTTTTTACTCATTTACATACCTATATAATAATTGACGCGATTATACAGAAGATGTAATTAAAACAAGATAAGTAGTCTCTATTTAGGGAAGCAAAGTGGCTGAAGGTTTCCCTATAAAGTAGCCTTGGACATAATCAACGTCCATCTCAGAGATTACATCAAATATCTCTTTTGAACTTACAAATTCCACTATTAACTTCGCATTTAGTTTTTTGGAGACAGTGATAATAGACTCCATCAGAACCATGGAACGACTATTTGTCAATATGGACTCTGTTAATGAGCCATCTATTTTAATATAATCGATATCAAACTTAAAAATTGTTTCATAATTAGAGTAACCAACTCCAAAATCATCTAAGGCTATCTTTACACCGTAGGAGTGGAGCAGATGAAAAAACTCACTCACCTCTTGATGATTATGAATAGCTTCAGTCTCAAGAAGTTCAAAAGTACAGCGCGAAGCGACATCAGGATACTGCTTTAAGATTGCAATTATAAATGCTTCTGTATCGAGGTTAATAATATCCGCAAATGAGAGGTTAATAGAAAACTCCAAATCACTCTTTGCGAAGACTTCAAAGGATTTTTTAATGATTAGTTTTGTGACCTCGGGATAGATAAACATCTCTTGAAGTACATCTAAAAACTGGTCTGGAGTAAGTATGTTTGAGTGTATATCTTCTACTCTCATCAGGACTTCATATTTTGTTATTTTTCCACTTTCTAGCTCATATATTGGCTGAAAAAATGGAATGATTCTATTGTCCATAAACGCAAGTCTTAACTCTTGTGCTATTGTGATATTATCAGCATATATTTTTAAGATATCATCACTTATTATATCAACATTAACAACTTCACCATACTTGGATCTTGAGACCATCAAACCATACTCACACTTCTCAAGTGCATCATCAGAAGTAGTGCAGATACTGCCATAAAAAGAGAGACTGATAAGATCTTCTCTGACCCTAAACGCTCTCTCCTCTAAGCTACTCTTTAAACTCTTAGCTACCCTCTCTTCATTTTCTCTAGGAAGTAAAACTGCAAACTCATCTCCATATATACGATAGACACGTATCTTAGCTTTATCCTCTGATAAAGACTCATAGACTTCTTTAATTACTTTATCACCAATCTCATGTCCATAGAGCAGATTAATCTTACTGAACTCTTTTATGTTTAAGATAAGAAGAGTTCTTCGCGTATCTTGGTGTTCAATATCATGTCGCAGTTGAAAATAGTTTCCACACCGTAGAAGAGGATCCTGATAGATTGAGCTAATCCGTTTTGAAAAATAGAGATTCATAATTAGATCCCTAATCTGATATGAAGACATCAATATATCGAGATAGAGAAGTAAAAAGTAAGCATAATCTTCACGTTTATACATCCTTATAGCACTGCTAGCCATTGAGTGAAGGTTTTTGTGCAGTTCATCTATTTTTGGAGGTAAGTTTTCAGCCCCCTCCTCTAAAATCCATCTTCCTACAAAACATTTTGTTGAGTCAAGTTCAAAAATCATAGGTCTATCAATTATGCTTACAATAAAGTTCTGCATCCATTTCAGATGCGCATTTATCAAGGCTTTTTTAGATTCTAAGCTTATTGATAATTTTTTATTCAGCTCTTTGTCTATTAAATCACTATCATCTTTTAGTTTATTGTCTAAATAGGCTCGGGCAATTCTGTTTTTTATCTCATGCGCATTGTGATCTATTTTACAATAACGGAGGAACTCATCAACATACTCACTAACGATTACATATGGAACTTTTTCAAAGTAGAGCCTCGCCCCGAGTCTATTATAGAGTTCATCTGAAGCACCACCCTCTATGATAGAGTGCCACTCCTCTAAAATAACTTCACTAAGAAGAACAGCTCCCCATGCATCAAAATAACTAGACTCTTCAATAGTTTTAATAACATCAACTACACCACTCATCTGCTACCCTTAATGAAAATTAATCTATTATATCAAACTTCTAACAAAACCTATATACTAAAAAAGTTGTCCTTAGAAAAATAAATGGATATGATTCCATATGCTATTATATATTCACATACCCTTTTGCGATTCCAAGTGTTCCTACTGTGCGTTTAACTCCTATGTAGATAAATTTCATCTCAAAGAGCAGTATATGTCTGCACTTAAAACGCAGCTCATCTATGAACTTGAACGTTTTGGTGCAAAGGAGAAATCTGTTGAGACTATTTTTATTGGTGGTGGTACTCCATCTACAGTTCCTCCTCAACTTTATAGACCGATATTTGAACTGCTTTATCCCTATTTAAAAGAGGGCATCGAGATTACAAGTGAAGCAAATCCAAATAGCGCTACTTTTGAGTGGTTAAGCGGTATGCAAGAGCTTGGAATAAACCGCATAAGTTTTGGAGTACAAAGCTTTAACAGTAATAAACTTAAAATTCTCAATCGTGCTCATACACCAGACCAAGCTAAAAACGCTGTCTTAAACGCAGCAAAAGTGGGCTATAAAGACATCTCACTTGACCTTATCTATGCAACTTTAGGCGATACAAAAGAGTTACTCGAGCATGATATCAACACTGCGTTTACTCTCCCCATAAACCACATAAGTGCTTATGCTCTCACTATAGAAAACGGCACTGCGTTTGAGAATAAACCGCAGATGAGTTCTGAAGAGTTATCACTTACATCTTGGATATTTGAGACTATTGAAGCTAAAGGGTTCAAACAGTACGAAATCAGTAACTTTGGCACTTATAACTCAACTCATAATCTCGGTTATTGGAAATACAAAGATTATATGGGAGTGGGTAGTGGAGCTGTTGGGAAACTTGGACTAGAGAGATTTTACCCGCAGATTGTTATTGAAGAGTACATTCAAAATCCTACAGATATCAGAGTTGAAAAACTAGAAGATGAAGACAAAAGAATAGAACAGATATTTTTAGGGTTTCGTTCTTTTATAGGTGTTAACTCTCAAATATTAAACGCAGAGGAACTAAAGCACTCTGAGATACTCGTTGAAGAGAACAAACTTTACAAAAGAGATGGCGTTTTTTATAACGATAACTATCTTTTAGCAGATGAGATTACCCTTTTTATATCTTCTTGAAGTTATTTTAGATAAAATCTGCTCTTAAATTATAAATTATTTTTTATAGAAGGTTTAATATGTTTGGTATGGGTTTTACTGAGATACTTATTATTGCTGTTATCGCCATTTTATTTATGGGGCCCGATAAGCTTCCTGGCGCTATGGTTGAGATAGCTAAGTTTTTTAGAACTGTCAAAAAGACAGTGGGTAGTGTTAAAGACTCTCTTGAAGAGGAGATGCATGTTAGTGAGATTAAACAAGAGGCTCTCGCTTATAAAAAAGAGCTTTTAGATGCTAGTGACAAGCTAAATAAAGCAACTGACATTAAAGGTGCTGTTGCCTCTGGACTCTCAGATTTGAATGACGATATATTAGGTGATGACAACCTTGAAACAGAAACTCCAAAAGATGTTCCAAAAGCAGCTCCAAAACCAGAAAAAGTAACCTTTGAGAAGAAATCTAAAAAACCTAAGAAAGAAGAAAATATAGATGTTTGATGAATTACGCCCCCACCTTGTAGAACTTAGAAAAAGACTTGGAATCTCAGTCGGAAGCCTCTTCGTTATGTTTTTTGTTATGTTCTATTTTCATGAACCGATACTTAACTGGATGGTAGAACCCCTCAATGTTGCACTTATAGAGGTTGGAAAAAAATCTATTCACGCCGCTGATGGTATGGTAACAACTTCTCAAGTTGGTGGAGCATTTTTTGTTGCACTGAAAGTATCATTTTTTGCAGCTATCGTTGGCGCACTTCCTATAATCCTTTCACAGATATGGATGTTTATAGCACCTGGTCTTTATGCAAATGAGAAAAAAATGCTTATCCCTTTCATAGTCGGTGGAACATTTATGTTTTTAGTCGGTGTCCTTTTTGCCTACTACATCGTGACCCCTTTTGGATTTGATTTTCTCATCACCTTTGGTAGTTTTAAATTTACCCCTCTTATTAACATTGAAGATTATGTAGGTTTCTTTACAAAAATCATGTTTGGTTTTGGTATCGCCTTTGAACTTCCTGTATTTGCATACTTTTTAGCACTTCTCGGTCTAGTTGATGATAGACAGATGGCTGCGTTTTTCAAATATGCTGTCGTGATTATCTTTGTTGTTGCAGCACTCTTAACTCCACCAGATGTTTTAACACAACTTCTTATGGCTGGTCCACTGATTATCCTTTATGGTTTCTCAATTTTAATCGTAAAAATGGTAAACCCTGCCCCACCTCTTGAAGATGAGGATGAAGAAGAAGCTGAAGCAGTTGCAGTAGCTGTAGAGAAAAAAAGTGAGTAAGGAAGAGTTACTTACTGCAAGCTATGACTTCACACTTCCAAATGAGCTTATAGCAACCCACCCCGCTCACCCAAGAGACCACGCAAAACTTTTAGTTTACAACAGAGAAACAGAGACAATTACACATGCACATTTTTATGATTTAGAGAAATTTATCCCTAAAGGCGCAGCTCTAATATTTAACGACACAAAAGTAATCAAAGCAAGACTATTTGGGCATAAACCAAGCGGTGGAAAAATTGAACTTCTAATTAACAGACCACTAAATGCAAGTGACATAAATGTTTATATTAGAGGAAAAGTAAAAGTTGGCACTAAAATAGAGTTTGATAAAGAGCTAGTTGCAGTAGTAAAAGAGTTAAGAGATGATGGTAGCAGAGTTGTAAATTTTTATATCTCCACACCTAGTTCCCAAGCTCCTGCTTGGGAACTAGAAAAATTACGCTTTGAAGAGCTACTTCCAATCATCGACAAGATTGGACATATCCCTCTTCCTCCCTACATACAAAGAGAGGACAACAAAGAGGATGAAGAGGAGTATCAGACTGTATTTGCAAAAGAGGAAGGTGCAGTAGCCGCTCCAACTGCATCCCTGCATTTTACACCTGAGCAGCACGAGAGAATTTGTAAAAACTTTACACACGCCTTTGTAACACTTCATGTTGGAAGTGGAACTTTTAAACCTGTTGAAGCAGATGTTATTACAGACCATCCAATGCACTCTGAGTATTACGATATATCAAACGCAGCAAAAGAGATTTTAGACTCAAAGCAGCCGATACTCAGCGTAGGAACTACATCAACTCGTACTATTGAGTTTTACGACAAACATGGAAAAATACAGCATGGCGAAGCAAATCTGTTTTTGCACCCTCACAACAAGCCAAGCAGAGTCAATCACCTGCTCACAAACTTTCACCTGCCAAAATCAACTCTTTTAATGTTGGTAGCTTCTTTTGTAGGCTTAGATAAAACGCAGGAGCTCTACGCTGAAGCTATTAAAGAGAACTATCGCTTCTACTCATATGGTGATGCGATGCTGATCCTATAGAAGAAAAACTTTTCCGTTTCTAACTTCTATCTCTGCGTTTAGTTCAGCTTCAAAAACTCTAGATGCAAATTTAGAGAGTGTCTCTTCATAGGTCGGATTATCTTTACAAAAGAGAGTAAACTCATCCTCTTTTAGCTCTGACTTCTCTATGGTTCCAAATCTAGAAACAAAACTATCCACATCATAAATAGCTTTTGCTTTTCCCTCTTTTAAGAGCTCATTTGTGGCACTACTCTCCCCTAACCTGTGAGGAAATACAAAAATCTCTTTCCCCATTTTTAGCGCGAATTCTATGCTTCTCATACTTCCACTATCAAGCTCGGCTTCTGCCACAACCAAAACCTCACCAAGTGCGACAACAAGTTCATTTCGAACTACAAAACTCCAAGGTCTCGCTCTCTCATTCTCTTGAAATTGACTCAGCAGTAGTCCTCTGTTTTGTATATCAGTTAAAAGATTTTTATTTACTGCAGGATATTTTATATTTACCCCACAAGGAAGTACAGAGATAGTATTCTCAGCCCCAGCTCCAAGATGTGCTACTGCATCAACTCCCATTGCTCCACCACTCACTACACAAACACCAGCTTTAGCTAAAGTGTTTGCAAGTTTATGAGTTAACTCTCTTGAGTATTTGGAGGTTTTTCTTGAACCGACTATAGAGACTTTTACTTTTTTGAGTAGTTCTAAATTTCCCTCAAAATAGAGTTCAGGTGGATAACTCTTCATGGCATCTAAAGCATCTATTCTCTGAGTGACTACATTCAAAATAGTTAGTTAAGTCTATCTATATAGACTAACTCCACATCTTTGAGAATTTTCTTTGACTCATGTAGCGCTAAGATAGTGTTCGCATGCGGATGTCCAATTGCTATTGCACTTCCATGCTTTTTTGCAACATTAACAGCTTTTTTAATCTGTCCAATTATATAGGGCTTATCATTACGATGGTCCAAAAACACATCTCGTGCAACATAGTTCAGTCCAAAATTTTTCAGTACTTTTGGAGCCTTAGTCTCAGCAGTAGTTCTACTATCAATAAAACTGATTTTATTTGCATTTAACGCAAATATCAATCTATTCATCGCCACCTCATTAGAAGTAAACTTACTTCCTGTGTGATTATTTATGTGATGGACATTTGGAAACTGTTTTTTAATATCTCTAATCCGAGAGTTTATCTTCTGTTGCGAATCACGAACTCTAAGAGTGTTTGGCTCTTCTGCACTGTAACTTTGCGCTTCTAAAGGGAGATGAACCATATAAATTTTCTCTTGTGAAGCCAGTTTTGCTGAGTGCGGTCTAGCTTTACTTGGAGGTAAAAAAGCCATTGTAATTGGCATATTCAAACTCTTAATTGCGTTTACCTGTGACTTAGTGCCAACATCATCAATGATAATTGCAAGTATCGGCTTAGAAGGAGATAGTTTCAACTTGCGTTTTGCCATTTTAGGTGGTTTCGCTAAAGGGGTATCATCAAACTCATGAGAGGCAGAGACATAATGTTTTGTCTCTTTTTTAAGTACCTCTTTGAGTCTTTTATTTACACTTGTTTTCTCTTTTTTTGCTGTAGATTTTTCTAGTTTTTTTAGTAGCGCTAGTCGCTTCTCTTTCTCGACTTTTGCATTGTATGCCATCTCTTCTTGCGCATTTGCATATCCAAAATAGTATCCTGCGACTAATGAGCTGAGTATCATAGCTACAACCGCTAAGCCCCAAGCTATATACGTTAATATTTTTGAACTGTTTATCGCTTTGCTTCTTTTTCTTTTGGCCATATTTCATGTACTCTAATATCTAATTTTTGTAACTATATCTTAAAATAATTAAAATAGGCATTATCATTGCATATTGTCATCTTCCTCTACTTCGAATGACTACATTTGCTTTTTTTAAGTATCTTTTGTGTATAATCCCGAGTTCCTTTCTCTTTGTATTGTTAATTGATAACAATATATTTAATCCGAAAGGGAAACAAAAGCCGTAAGGCACATACCAAGAGGAGATCATACTATATGAGAAACTACGAAAACTTAGTAATCGTAAAACCTACATTTACAGCAGAAGAAATCAAAGCTAGCATTAAAGCTATCGAAGAAGTTATAACTTCAAACGGTGGTGAAATCGCTGCAACAACACCAATGGGAATGAGAAAATTAGCTTACCCTATTGATAAAAACGAGCGTGGTTACTACCATGTAATCTATTACTCAATTGCTCCAGCAGCTGTTGCTGAAATTGAAAGACGTTTCCGTATCAACGAAGATTTACTTCGTTTTGTAACTATTAAATACGATACAAATCGTGAAGTAGCTGCATTTAACGGTCTTGTTGAAAAAGCTAAAAAAGCAGCAGAAGCTCCAGCTAAAGAGGAAACTCCAGCGGAAGAAGCTCCTAAAGCAGAAGAAGCACCAGCAACAGAAGCTCCAGCTACTGAAGCAGCAGCAGAGTAATTAGCGTAAGCTAAGAAATTGAAGGAAAACTTATGTTCAATAAAATAATTTTAGTTGGAAACTTAACACGTGACATCGAACTTAGATACTCTCAGGGTGGTATGGGAATTGCAAAAACTGCAATCGCAACTAGCCGTAAATTTACTAGTAATGGTGAGAAGAAAGAGGAAGTATGTTTTGTAGATATTACATTCTTCGGAAGAAGTGCTGAAGTTGCTAACCAATACCTTCGTAAAGGGAGTAAAATCCTAGTAGAAGGTAGATTAAACTTTGAACAATGGGTAGACCAAAATGGACAAAAAAGATCTAAACACTCTGTAACGGTTGAGACTATGCAAATGCTAGACTCTAAGGGAGACAATCAAGGTGGCGGATATAACGCACCCAACAATGCTCCAGCTCCAAGTCAAGATAACTACTCAGCGCCTCAGCAGGGGCAACAACCTAGTTATCAACAACCAGAGCAAAGACCACAGCAGAGTTATCAAAAACCACAGCCTAGCTACAACAAGCCAGCTGCACAGCAGAGTCGTGAGATGCCAAGTAGCAACTCAGTTCCTGTGATTGATATAGATGAAGATGAAATTCCATTTTAGAAAATAGATTATTAAGGATATAACATGTCAGAAAAAAGAAAATATAAAAAAAGATATTGTAAATACTGTGAAGCAAAAGTTGACTTCATGGATTATAAAGATACAGGAGCTTTACGTTTCTCGCTATCAGAAAGATATAAAATCATGCCACGTCGTTTAACAGGTAACTGTAAACGTCACCAAGATATGATTTCTATCGTTATTAAAAGAGCTCGTGCTGCAGCATTAGTTCCTTATACAGTAACAAGAAAAGCAGTTGTAACTGCGCCATTCGAAAACCTAAAATAGGTTTTTTTATTTTGTACAGATAAGGAGCAAAAGCCCCTTATCTTACGATAACTCTACGTTTTATTCCACATAAAGCCCACACCCCAAGAGTACTTCTTCGCTAAGCTCAGGGCGTGCACAGTAACCGTGCTTTTTCAATACTCTCATATTTTTCAGTTTAGGAATATTTTTTGCTATATAAAAGTAAAAAAGTACTCTAATGAAACAAATTATATTATTAACTCTCTTTGTCCTCTCAACTCTGTACTCTAAAACATCCGATTACTCTGTAATAATTGACAAACCCTTTAGTGACGCTCTTTTTGATGTCACTGAGGATTATGACAGAACTATCAGTGCGGTCGGTTTTTCTAGAGAGTTTAAACAAGACTCTACAAGTTCAAAAACATATACAAATGCTTTTGATTATCTCTCAAGTGTCTCAAATAAACATGGTTCACAGATTCACCTTTTAAAAGTAAATAACAGAGCAGAAGTAGTACTCTCAAAAGCAACAAAACTATCGCGTTTTACTGAAGCTGTTGCACTGGCTAAAACTCCATCAAATGGTTACTACATCGGTGGATATACCCTCGATGGAGACCTACTTATACTCAAAGTAGATTCAGTCGGGAACATTATCTTCAACAAAACATTCGGCACAAAAAACTATGACAGAATGAATAATCTAGTCCTTATGAGTGATGGTGGCGTTTTAGCTGTTGGTTCTTCTGTTACTTCACGCTCTGCTAATGATAATATTTTTGAGACTGGACTTGGACAAAACGATATCTATATCACACGCTTCTCAAAAGATGGTGCTAAACTATGGAGTAAAAAATATGGTACGAGACATGATGACAGAGGGATTGACGCGGCAGAAGCGAGAGATGGTTCAATAGTTGTAGTTAGCACAACTGCCTATGAAAAAAACAAAAATGTAACTCTCATGCGTATAACTGAAAATGGCAATAGAATGTGGCTAAAACACTACAAGAGTGAGAACTTAGTTATACCGCGTAAAATAATAAAACTTCGCGATAACAACTTTGTAGTCTCACTTAGCGAATACAATAACATGCACAAGGAGCAGATTAGACTTATTAAATTTGATCTCTATAAAAATGTCATCGCAGATAAAAAAATCTTCACAACTTACCCTAGTGCACTGAATGATATCAAAGAGTACTCCGATGGTAGCTTTATCGGTGTCGGATACGTAAAAGACACTTATAATACAGATGGTCTTGTAATGATGATTGACTCTAATCTAAACATGATAAACCAAGAGCATTACGGTAAAGAGCAGTATGATGTCTTAAACGCAGTGACTATTCTGCACAACTCACAAGCAGCAGCGGCTGGACTGCACACAAACAACAACTCTCAAGAGACAAATATGTGGATTGCCAAGTTTAATCGTGATGCTTCACTTGCTCAAATATCTACAAGTGTGACAGACTTTCATAAAAAACTCTCAGATATATTTAAAGAAGATATCGATAAAAACAGGTTGATTATAAGAGAAGATTTAACGATTGAGCTGAAAGACAAAGCGCTCTATTTCGAAGTTGGAGAGCATAAATTAACAGAGCTACAAAAAGAGTTCTTAGATAAGCTTGCAAAAAAACTAGTTCCTTTTCTAAAAGTAAACGTAGATAAGATAAGTGCTTTAGAGATAAATGGTCACACTTCAAGTGAGTGGGGAACTCAAGATTTTGCCAATGGCTACATCAAAAATGAAAAGCTCTCCATGAACCGCTCATTTTCAGTACTCAGTTATATATTTTTAAATCAGAGTAAACCGACACAGATACAGCTCTCCAAAATATTAAGAGGCAGTGGTTTTAGTTATTCTAAAAAGATAATGTTAAATGATAAAGAAGATAGAAAGAAGTCGAGAAGAGTTACGTTTAAAATTATTCTAAAGTAATAGACAGACTCAAAAAGAGTCTTAAATCTATTTAACTTGGATTAACCACAAGATGGCGTTTCACCATCAGAAGCAAATTTCCAAACGAAATCATATAAGTTAGTTACGTCTTTGTCTTTCATTTTTTTGAATTTTTTCTCACCATGAGGACAGATAGCAGTCCACTCAGCTTTTAAGTTACCAGCATCTTTAAATGAAGCCCATTCAGCACGGTTATGTTTAGTTGCGAAAACCGCACCATTTTTAAGACCATCTTTTTTACAAGCTTTTAATTTTTTAAGGTAGTATTTTTGACCTTTTTTAGCGTCAGCCATTGCAGATGTACTAAATACTGAACCAGCTACTAATGCTGCTAATAGTAATGAAGTTGTTTTTTTCATGTTATTCCTTTTTTTTGTGATAAAACTGTGATAGTTTACACTCTAAATGGTAAATAATAGGTTAATCTTATATTATAAGAAAAAAAAATACTGTCGAGTTACAAAAACTCTCTTATTCGAAGTTACTTGCTCTAAAACTTAGACGTGTTTTATCCTGCTTCAACTTCTTGTATAACTTAAATTTAGCCTTCTCTAGCCCTTCATCATCTAAAGAGAGCTCACTTTTTATCTCTTGCACATTTACATCAGCTGTGTCCATTGCAAATAGTTTCACCTCTTTTTTTGTAAGTTTTGCTTTTAAAACGGCATATAAATCTTTATCATCTTCTATTAAATCTTCACTCTTTAAAACACAAAATTCACTTAACTTTTCTCTGAAACTGTTATCTTTATGATACTGTCTCCATACTGTACTTTCTAGCATCTTATATCTTCTCCAATATTTGAGTCAAATCTTTCTCTTTTATGATTATATTTGCCTCTTTCTCTAGTATCTCTCTCGCACAAAACGCAACTCTAGTTCCTGCGTGAGCAAACATACTCAAGTCATTTGCACCATCTCCACAGACAAGTGTCTCTTCTTCACTTACGCCAAGTATATTTTGTAAACGTACTATCATGTCGCCCTTAGAGAAGTTAAACATCATATCTCCACCCACAAGACCTGTAAGTTTTCCATCTTTATGATGAAGTACATTTGAAAAGTCTGCATCGTAACCCAGAATATCTTTTGCATAAGAAGTAGCAGTTCTAAATCCACCACTAAAACACACTACCGTCATACCGCGTTTTTTAAGCTCTGCTATTGTCTCAACTGCTCCTGGCATATAAGGAAGGTTGTGACTAATCTTCTCAACTACGCTAAAGTCAAGCCCTTTTAGTAGCCCTACTCTCTGTTGCAGTGACTCAAAAAAATCAAGTCTTCCACTCATCGCCTCTTCAGTTATACGAGCAACCTCGTCACCAATCCCTAACTCATCGGCAAAGAAATCTATAGTTTCTCCATCCATTAAAGTAGAATCAAAATCAAATACCGCTAATTTCAACATATATTATTTCTCTCTTTGTTATAATGTCGCAATTATAGCGAAATAGGACTTTTTTTGTTTGACAGACTCATAAATAAACTACAAAATGACACATATATAACTTTAGAGACTACACCTGGTCACTCAGCTCAGTTCTCTCCGACAATAGACAAAATAGAAGAGTTGGGGCTACATAACTTAGTAGATGGTTTCTCTACAACCGACAATCCTCTTGCAAAACTAAAGTACAACGCCCTTTTCGCAGCTAAAATGTTACAAGATAGATTTAACAAGCCTGTTATCGCAACGATGAGTATGAGAGATAGAAATAAGATAGCACTTCAGTCTGATCTGCTTGGTGCAAATGAAGTAGATATCAGAGCTATTTTAGCACTAACCGGTGACCCTGCTACTATCTCAGACCAGCCTCATGCTAAAGGTGTATTTGAAGCTGACAGTTCACTTCTTTTAGACATCATCTCTGCGTTTAACTCTGGAATGAATTACGCGGGGAAACCTTTTACTCATAAACCTGAGCACATTCACCCCTTTGCAGTTGTAAACTCTTATGCAAAAAACCCTAAAACACTCCAAAAAAAGATGCAGAAAAAAATCAAACATGGTGCTATTGGTATCATCACGCAACCTGTTTACGATTTAGAAAATGCAAAACAGCTACTTCAGTTAAACGCAGCCGCAAACAAAGAGTGTTGCAATGAAAGTAAAAGTGCAGAGCTTATACTTGGTATCTTTCCTATCACAAAGCTACGTACAGCTCAGTTTTTATCTGCTCATGTTCCTGGTATAAATGTTCCTGATAACTGGATAGAAGCGCTAAGAGTAGCAAACGCAAAAGGGGAAAAGGAAGAGTACAAAGTTGGCTATGAACTGAGTAAAAATCTTTTTGATGAGCTTAAAGCACTACACCCTAAACTGCACCTCATGACTGCAAATCAATTTACACTGGCTAGGGATATTTTAGTTTAGAGTCTCTTTTCTAAATCTTTAATATCATGAATCCCTTCTGCTTTCATATCAAAATGTTCATATGTCACTGTAACACCTGTCCCTTTTAAGACCTTCTCCAAACTCTCAATACTATCTTTTAGTTCAAAATGTTCTTTATTTAAGATAATAAAATCATCACCATAAACTCTAAAAATAAAATCACTCTCATTAATATCTTCTAATACTTTTGCAAAATTTTTGAGTAGCTCATCACCTTCACTCCAACTATTTTTCTTGTTGTACTGATTGAAATCATGTAGGTAAACCGTGTATATACAGTTAATATTGAACTCTTCTACATTATTGTAAGCTAAAACAAACTCTAAATAATCTTTATTGTAAACACCTGTAACCTGATCTTTATAGAAGTATGAGAACCTCTCTTTTTCTATCTTACTTTTTGGTCTTTGAGTAATATTCATCTCTATATCAATATCTTCTAGCGCCACTACTGCAGCTTTAACAACCTCAGAGTGAAACTGTTTCGAGCCTAGTTCATTTAACTCTACTAAAGCCGTTTCTACACTTTTTCTACTCTTATATATTCTATTTGTTGTCATGGCATCAAAAGCATCTGCAACAGTCATAATCTGCGACATCATAGGAATCTCATCACCTTTAAGACCCTGAGGATAGCCACTGCCATCATAGTGTTCGTGATGATGACGAATTATCTCAGCGATATCTTTATAGATATCTACATCATTTAAAAGCTCATAACTAACTACAACATGCTCTTTAATAATCTCATACTCTAAAGCAGTTAACTTTCCAGGTTTGAGTAGTATAGAGTCAGGAGTAGAAATCTTCCCAATATCATGAAGCATACAAGCTCTGTAAAGATCATCAATTTTATCTTCACTAAAACCCATCTCTCTAGCAATCAAAACTGAATACTTTGCGACCCTTTGAGTATGTCCTGCCGTATAGCTATCTCTTTTCTCAATAATGTTTACCAAAGAAAATATATGCTGCTCATAATCTTTAATCTTTGACTCTAAAAGCTCTTTAGACTTTTGTCGTCCATAAAGTATAACCATTAAACCAAGGAGATACACAGCAAATATAACGGTGATATCAAGATATGAGTTACTCAACGCCTGTGCATCAAACTTTTTCATAGGAATTGAAACGGAAACACCACCTCGAATATCCCCAACTTTATAGCCTTGAAATGCATGACACTTTAGACATGTGGGCTGTACTACAAGTGGTTTAAGGTAACGAAAATACTCCTCCCCATCAATAAACTCTTTTTTTGATGAAGCCTCTCCAGTAACTTCAGATGCTTCAAGCACTTTTTCTTCCCATGCATCTGGTTTGTTTTTAGGATTCATAAGTATTCTACTTGTGATATGTCCTTTAGTTCCATAAAGTTCTGTATAATCATTCATCATTTGAGAGAGAGTGTAAGCTGGATTCATAAGTGTTAAACGCTGTCCAACTGTTGTGTAAACATCACGATTTTTTATGTGTGAAAGGTATGGGTTTGGAGGTGTCCTCTTAGTTACAGGTACATAAACACCACCATGAGAGGCAACCCAAGAGCGATATGCTAAATCTTTTTTTACACTCACAAGAGCTTCATTTTCTGCTAGACTATCTGCATAATTATAGTTATTTAAAACACTTAGAAAGCCAGCACCAAACATGATGAGACTCCAAATAAATATAATAATAAAGACAACTTTGTTGATAAACTGTATTCTATAGCTCATAATTATTTAACCCTTAAACTATATTTTAGCTTATAAAAACTTATATTGCTATAATAAATATAATAAGAATATGATATACTTTTGTTTAAATACCTAAACAGGTGGGATGCTATGCGTAAACTACTGCTATTATCTATCTTAACTCTCTCCCTGTTTACTCTCTCATATGCTCAAGAGGAAGATAAAAAACCAGCTTTTGTTTTTGCTGCGGGTAATCTAAAGTTTGTATTTCCACAGATGATAAAAGAGTTCTATGCTCTGCATCAAGAGGCTAGGGTCTATATCCAGTATGGCTCTTCAGGGAACTTAGCCGCTACAATTTTAGAAGGAAAAAACTACCATATCTTTTTTTCAGCAGATACTAAATACCCACAAAAAATCTACGATGCTGGTAAAAGTGCCTCTAAACCTAAACTTTATGCTAGGGGAACTCTGATTCTCTTTATTCCCAAGATTCCTGATCTTGGCGAAAGAAAGATTCATATACTCAACTCACAAGATATCAACAACATCACGATTGCTAACACTTCATCTTCCCCTTATGGAGTAGCTGCACTTGAGACCCTGACAAATGCAAAGTGTTGCAAAAAAGTTATGCATAAGATTCGATACTCTTCTGATGTTGCTACTGCCATAGACAATGTAATTTGGAATGGAGATGCCGGTTTCTTGTCTAAATCTGCACTACACATGATTCCAGATCATAGAAAAACGCAGGGTGTTGACTGGATTGAGATAGATGAAAATCTTTATAATCCCATTATTCAAGCCTATGTAGTTTCAAAAGATGGTTTAAAAAATGAGAACAGTGTGAAGTTTTTAGATTTTATAGAATCTGAGGCAGGTCAAAAAATATTTCTAGAAAATGGTTACAAAAAAATTCACTAATTATTTTGCTATAATCACGCTAATTATTTGAAGAATTAGGGAAAAAATGATAGATTTAAAACTACTCCAAAAAGATTTTGACGAAGTAAGCAGAAGACTTGCTAGAAAAGGTGTAGATGCCTCTTTAATGGAAAATCTAAAAACAAAAAATGAAGAACTAAAAGTTGCTAAAGTTAGTTTTGAAACACTTCAAGCGGCACAAAACGCAATGAGTAAAGAGTTTGGTGTTTATAAACGTGAAGGTAAAGATATATCTGAACTTAAAGCAAGAGTTGATGCAAACAAAATCGTTATTGCAGAGGCACTTGATATTCAAAGAAGATGCCAAGAAGAGTTAGAAAAAATTGCTATGGCTGTACCAAATACACCTGATGATGAAGTGCCAGATGGTGAGGATGAAGATGATAATGTTGAGCTAAAAAAAGTTCTCACTCCTCGTGAATTTAGTTTCACTCCAAAAGAGCATTGGGAACTAGCAGAACAAAATGGCTGGATAGATTTTGAGCGTGGAGCTAAGCTCTCTGGTAGTCGTTTTAGTGTCTCTTATGACATGGGTGCAAAGCTTGAACGTGCACTTATAAACTTCATGCTTAACTTTAATGCTACAAGAGGCTTTAAAGAAGTTAGTGTTCCTCATATGGTAAACAGAACTGCTTTAGAGGGAACAGGACAGCTTCCAAAGTTTGAGAATGACCTCTATAAGATAGAGGGGCAAGAGATGTTCTTGATTCCAACAGCAGAGGTTCCTCTGACAAATCTCTTTCAGGATGAGATAATTCCTTATGAGACTCTTCCTATCAAAATGACAGGTTACACTTCATGCTATAGAAAAGAAGCCGGTGCAGCCGGTCGTGATACAAGAGGAATGATTAGACAACACCAGTTTCATAAGGTTGAACTTGTTTGTATTACTAAAGAAGAGAGAAGTGACATCGTTTTCAACGAAATGGTTGATTGTGCTTCTGATATTTTAACTGCACTAGAATTACCTCATAGAATCGTTCAGCTATGTACGGGTGACTTAGGCTTTGGAGCTGCAAAAACAACAGATATTGAAGTATGGCTCCCAGGGCAAAACACTTACCGCGAAATCTCTTCTATCTCAAACACAAGAGACTTCCAGGCAAGACGTGCAAAAATCCGTTACAAAGATAAAGAGACAAAGAAAAACACCTTTGTAAATACGCTAAACGGTTCAGCTCTTGCAGTCGGACGTACACTTGTAGCCATTATGGAAAACAACCAAAATGAAGATGGTTCTATAGATATTCCTGAGGTTTTAAAGCCTTATTTAGGGATGTAAACTTCATAAACGGGTATGTTACTGAGAAAATGAGTTTAAAAAAAGAACAAGTTTATACACTTCTAAAAGGGATTGAGACAGGTGACCCTAAAGCAGTCGTAGTAGTGAATGAAGCGAAGTATATTCAGCACAATCCACTAACTCAAACTGGTAATGTAGGTTTGGCAAAA
The DNA here is from genome assembly GCA_034717855.1 of Campylobacterota bacterium. Taxonomy (GTDB): domain Bacteria; phylum Campylobacterota; class Campylobacteria; order Campylobacterales; family Sulfurimonadaceae; genus Sulfurimonas. The sequence goes on from JAYEMB010000005.1 coordinate 19,941, forward strand.
CTTTTTAAACGCTTATCCGAGACAAATCCTCATGTGGAGATAGTACGTCTGTTTCAAGATGGGGATTATGTCTTTGCACACACTGATTATGACTTCAATATACTAGAAGTAGGTTTTGAGCTTTTTCGATTTGAAGATGCTTATATTGTAGAACATTGGGATAATCTTCAGTTGAAACCTGAAAAAGCAAATCCTTCAGGGCATACAATGCTTGATGGATTAACAGAAGTATCTGACCTTGAGAAGACTCAAGAAAATAAAAAGTTTGTTGCATCATTTGTGAATGATGTTTTAGTAAATAATCATTTAGAAAGCTTAGATAACTATATTGATAAACATAGCTATATTGAGCACAACAAAGATATGTCAGATGGCATAGAAAAATTACATGAATCATTATCTCTAAATAAGCAAAATAGAGAGTACGTAAGAGTCCATAAGGTACTGGGTGAAGGTAATTTTGTATTATCCATAATAGAGGGTTATTTAGATGGAGTGCATACTTCATTTTATGATTTATTTCTTATTAAAAACAAGCTAATTATAGAACACTGGGATACAGTGAATGAAATTCCTCCAAAGAGTCAATGGGTAAACAGTAATGGAAAATTTAACTTTGAATAATAAACCCCTAAAATGATAGAATACAAAAATAAAAAGGGCTCATATGAAAAATAAAGATGTTGAACTTAATGCAAAAGAACTATTTCTTGGTTTTGCAATGGTACTGCACTCAACAGCAGGAAATATAGAAAATAAAAAGATGTCTTATGAAGATGCTAAAGAGCTTTACACAAAAGTTTTACCTGATATCGCGAGAATGGTACTAGAAGAGCACTCAGATGAAGAGATGATTTCAGCAGCGAAAAAAATGGGTGCTCTGTTAAATGAGGTTGCAAAGAGTAAGGGTGTCGAAATTACAGAATAGGTAGCATACAAGTTGCCTAAAAGAGTTAGCAACAAACACTTAGATAAATATATCCCCTTCAACTTTACTAAACCTCCCCTATTTTTTAATTGAACATTTTTTATACAATTAATTGTATAAGAAAAAACAATAACACTGTTATACTGATATAAAAGGATTAACAGTGACAAAATTTACAAATATAAAACTCGACGATGAAATGTACTCTGTTGTATTTGGTTTAGGCAAAGTCATTTTTGTACTAGCAAAATCACTGAGACTAGATGGATATTATGTATTTGAAGTTGAATATGAGAATGGACAAAAAGTACATTATACTGAAGATGGCAAGCCTGGATGGTGTAAAGATATTACTAAGTGTATGCAAACGACTTATTATAAGTATGAGATAAACTTTGATGAACTTGACACTAAAAGTAAAAATTCAAGACTTAAAAAACATCAGATTAATGATCTCCTAGATAACGACTTATTAGAGATGCAAAGTCCTGCCGGCGGTTGGATAGACGCTAACTTAATGCCAGATATAATGCTTGAAAATGCTATAAATAATGGAGAATACCATTTGTTTAGAAAAATGATACTTTAAGTCAGCTCTTCTTTTTAAAGCAAACTAACACTGAAGTATCTCCTACACAAATATATGCCTAAAGCCATATGCTTACAAGGTTAAAACGAGGATAGAAGTATAGATCTTCCTGAAGTTTTAAAGCCTTACTCAGGAATGTAACTCTCTTAATAGGCAATATAAAATTGCATACAGAGTAGTTAAACTCAAGCGATAGCTCTAATCACTATTTTAATCTCTTTCTCTAAAGACTCAAGTGCTTCTTTCTTGTTTGCGTATCTGTATTCATGATAATATTTACTTATACTCTCAAGTGGGATATCTAGTTCTGTCTCTGCACGTTGTAAAAAGACTTCCATAGGTTCATTACTCTTCTTTTTCACACTTTTTTTCTCTAAAGAAGCTAAGAGCTTTTGCATAAGCTTTTGTCCCCTGTCAACTGATTTGGAGTTACGTAT
>JAYEMB010000006.1:0-6094 GCA_034717855.1 Campylobacterota bacterium
GTGGTTAAAACTCGTCGGACACGAGCAAAAAAGTTTAGTTTTTGTGTTTAGTTGTACATGGACTTCAAGACCGATAACTACTTCAAACATAGATTTCCTTAGATAAATAATTATAATTTATCTATTTTATCCAAAAAAAGCTTTAAAAACCTATAGCACTACTTTTGAAGGTGGTAGTTGTTTAAAAGTTCAAACTCTTCTTCGCTTAGAACTTTATTTTTTAGCAGTTGTCTAAGCTCGGCTATTCTATTCGCTTTAATCATCTCTTCTGTCACTACTTCAGCTACAGACTCTGGCTTTTTGTATGCCTTAGCATGCCTGCTAGAGTAGATATAGGAGATGACTCCCATCCCTCCAAAGACTGCCACAAACATTATTGCCTCTATCATGATACTATTTTCTACACTTGCAGAGATCTCTTTTGAAAGTAAAGCACTCCCAAAAAGAGTTATAAGTAGTAAGAATTTATTCATCAGACTGCGTTTTCTCGGCATATATTTTCTCTAGAAGTTCAGTCTGTTTTTTACTCTCAGCAAGTCTCTGTCTATTTATAGAAAATGTATCTAAAGTTAAAATAATTAAGAGTGAAAGTATTATGTAGAGGATTGTTATAAAAAGAGCTAGGCCTATGCCTAAAACGATGAAGATTTTAAAAGTTATAAGAGCACCAAAGAGGACGATAGCCCATGATGCTCCAAGCAAAAAGCTTATTATTCTGTCGAATATATCTTTTTGCACAGTAAAGACCTAGTGGTCGTCTACTGCTACTGCTGAACCTATATAAACAGTTGTAAGCATCATAAAGATAAATGCTTGTAAAAATGCCATAAAAGTAAGAAGTGCGAATGGAATCATTGGTAGTAACCATGGTGCTAGCATCAAGATTACCATTAGGAACATGTCGTCACCTTTTACATTTCCAAAAAGACGGAAGCTAAGTGAAACTAAACGAGAGAAGTGAGAAACTATCTCGATTGGGAACATTAACCAGTATAACCACCAAACTGGACCCATGAAGTGTTTGAAATACTTGATAACACCCTGCTCTTTAATACCAACATAGTTATAGTAAACAAATACAACTAATGCAAGCGTAAGAGGCATCTCTAAAAACGCAGTAGGAGCTTCAAAACCTGGAACTATACCGATTAAGTTAGCAATTGCAACGAAAAGACCGATTGTAGCTATTAGTGGAAGATATTTACGAGCGTTTTCTTTACCCATAACATCGGTACCCATCTGTAAAACACCACCGACATACGCTTCCATTAAGTTTTGAGAACCCTTAGGAACTAACTGTAAGTTTGACATTGCAACTCTAACTAATAGTAGTGCAAGACCAGCTGATAGCACCATGTGCGTTAAATAGATAAAAGTCTTATCGTGAGAAATAAGACCGAAAAATGTAAACAATTCTGGCATAGAAGAGCTCCCTGTCTAAAATTAAATTACGAAATTATAGTCAAACTTGCATTAAATTTTTATAATAGAAGAGACTTTTTGTAAAACTTTTTAGATATTTTGCTATAGTTATAAATATTCTTAATAATAGAAATGGAGAACTTATGTACATTTTAAAATCAATAACACTTATTGCACTCAGCTCAAGCCTGTTATTTGGGGCTCCCCAAGATAAAAAGAGTTCAGAACTGAACAAGGTAATAAAAATGGGCGAGAGAGGCTCAAAACTACTCATTCAAACACTTGGTAAGAAGATGAAAAGCAAGTTAAAAAAAGGTGGTGCAATGAAAGCCTTGAATTTTTGTGCAGATGAAGCTTATAATATCACTCAAAAAGTAAATAAAAAACTTCCAAAGGGTGTAACAGTGAAACGCATAAGTGCAAAATATAGAAACCCTGCTAACTCTCCTAAAGATAACGAACTAGCTGTTTTAGAATCTTTTGCAAAATTAAAAAGCTCAAATGTGATTATGCCAAAGCAGTTAGTTGAGCAGGTAGATGAAAAAACATTTAAATACTACAAACCTATTTTTATAGATAATAAAGCGTGTTTAGAGTGTCATGGAGTAATTAAAGATGTGGAAATCAGAAGAGCAATCGCTAAGAGGTATCCTATAGATAGTGCTAACAATTATGAACTCGGGGATTTAAGAGGGGCAGTAGTTGTCACTATTGTTAAGTCCGCAAAATAAACAGAGTTTATTTTACTTCGCTTGAGCCGCTGTGGCTTCTAAAGTTTGCCTTATTAAAGGCAAAAGTTGCTACTTAGCAACAAACGCAAGTAGCAAAAGCTACTTAGCGAACTCTATAGCCCTGCTTTCACGTATAACATTTACTTTTATCTCACCAGGGTATTGAACTCTATCCTCTATCTCTTTAGCTATCTCTCTCGCCATTAAAACAGATTCATCATCATTTACCAGTGTTGCGTTTACTATTACTCTCACTTCACGACCTGCGTTTATCGCATAAGCCTGTTTCACACCTGTATGTTGTGAAGCGATGTCTTCAATCTCAGTTACACGTTTTAAGAAACTCTCCAGAACTTCTCTTCTTGCACCAGGACGTGCAGCTGAAAGTGCATCTGCTGCACAGACTGCTCCACACTCTACAGAGTTGATCTCCTCTTGTCCATGATGAGCAAAGATTGCGTTTATAACGACAACATCTTCATTGTATCTACTACAAATTTCTGCACCTAAATCAACATGGTTTCCATCGTGATCATGTGTCAAAGCCTTACCTATATCGTGAAGAAGCCCTGCTCTTTTTGCAAGAACTGGGTCTCCTCCCATCTCAGCTGCCATAATCCCAGCCAAGTGAGCAACCTCAAGAGTGTGCGCTAAAGCATTTTGCCCATAACTTGCTCTATAGCGAAGTCGTCCTATAAGCTTGACTAGCTCAGGATGCATGACACCTATCTTCATATCCGAGATAAGCTCTTCACCCTCTCTGAGAACTCCGGCTTCAAACTCATCTGAAACTTTTTGAAATATCTCCTCAATCCTTGCTGGTTGTATTCTTCCATCTTCTATGAGCAGCTGTAGCGTTTTAGTCGCTATAGCTCTACGATAGAGATTAAAACTACTTACAAGGATTGCGTTTGGTGTATCATCTATAATGATATCAACACCCATAAGTGTCTCAAGGGCTTTAATATTTCTACCCTCTTTACCAATAATACGACCCTTTAGCTCATCATCTTGAAGATGAACCAAGTTTGTTAATCTCTCAGATGCAAACTCTCCAGCAAATCTACTTGTTGCCTGAGCTAAAATGTAGTTTGCTTTTCGCTCACCCTCATTTCTAGCCTCATTTTCATAACGTCTTACTATGTGAGAAATCTCAGCTCGAGACTTCTCTTCTATTTTACTTAAGAGTGCACTCTTTGCTTCTTCTTTCGTCATCCCTGCACAATGCTCTATCGCATGCACAGCCTCATCCATCTTACTCTCATATCTGTTTTTTAGGGAGTCTAAAGATTTTTCATTTCTCTCTAAATTAAGTTTTTTCGACTTAATAGCATCACTTTGGGTATGTATTTTCTCTTCTTCGCTCTGTTTATAACGCTCGAAGCTCTGCTCTTTTCTTATTAAGTCATCTTCTCTTTGGTGCAGATTTGCTTTTGCTCTCTCTTTTGCACTTTCATACTGTTTTGTAGCCTCTAGTTCAATCTCACGAGACTTTATATGAGCACGTTCTAAAAGTGTTTGAGCCTCATTCTCTATCGCATTTGCTTTTGCTTTTGCCTGCTCAGTATAAACATCAAAATTTGCACCCGTTAACTTTTTAGAGATGAAAAAACCGATAACCCCACTAACAGTGGCAATTCCACCGCCTAGTAGTATCTCGTTTAACATCTGTTATTTCCTCTTTTTGACTCTAGCCATCACCTTGGTTGGCGTTAAAAGTATATCTCCTACGACATCATATGAGTCGCAAATAGACTCTTTTGTGTAACAAAATTCTTGTTGTATAAAAATAGTATATGGTCTCTTTTGTAACTTTTCAAAGAAACGATCATACATCCCTTTTCCAAAACCAACTCTTTGTAAATTTCCATCCACTCCAACTATAGGAACGACAGCTATATCAATTTTATTTATTTTTCTATTTGTATTACCTGCTTCAAAAATTCCAAACTTTTTTTTCTTAAGCGGCAATCTAAATGGTACCATCTTAAAACTTTCGCCTTGCATAAATGGGATATAAACCTCATTTTTTTGTCTCATTTTTGTGAGAACTTTCAAAATATTTGCTTCAGTTTGCAAAGGGTAATAGAGTAGTATTTTTTTATTTTTCAAGCCTTTGAGCTCACTGAACAAACGCCTATTTAATAGAGAGTTACGATACAAGCGATTATGCTTTGAAGCTTTGCTGAGCTTTTGCAGACAATTTTGTCTAAATATAGTTTTTGTAAGAGCCATATAAAATCTTTAAGATATAATTTCAGATATTTTAACATTAAAACAGATAAAGGTATATAACTTCATGCTAAAAACTTCGATTCTAACAACTTTACTTACAATTACTCTATTTTTTCAAGCTTGTTCTAGTGACGCCGAGAACAGTGCAAATGATATGGTTGCAACAAATGAGTATGTACTCACTGCAGTAGATGGCACTCAATATATCGCTAAAAAAGAAGCAGGTGGTTTTGTCCTAGAAAACGCTCAAGGGAAAGTCATTATTTTTGATATTTTTGCAACTTGGTGCCCTCCATGTAAAGCTGCAGCATCTCATCTGAGTGCTCTTCAAGCAAAATACAAAGATGAACTGGTAATTGTTGGTATTACGATTGAAGATAATATCTCAAATGAGAAACTCCTAGAGTTTAGAAAGATGTATGATGCACAATATGTACTTGTAAACTCTTCAGAGAATCGCCGTTTAGTAGATGCAATAGCAAAAAGTTTGGAAGTTGGTGAAAGATTTCCTATTCCATTAATGGCAATGTACTTAGATGGAAAACTTATAAATCACTACGTAGGTGCTATAGAAGAAGAGTTTGTTGAGAGTGATATCAAAAGAGCCTTAGGAATATAGATGTTTGGGTTCATAAAAAAATCTCTATCTAAGACTGTTCAAGCGATAAAAACAGTTGCTCCAAAGAAAAAAATATCATTTACAAAGGATGAACTCGAAGACATTCTGCTTGAAGCAGATGTTGAGTACGACTTAGTGGAGATAATTTTAGAGCAGACTTATCAAGAGAAAATTACGCGTGAAATACTTCGCTCAAAACTTTTAGCCACACTTGCATACACCACTTATAAAGAGCCGGAATTTACAGCTCCTTTTGTTGAACTTATAGTTGGTGTTAACGGTGCAGGAAAAACTACCACTATCTCTAAACTCGCACAGCGTTATAAAAATGAGGGAAAAAAAGTTATTCTCGGAGCTGGAGATACTTTTAGAGCAGCAGCCATCGAACAACTTACACAGTGGTCTGTAAAACTTGACATACCTATAGTATCTTCTAAACAGGGGCATGACTCTTCAGCAGTTGCTTATGACACAATAGACTCAGCGAAATCAAAAGGTTTTGACAATGTCATCATCGATACAGCTGGTCGTCTTCACACACAAACAAACCTAGCAAATGAGCTCAAAAAAATCAATCGTATCTGTGACAAAGCACACCCCGGCTCACCCCACAGAACTATACTCATCATAGATGGAACGCAGGGTAACTCAGCGATTGCTCAAGCAAAAGCCTTTAATGAGATGATAGGAATAGACGGTATTATCATCACAAAACTAGATGGAACAGCTAAGGGTGGTAGCATCTTCAGTATTGCTTACGCGCTTGAGCTACCTATACTCTACGTTGGAACTGGTGAACAACCAGAGAACCTCACACCATTTGACAAGTATGAGTTTGTTGATGGTCTGCTCGATGCTCTTTTTGTAGAAGAGGAGTAAAAACGCAGCTTCTTTAAATATATGGCATTTTGCCACATATTTACCCCCTCCTCTTAAAACGCAGTAAAATATCTTCATTATAAAGCATAAGGCGTAATAACTATGGCTAAGAAAAAAGTACTTTTTGAGTGTCAACACTGTGGATTAACCACTCCAAAATGGATGGGAAAGTGTACAAACTGTGGAGCGTGGGACTCATTTGTTGAGC
>JAYEMB010000007.1:0-21586 GCA_034717855.1 Campylobacterota bacterium
AGCAATAGCTCTACGGAAATTTACAATGTAATAATAGCACTAAGATTTATAATTTATGATGAGCTTTAAGAACAGAAGTCTTTATTGTTTAATTTCTGTTTCATTTCGTAGCACGCTTTATGTTACGCAAGTGTGTAGAATAGTGACGTGTAAAATCATGCTTACCCGTTTTAGACTTCATGAAGTATAAATAGTCTGTTTTTGCAGGGAATATTGCTGCTTTAATTGCATCAAAACTTACATTGCAAACCGGTAGCTTTGGGATACCCGAATGTATGTAGGTATTATATATAGAAGTATCCTGCCTGATGCGTTTAGGAGTTATTTTTATATGTGAGTATTTTCCATAATTTAGGGTGCCATCCATCTGAAGTTTCATCCCTTTTTTTATTCTGTTGTATATGACGGAACTGACTATCGGCATCTCCTCTATATTTGCAGATTCTTTTTGAATCACTGAAGCGATTGCTACATAATGAAACCATTTTGTCTCATTATAGTTTCCAAAAACTTTTATCGAAAACTGTTTCATTTTTGATTTTGAGAGCTTAAGCAGAAGACGTATTATCTCTTTTTCTGTTATGCCGATTGGTAGTTTATATGTATTTGGAACAAACATTCCCTCTTTGATGCTCGATTGGGCGTCGTACTCTTTTTGAAGTTTTTTTCTATCTAAGTTTAGATTATTTGAGAGTTGGTTTAAAAATATATATGTTGTCTCACCTGGAATAAGAGTGATATCTTGTAGTGCTGCTTTAGCGGTAGTTAGTCTATATAAAAAATCAGCTTTCGTACTTCTGATTTCACCTATATTTATCCATCCGCTTTGAGGGGAGCCGATCAGTCGTAAAAGTAATGAATCTAGTTTAGAAACTTCGTAATTTTTAGACTGCATTTGTGTTATAATCTGATTAATAGAACCTTTTGGTATGTATAGTACCTTCGGAGTTTCAATAGGCTTATTTAGGTAGTACATGAACGATAAAACAGTTATCAATACAATATCAACAATATACTTTACAATTGTTAGTTTTTTATCATTCATTTTTTTAACTCTCTCAGCTGCGTTTATTATCTTACAAAATGGGTTATATATCGATGGTATATCACTTCCAAATTTTAAAGTGAAGCAATTATACATCAAATGGAATGAAAAAGTAGATGTTTCCATAAAAGAGATAGTTGTCAACACAAAAGAGACAGATAACAGTTCGGAGATAAGACTTGAAGATATTAGGCACTATTTAAAACAACTCTCACTACTTGATAGCTGGTTTGAAAGTATAACTGTTGAAGAGATTATCTTTAATGATATGGTGGCTTCGTTTAAATACAAAGATCAAAAGAGGGGTTATTTAGTTGTCTCTTCACCAGACTTCTATTTTAAAAGTTCTCTCTATTTTGAGTCTCATATGTTCAACGTCCATGTGGATAATTTTCTTGATATAAAAAGAAAAATAGATATAAACGGTACTCTGTTTTTTAATATGCCAAAGCTTGAGGTTTTTGCAGATTTGTCTATGGATATCAATAATGACTTAGATACCCAAATACTCCTAAGCGCAAACGCAGATAGGCTTGACTACAAACTCAAAGTAAAAAAAGACGTTAAAAACATAACTCACTTAATCAATATAGCAAATCTTCCAAAAGAGGCAAGATACTGGGCTTTAGATGCAATAGATATGTCCCATACTACGATTAATAGCGCAACAGGCTTTGTGGAGTTTGATAAAATCGATGAGGCGTATAAAAATATTAAAGTCATAGCTACCGTTAATAAAATGAACTATACGTACAATAAAGAATTAGACTCTATTCACACACAAAAGACAATTCTTGAGTTTAAAAAAGGTATTTTATTTATATATCCAAAAGAGGCTTACAGTTACGGAATGTATCTAAATAAAAGTTGGTTAAAAATTGACTTTACACAAAAAAATGAGCTCTTAACGCTCTACCTGCTTTTTGATGGAAAGCTTAATAAAGAGATGCTAAAGATATTAAACGCATACAAGATAAAGCTTCCTTTTCTTCAAAAAGAAGGAACTGTCACCACAGACCTTAAACTTGCTGTTGACTTGATGAGTTTAGATGTTGATGTACGAGGCGACTTTTTTGCTAAAAAGGCTAACTTTGACTATCTTGGCTTAAATATTGATGTTTTTGATGCATATATTAAACTCAACAACAACAGAGTGTCTGTTGACAATATGAAGGCAAAATATAAAGATATAGCTACTACAAATGTTGATGTTAGGTTTGACGCTAGAGAATCAAAGGGTGTAATTACTTTTAATCCAGAGTATATTGGATTTGGCAACACAACTCTTCAGCATAATGCTTTACCTGTAGAGATTGTTTATAATATAGACCCGAATAATGATACGATAAACATAACAAAGTCACAATGGAAACATAAGGATATTTTTTTAAGTATAGACAAGATAAGTGTGCCTTTCAACTTAGACAAACTCCTTGTCGAAGTTCCCGCAACATATGTTGAAGCAGAGGGGATAGGTTCTGGTTTTATCTCTGGAGCAGTACCAATTGATACAATGAAGATGAGTCTTCGAGCAGATATACTAAAGCTTAATTATAAAGGAGTTGAGTTATCCCAATCCTATACACCTTTAAACATCTCTTACGATGAAAAACTTCATATATCTTCTCATGGCAATATACTCTTTAGTGTAGATGATACTGAATTTGATTTAAGCAATCTCGCTGTAGATATAGGGAGTGACACCTTTGATTTAAATCATGCTGACCTCCTTAGTATTGATGGCTTGCTTGCAGTGCAACTAAATGCTTCTTATAGCGATATAGACAAAACAGGAACCGTTGAATTAAAAAACTTAAAGATAGAAGATGAAGGTCAGTCTCTATATGAAAAAGATGAAATACTCTTCCTTTTTTCTGTAGCAAACAATAGTATCAGAGCTAGCTCAAGTAAACTCGGTTTAAAACTTAACACTACTGAGAGCGGATGGAGCGCTAAACTAAAAGATATAAACACTTTATATAAAGATTCTCAGTTTTTACAAAACTTCAAGTTAGAAGAGGGAAATATTAACTTTTCCAAAAAAGAGAGTGAATCTTCAATCAGATTTAACGCATATATAAAATACCCTTATGGACTACTTGTTGAAAACAGGGTTCCTCTGCACAGCTATAAAATAAAGGGTAAGATCAACTCTAAAAAATCATTTTTAAATATAAACAATAAAATTAATGTCAAAGTAACTGATAGAGTCAAAGTAAATATAAAAGATAGTGTGATTAATGTATCTGCCCTGCTTGATGCTATTGGTGATATAAACTCCTCTTCAGAAAAAGGCAATGCAAAGAGTGTAACAGTTGGTGCATTGAACTCTCATCTCTATTTAGGCAATAATAGACGTATTGTTTATGACAAAGTAGAACTTCAACATCACAACAGTATCACGACTGCACAACTAGAACATAAAAAAGGATTTGCAGGACTTAAATTAGACAGTAAAAATTTTCATCTCTATGGAGAAAACTTTGGTGATGATTTTATGGAGAATCTTTTTTCTCTCTCTCGATTTAGAGGTGGGAATTTTAACTTTTCTATGAATGGAGAAATAGGAAACTATGACGGACTGTTTTATATAAGTGATACCACTATGCTTGACTATAAAATGATCAATAATATTTTAGCCTTTGTAAATACTGTACCATCCCTAGCAACATTCTCCCTGCCTGGATATAGCAAGACAGGATTAAAAGTAAGTAGTGCTTATATGAACTTCAACGCTAAAGATAGTGTGTTTAATATCTCTGACTTTTTTCTCGATTCAAAAGAGATTGATATCCTTGGTTCAGGTGTTGCTGATATTCCTAAAGATAAAGTAGATGTTGTACTGAATCTTAAAACAGATCTTGGTAGCAATGTCTCTAAAATACCTCTTGTCGGATATGTAATATTTGGTAAAGATTCAATATCTACAACTATGAGCATCACAGGTAAGCTTAGCAATCCAAAAGTCAAGTCTTTAATAGCAAAAGATATACTTGTTGCTCCGATTAATATTGTTAAGAGAGCTCTTCTTCTACCTTATGACCTATTGAAAAAAGAGGACAACAGCAGTAAGTAAAGCTGCTATTCGTTTCTTAGAACTGTTAAAATATTCACTTCACTAGCTTTTTTCGCAGGATAGTAAGCAGATAAAACAACAATCACGAAGGCCCCTGAAACTATCATAAGAAAATCCTTAAGGCTCAAATCAAGAGGTAGTGTTGTTGTAGGATAGACATCTTTAGGTAGCGAGACGATGTCAAAGGTACTTAAAATCCATAGGCCACTCATTCCAAATATAACACCAGCTACTATCCCACCTATTCCAATAACAATACCTAAATAGAGAAACACTTTTTTTATCTCTGCAGTTGTAGCTCCTAGTGAAAGAAGCAGTGCAATCTCCCCTCTTCTGTTCATTACAGTCATCAAGAGCGAAGAGATTATGTTGATGGAGGCTATTAAAATTATAAGCATTAGTACGATAAAAAGCGAAGCTTTCTCAAGCTCTAAGGCTGCAAAAAAGTTAAGGTTGTCTTCCCACCATCCCTTAACTGTTGCACCAACAGGAAGCTCTTTTTTAATCTCTAGAATATCTTGATGAGGATTCTCTGAAAAAATATGTATTCCGTCATAAATGTTAGATGGCATATGCATCATCGCTTGCATTGACTCTAAGGTTGTGTAGCTATACGCTTTATCGTAAGCAGTCAAGCCAGAATCAAAAATCGCTTTGACTTTAAATCTCTTAATTTTAGGAGTTACAGAGAGTCCACCTGGCTCAACCTGAGTAAAAATATACATCAATCTGTCATCATGATAAATATCGAACTCTTCTTTAAGACTTTTACCTATTAGAACATCAAATTTATTAAAAGATTTCTGTTCAATAGCTGCGTTTAACACACTGTTTACTTTCGCTTCATCTTTAAAATTTACACCAAACAGATAACCACCTTCAAGCTTTGTTCCACTTCTTGCCATAATGGCTGACTGAACGTATGGGCTGAATTTGAGGTCAGGGAATCTTGTCTCCAAGTCCATAAGCAGGTTCTCATTTACGGAGCCATAAAATTTAGGCACGATAGTTAGGGGATAGTTCATAATAGTGAGTTTTTTTCTAAACTCTTTATCGAAACCGTTCATCAGAGCCATAGCAATTAAGAGAACAGTTACACCTAGCGTAATACCTAAAAACGCAAGTAGAGCAGATAAAAAGATAAATGGCTGATCTTTATCAAATCGCAGAAATCTTTTTACCAGGTATGGAACTATGGATGTTTTCAAGAAGCAAATGCACCTTTTTTTGGACCGCTTTTACCACAGCACTGTTTGTATTTTTTACCACTGCCACAAGGACATGGATCGTTACGAGCAATTTTTTTCTCAGAAATAGGCTCTTCACTCTGTGCGTTTGAGTGGTTAAATATTCTTGCCGCTTCTTTTATCTTTTTTTCTGCAGCTAACTTTTGGGCAATTCTTGCGGCTTCCTCTTCGGCAGATTCAACTTTAAACTGAATAATCTGAAGTGTTCTAATTGTGTTGAATTTAATATCATTGATTAGTTCAGAGAAAAGACTATAACTCTCTTTTTTATACTCAACAAGAGGATCTTTTTGATTATACGCACGAAGCCTAATACCTGTTTTCATGTTGTCCATCGCATAGAGGTGCTCTCTCCAAGCATTATCTAGCTCTTTTAGATAGAACTCTTTTTCAATATCTATGCGAACTTCACTCTCAAGAGCGCTCATCTTATTATCGTAAGCCTCTTTAAGTAGAGAGATGATATTCTCCAGTAGTTCTTCATAATCCATAGATGATAGAGCATCAGTCTCTAGGTCAAAGTTAAGCTCTTCTTTTAAGAGTTCAGCTACCTTTTTAAGGTTAAAATCTTCTCTCGCTCCACCGTCAAATATTTCAGATATCATGAAAATATGTTTAATATACTCTGCTCTAACTTCATCTATCTTAGTACCAATATCATACTCTTTTGAAAAAAGTTGATTTCTAAATTTATAAACAATCTTTCTCTGTTCGTTTGCTACATCATCGTACTCAACAATCTGCTTACGCCCTTCATAATGCATGTTTTCAACTTTTTTCTGAGCTTTTTCAACTGCACGAGTCACCATTTTAGACTCTATATATTCACCATCTTCAACGCCAAGTCTCTCCATGATAGACTTAATCTTATCAGAACCAAAGATACGAAGTAGATTATCTTCGAGTGATAGATAAAACTGTGTACAACCTGCATCACCTTGACGACCCGAACGTCCACGAAGCTGATTATCTATACGACGATTTTCATGTCTCTCAGTACCTATGATATAGAGACCGCCAAGAGCTTTTACTTCGTCATTTACTTTAATGTCAACACCACGTCCTGCCATATTTGTTGCAATAGTTACAGCACCTTTAGCACCAGCAGACTTGATTATCTCACCCTCTTGTTCATGATTCTTTGCGTTTAGCACTGTGTGTGCAATCTTCTGTTTTTTAAGAACCTCGTGTAGAACTTCAGATTTTTCTATTGAGGCTGTTCCTATTAGAACTGGTTGTCCTGTCTTAGAAAGTTCTTTAATTGTATTGATAACAGCGGAGAACTTCTCCTCTTCTGTTTTGTAGATAAGATCATTTAAATCTTTTCTTGTGATAGGGATATTAGTAGGAATAGAGACAACATCGAGTAGATATATCTGAGCAAACTCAGTAGCTTCAGTTTCAGCAGTACCAGTCATTCCTGCTAGTTTGTCATACATTCTAAAGTAGTTTTGAAATGTAATATCTGCGAGAGTTTGTGTCTCCTCTTTTACTTCAACATCCTCTTTGGCTTCTAGAGCTTGGTGAAGACCCTCAGAGAAACGACGCCCTTCACTTAAACGCCCTGTAAACTCATCAACAATAACAACTTCACCGCTATTTACAACATAATCTACATCTTTTTCAAAAAGATAGTTTGCTTTTAGGGCTTGATCAAGTGAGTGAGGCAGAGATGCATTTTCTGCACTATAGAGGTTTTCAACTTTAAACAGCTCTTCTGCTTTTGTAATCCCCTCTTCTGTTATAAGAACTACTTTGTCTTTTTCATCAACTGTAAAATGTTCGTCTTTGGTAAGTTTAAGAGCAATTGCGTTTGCATCAGAGTAATCTTGCATACTTCTATTTGTTGGACCAGATATTATAAGTGGTGTTCTTGCTTCATCAATCAAAATAGAGTCAACTTCATCAACTATAACAAAGTTGTGTCCACGCTGAGCCATTTGGTCTGCTGAGTAACTCATGTTGTCTCTTAGATAATCAAATCCAAACTCATTATTTGTACCGTAGGTAATGTCACACTCATAAGCAGCTTTCTTTGCTTCTTGATCGTTTGAGTCCTCTAGTATTGCACCAACACTAAAGCCTAAGAAGTTATATAGAGGTCCCATCTCACTAGCATCTCTACTGGCGAGATAGTCATTTACTGTTACTAAGTGAACGCCTTTACCTGTCATTGCGTTTAAGACTATAGCAAGAGTGGCAACAAGGGTTTTACCCTCCCCTGTTTTCATCTCAGCAATTCTACCCTCGTGAAGAGCCATACCACCGATAAGTTGAACATCAAAGTGCCTCATGTTGAGAACTCTTTTTCCTGCTTCTCTTGTGATAGCAAAAGAGTCCTCTAAGGCGTCTGTTAAAGTTTTTTCCTCTTTTAAAACACTATTTTTAAGCTCTTCAAACGCAGCTTTTAATTCATCATCACTTAGGGCTTCATACTGAGCCTCTAGTGCATTTATCTTCTTTACTCTTTTTGAGTATTTTTTTAACTCACGATCATTTGATGTACCAAAAATTTTACCCATTAATGCTTGTAGCATTCTAAACCCTAGTTAAACTACTATATAATTTACTATATAGTAGTTATTGAAATTGAAATGATTTTACCATATATATTATTATAAAAACTATAAAAAGAAAAAATGATTTTCTTCCATATTTATATTAAATAATATGTAAACAGTCTCTCTGTTATAATTTCAAGATAAAGGAAAGAAATGAAACAGCTATTTTTACTATTTACACTAACTAGTTTACTCCTATCTTCTGCTCTAGATATGGACAGCTTTGAGGCTGATTTTAATCAGGTTGTTACTGACGACAAAGGTAAAAAGCTAAGCTATAGCGGGTCTATCGTTGCGTCTAAACCACAATATGCCCTATGGAGTTATAAAAATCCTATAGAGAAAGATGTCTACATTACTGCGGATAGAGTAACAGTCATAGAACCAAATATAGAACAGGCAATCATTAGAAGAATTGCTTCAGATTTTGACTTTTTTAATATGATGCAAAAGGCAAAAAAAATAACAGACAAGAAGTATATTGCTACACTTAATTCATCAAAATATACAATATTGTTAGAGGACTCAATGATTAAATCAATATCCTATTTAGATGAGTTTGAGAATAAAGTAAATATCTCTTTTAGTAAACAAAAAAAGAATCATAAAGTTTCTCAGGATATTTTTATAGTGAAAATACCTCTTGAGTATGATATCATAAGAGATTAATCTATAGTGCAGGGGATGGCTTACCTAAAAGGTATCCTTGTGCGTAGTCTATTCCTAACTTCTTAACTATTTCATACTCTCTTTCATTCTCAATATGCTCAGCCATAGTTTTAATTCCCATTTTCTTCGCAAACTGCACTATGCTTTGAACAATAACTAGATTGGTTTTGCTTTTGTCTATATCTCTTATAAAGCTACCATCTATTTTTACAAACTCAGCTTTAAGATCAAACATACGATTGTATGCTGATTTATCTGTAGAGAAGTCATCAATAATTACATGATAGCCTTTCTCTTTGAGCGTAAGTATCTGCTTGTCTAGTTCTGCGTATTTTGCTATTATTATATCTTCAACTATTTCTAAATGAACTCTACTGGATGAGACTCCATATTTTTTACATTTATAATCCAAGAAGTCAGCTAAGTAACCTTCACGCAAATCATACATGCTTATATTGATAGAAAAGTTATACTCATTCCCTTTAAAGAGCTTAAATGTCTTATCTATCACAGTTCTTGTAATCTGCGTTATAAGTCCAACTAGTTTTGCACTGTTGATAAACTTATCAGCGTCCACTAAGTTATCATTGTCATCTTTTACTCTGCAGAGTACCTCATAGTGCTTATTATCTGGATTGTTGTTATCTATGATAGGCTGATAGTATGTAAATATTTTATCATCTTCAAATGCTTTTTTGAGGATACCTATCCAATAGAGACTCTCTCTCTGTTCTTGAATATATTCAGACTCTTTGGAGTATACAATAGCTTGGTCTCCACCGAAGTATCTCGCCTCTTTTGAAGCAGACTTAGCATGTATAAATAGTTTCTTGCCTTCTCCTCTATCAATACCGATAGAGAAAACGACATAGTGATTATGCTCTAAAAATTCAATAGGAGCCTCTTTGAACAGTGCTTGTATCTGTTTTGAGAGGAGCATATCCTGGTCTTTAGTTGGGTTGTCTATCAATATAACAAACTCATCAGCTGTGATGTGAAAAAGTTCCGCGTTTCTAGGAAGAAACATATTGAGTCTCTTTGCGCACTCTTTTAAGAGTATATTTGCTTTTCCCATTCCGTATATTGTATTTATAAAATCAAAATAGTCTATATTGATGTACATAAGAGATTGAACATCTCCATTTAAAGCACTCTGTAGTGCATATTTACTCGGAAGTTTTGTTAACTCATGGATGTTTTTATTTATATGTATATCATTCTCATAAAGCTTTATCTTTTCGTTGAGCTTTTTTTCGCTGGCCATAAATCGACCTATGCGTTTTCGCTCATAAAGAAGTTCTTCGTTAAGTTTTGCTAACTCTAAGGTAGAACCTTCCTCTACTTGTGTATCAACATAGCTTCTGTCATGGTGCAACTTAGAGCAAACAGTGTAAATCGAGTCTAGTAAAAGCTCTACCGTAAAAGGTTTTTTAATGAAAGCACTAGGGTTTGATTCATAAAATTCTAAAATTTTTTCACTAGATGTCTCTTTACTTGTAATAATAATATCTTGATATTTGTTTAATGATTTTAAATTTTCAATCAGTTGATTAACATTCATAATTGATGAGACACTATCAACAATAATTAAGTCATATGTATTTAGTTTTGCATAACTTATACCTACTGCCGAGTCATTTGCATCATCAACACTAGCAAAAATCTTTGAGAGTTGAGTAGTGATATTTCTGAGAAACTCCTGATCCTCATCTATATATAGCAATGAAAGTTTTTTTGTAAAAGGCAGTATCTCTTTTATATCAGTCATAACTATCCCCATGTGAAATTACTATATTTTACTACTTAATTATTAATAGCCTGCTTTAATAGATACTCTTTTAGGTCACTATACCCTTTTACTTCCCTTGTTTGAGTATCAATAGTAACAGAATCAATCTGTTTATTTATTCTAAAATCATCTTCATAAGTTGGAGCTATCTCTAGACAGTACTCGCTAAGTTGCGTTAAGCTATCTTCATCATTTGCTGCTGATTGCAGAGCTTTTGCTATATTAACCGAGTCTGTGTATTTCATTACAAATTCAGGATACTTTTGACTGCCATCTACCTCTTGAGTGTATAAAAGATATGCATCCTTAAAACCCTCTGCTTGGAAAATATTTAGCGCTTCATTTAGAAGTTCAAGCTCTTTTGCAGTCGTATAAATTTTATATTTTTGTTTTTTTGTTACTTTAAAATCACTTTTCGCACTTTCATAGTAAAAACAAAAAGTCATTTCACAGTTATGATACGCCTGTTTTTTGTTTACGGTTACTGCTTCTGAGTTGTTATTCAATAAGAATCCTTTAGTTTTAATAGAGGATTGTACATAGCTATTTTTAAATAACAATGTTGCTCAAAGAGTAGTTTGCGGTACTTTGTTAAGAGTAAGAAAAAACTTTCAATTGCATCTTTGTAATTGAAAGCTGTAAAATGATAATTATTAAAGGAGTTTACCATGAATGCAGGAGAGATTCAATAGGGCTTATAGGCTTTGAGCCCATAAGCTAAGTTCTGCTTGAGAGAGTTGACGACTTATGCGATTCACTTCCTTTGCGTTTTTAAAGGCGATAATAGTAGGAAGTGCGCTAACACCATACTCTTTAGCAACTTCTTGAAATTTATCGGCGTTTATCTTAAGAAATCTAACTTTTAAAGAGAATCCTAAAGCCGCATCTTCATAGTCATCATACATTGCCATACACGGTCCACATGTGGTTGAGTAAAAATCCACTAAAATGGGTGTATCGTCCTCTGCTATATGTATCGCACATTTCTCATCAGTAACTTCAATAGGAAAAGGGTAATCCAAATCTTCTAAACACTGCAGACAGTTATGTATTTCAACACCTATCTGCGTTTGGATAGAGTTGACACTAGCACATTCATGACATACAATCTTAAGACTCTCCATATATCAGTCTATCTTTTTACTGTAGCAAAGTTACAGCCATCTAATCGAATACGATCCTCGTAAAAAACTTCAAGCCACTCAGCAATATGCTCTTGGGTCAAGACAATAGGTTCTTGTTTTTTCTCTAGCTCAAACTTTTCTACCGGCTTAACATCCTTAAAGTACGCTCTAGCCTCTTTTAAAAGTTTCATATGCGTTTTTATATCCAATCTACTCATGTTAGTCCTTTAAAATTATCTAATCCCATACTATAACCAGTTTAGACCTTAAAAAGTTTTAAAATTTTTACTTAGAACTATTTGTAAATTTTAGAAGTATACTTAGTAACAATAACTTATATTATAAAGAGTGGTGCAAGTTTTAGGAAGTTTTTTTGAGGCTTAACTATAACGGTGTAGAAACTACACCGTTATGTAAATATTTTGAATTAAACTGGTTTAACAGTAATTCCGTATTTTTCTTCAGCAGTTGTACGTGGTTCTAATGCATAACCTTCGATTTCGTTAAAGTTTAGGTATTTGTAAACTTTATCTTCTTTACCAGCAAGTTTAGCAGGAACAACATCCATATACTCTTGAGCAGTTGGAATACGACCAAGTTTTGCACATAAAGCTGCAAGCTCAGCAGAACCAAGATAAACTTGAGTACCTTTACCTAGACGGTTGTTAAAGTTACGAGTTGATGTTGAGAATACTGTTGAGTTTTCACGAGCTGATGCTTGATTACCCATACATAATGAACAACCAGGAATTTCAGTCTGTGCTGAAATCGCTTGATAAACTTCATAATAACCTTCGTTGATTAGTTGTTGCTCATCCATTTTAGTTGGTGGAACAATCCAGAATTTTTCAACATTATGACCAGTCTCACCTCTCATAACTTCACCAGCTGCACGGTAGTGACCGATGTTTGTCATACAAGAACCTAAGAATACTTCATCAAGTTTAGTACCAGCTACTTCAGAAAGAAGTTTAACGTTATCTGGGTCATTTGGACAAGCTAGGATTGGCTCAGTGATAGTATTTAAATCGATTTCGATTACCGCTGCGTATTCTGCATCAGCATCTGGTTTCATTAGTGTAGGATTAGCTAACCAATCTTCCATTTTACCAATACGACGCTCTAAAGTTGTAGCATCAGCATAACCATCTTTAACCATAGCTTTAAGTAGAGTTACATTTGATTTAATATACTCGATAACCGGTTCATTATTTAGAAGAACTGTACATGCAGCAGCAGAACGCTCAGCAGAAGCATCAGAAAGCTCAAACGCTTGCTCAGCTTTAAGATCAGGAAGACCTTCAATCTCTAAGATTCTACCAGCAAATACATTGATTTTTCCCTCTTTAGGAACTGTTAAGTGCCCTTGTTGGATAGCAACATAAGGAATGGCATTTACAAGGTCACGTAGAGTGATACCTGGTTGCATTTCACCTGAAAAAACTACTTTTACAGACTCAGGCATAGATAAAGGCATAGAACCAGTAACACCAGCAAACGCAACAGCACCAGACCCAGCAGGGAAAGAGATACCAATTGGGAAACGTGTATGAGAATCCGCACCAGTACCAACAGTATCTGGAAGGACCATTCTATTTAACCAAGAGTGGATAACACCATCACCTGGACGTAAAGCAACACCAGAACGATTAGAGATAAACGCTGGTAAGTTAGCGTGCATCTCTGCATCAGATGGTTTTGGATATGCCGCTGTGTGACAGAAAGTTTGAAGTACAAGGTCAGCATTGAAACCAAGTGCTGCAAGTTCTTTAATCTCATCTCTTGTCATTGGTCCTGTAGTATCTTGAGAACCAACAGTATTCATCTCTGGCTCACAGTACATACCTGGACGAACACCAGCAAGACCAGAAGCTTTACCTACCATTTTTTGAGCAAGTGTATAACCTTTACCAGTATCAGCAGGTTGCTCAGCTGTTAAAAATGCGTCAGAAGTTCCCATACCTAAAACTGCACGAGCTTTAGAAGTAAGACCACGACCAACAATTAATGGAACACGACCACCAGCTTGTACTTCATCAGTAATAGTATTAGGGTTTAGTTTAAATGTAGCAACAGTTTTACCATTAATAATTGCTTCACCTTTATAAGGGAGAAGAGTTAAAACATCACCAGTCTCCATTTTAGAAACATCAAGTTCTATTGGAAGAGCACCAGAATCTTCACAAGTAGCAAAGAAAATTGGAGCGATTGTGTTACCAAGAACAACACCACCAGTACGTTTGTTTGGAACACCTGGAATATCTACACCCATGTGCCATTGAACAGAGTTAACACCAGATTTTCTTGATGAACCAGTACCAACAACATCACCAACATAAGCAATTGGGTGACCTTTTGTTTTAAGTTCTTTAAGAGTATCTAATGGATTATCCATTCTGTTAATTAGTAATGAGTTTGCATGTAAAGGGATATCTGAACGTGTAAACGCTTCTGATGCTGGAGAAAGATCATCAGTATTTGTTTCACCTGGAACTTTATAAACAGTTACAGTAATCTCTTCAGCGATTGCTGGTTTATGAGTAAACCACTCAGCATTTGCCCATGAAGTCATAACTTTAGTTGCTGCTGCATTACCATCTTTATGAAGTTTTTCAACATCATTAAATGCATCGTAAACTAAAAGAGTAGCGCTTAATGCTACAACAGCAGCTTCAACAACCTCTGCGTTTGCTGAAGATAAAGCATGAACTAAAGGAAGAACATTAAATCCACCTAGCATCATAGCTAACATTTCAACTGCTCTTACAGGAGAAATTGCTGCAACAGTAATATTTTCAGCCGCGATTTCATTTAAAAACGCTGCCTTTACTTGTGCCGCATCATCAACACCAGGTGCTACACGATTTGTAAGTAAGTCTAGTAACTCATCAGTACAGTTAGATTTAACTAACTCGATTAAGTCAGCTGTTTGTGTAGCTGATAGTGCTAGTGCTGGTACACCAAGTGCTTCACGTTCAGCAACGTGAGCTTTATAATCTTCTAAAAATGCCATATTTCATTCCTGTTATTTTAATTTATAGAATTATATCTAAAGAATTTCAATCTGCTTCGTGTGTGTTACAAATCTAAACACAATAAAAAGCTTTTATTTTAACATTGTATATATTTGTAACATGTAAATCAGTAAAAAATTGTTTTTTAATCTTAATAAAACAATTTTTGCATAAATAAAGACTTAAGTATTATTTATATAGTTCATATATTACCTATAGTTATATAAAAATTATTTATACTTGAAGCAAAGGAGATATCATGAAGGATTACAGAATAGAGAGTGACTCTTTTGGTAATTTAAAAGTTCCAACTGATATGTACTTCGGGGCACAATCAGCTCGCTCATTAATTAACTTTCCTATTGGTACAGAGACAATGCCAAAGGCACTTATCTCAGCAATGGGTGTTGTAAAGAAGTCAGCCGCACAAGTTAATATAGACTTTGGTGTTTTAGACAGTGAACTAGGAGATGCAATTGTTAAAGCAGCTTGTGAAGTTGCTGAGGGCAAGCTTGATAAGCACTTTCCTCTCTCAGTGTGGCAGACAGGTTCGGGAACGCAAACAAATATGAACTCCAATGAAGTGATAGCAAATCGTGCTATTGAAATTTTGGGTGGAGAGATTGGCTCAAAAGAGCCCGTACACCCAAATGATCACTGTAATATGGGGCAATCATCAAACGATACTTTTCCATCAGCAATGCACATAGCTGCCGTAGTTGAAATTACAAGCCATTTATTACCTGCGCTAAAGCATATGAAAAATGAATTAGATAAAAAAGTAGATTCATTTAAAGGTATTGTTAAAATTGGGAGAACGCATACTCAAGACGCAACTCCCCTTAGTCTGGGTCAAGAGTTTTCAGGATATGCTGCTCAGATGAAAAACGCAGTACGCAGGGTTGATACAGTTCTGCCTGCTCTGTATCAACTTGCTCAAGGAGGTACCGCTGTAGGAACTGGACTCAATACCATTAAAGGCTTTGATAAAGCATTTGCAAAAGAGGTGGCAAGAACAACTAAATTGCCATTTATTAGCGCAGAAAATAAGTTTGAATCATTAGCAGCTCATGATGCTATCGTTGAAGCGAGTGGTGCTCTGAATACGGTCGCAGTAAGTTTGATGAAGATTGCAAATGACATCAGACTTTTGGCCTCAGGTCCAAGATGTGGTATTGGTGAGATTAGTTTACCCGAAAATGAACCTGGTTCATCCATAATGCCTGGAAAGGTAAACCCTACTCAGGCTGAAGCACTTACAATGATTGCCGCACAAGTGATGGGTAACAACACAACAATCTCTATTGCTGGTTCAAATGGTCATTTTGAGCTCAATGTTTTTAAACCTGTTATGATTTATAACCTACTACAGTCTATTAATCTTCTAAGTGATGGCTGTAATAGTTTCACAGATAGATGTATAGTGGGAATTAGGGCTAACAAAGAGCAAATAGCAAAATTAAAAGATGAGTCACTTATGCTAGTAACAGCGCTTAACTCTCATATAGGGTATGATAATGCGACAAAAATAGCTAAAAAAGCACACCAAGATGGCTCAACGCTACTCGAGGCTGCTTTAGGATTAAAGCTTTTAACCGAGGATGAGTTCAAAGCATGGGTAGTACCAGAAAATATGATAGGGCCTAAGGAGTTATAGTTTTCTCTTATTGAGCTCTTCATCTATAGTGTCTCTCTCTTGACCCCTATAGTTGTTTTTTAACCAGAGCATATAAGAGTCGGGGAGTTCACTATAATACATGCCCTTATATTGACCAAAACCTACTCTCGCTTGGAATTTGGACTCTATGATATTCTCTACAGAGTAGGCATCAATACTGCTTCTCTCTATGAGTTTGCAAAATTCTTCAAACTCTATCTTTTTTTGAATACTAAATATATAGTTATTAAAATCAAAGACGCCCTTTCTCGCAGATACAAAACTCTGAATCTCTTGTATCTGCTCAACTGAAAGCTCTTCAAGGTTTTTCACACGAACACTAAAAGAGTTAGCATATTTTGTGAAAATGAAATAGGCTCTACTCATTATAAGATTTCACGTATGCCTTTTGCGTTTGGAGCAGATAGAACACCTTCAGACTCAAGCTGTTCGATAACTCTAGCAGAACGGTTATAACCAATCTGAAGTTTTCTTTGAAGATATGAAATAGAAGTTTTTCTATCAGTAAGGACTACGTTTTTAGCATCATTATAGAGTGGGTCCAACTCTTCATATGTTTCACCTGAACCAGAAGCAGTTGTTTCATTCTCTTCCACTAAAAAGCTTTTGTCATAATCTGGATCTCTTTGAGATTTTATAAATTCTACAATTTCCTCAATCTCACCTTCAGTAGCCCAAGGTGCATGAAGTCTAACGAGTGCAGGAGAACCAGGAGGAGTAAAAAGCATATCTCCACGTCCAAGTAGAGACTCAGCACCCATCTGGTCAAGTATAATTTTAGAGTCGATTTTCTGCCCTACTCTGTATGATATACGAGATGGTAAGTTTGCTTTTATGAGCCCAGTAACAACATCTACAGAAGGTCTCTGTGTCGCTACGATTAAGTGGATACCACAAGCTCGTGACTTTTGAGCAAGTCTAGCTATAGATATCTCTACATCTTTTCCGCTTGTCATCATCAAATCAGCTAGTTCATCTATAATTACAACGATAAAAGGAAAGTGTTCACCACCCTCTTTTTTAACTTTTTCATTATAGTTTTCTATGTTTTTAGTTCTCGTCTCTGCCATAAGCTCGTAGCGACGTTCCATCTCTGAAACCATATTGTTTAAAGCGACAATAGCCTGTTTTGGTTTTGTGATAACAGGTGTAAGTAGATGTGGAATGTCATTGTAAGTTGAGAACTCCAACATCTTTGGGTCTATCATAAGCAGTCTAAGTTGATCAGGAGAGTTTTTATATAAGAGACTCAGAATCATCGCGTTTATACCAACACTCTTACCACTCCCTGTCGTTCCTGCTATAAGAAGGTGTGGAAGCTTTTTAAGGTCTGTAATAAAAGGTTTACCAACGATATCTTTTCCTAATGCAATTGTGAGTGGTGATGATGACTCTTTAAAGAGTTTAGAGTCTAAAATCTCTCTTAAGTAGATAGTGTCAACCGTATCATTTGGTATCTCAATCCCTACAACATCTTTGCCAGGAATAGGTGCTTGAATACGGATAGTTTCAGCTGAGAGCGCCATCGCTAAATCATCCTGAAGATTTAAAATCTTACTAACCTTTACGTTGGCAGCTGGTTTAAACTCAAAAGTTGAGACAACAGGACCAGCATAAGTGCGAACAACGTCACCATCTATTTTAAAGTGAGCAAGTTTTTCTATGAGATAACGTATCTTGTCGTCAACCTCACTCTCATCAACAACATGAGATGTAGCGTCCGGTTTTTGCAAAAACTTTATAGGAGGAAGCTTGAAGTTTTTGGGCTTCTCAACATTCCCTTTTTCTATAGTTTCAAGTAGTTTAGTGTTCTCCTCAAGTTCATCAACGATGAGTGCACTATTTTGCTCTTTTACTTTTGAAGCGATATCCACGATATTTTGATTTTGCCTTGTTTTTAAACCCTCTTTTGTTGCTTCTTTTTTTCTCAGATAAGCAGGCGTATCTATCTCTTGAGTAAAGTTCTCTTCTTCAAGAAGATCATCTATATAAATCTCCTCTGCCACAGGCTCTGGAACTTCATCTGCAATAGTTTCTTGAACAGGCTCCACAATCTTGGCAACTGCTTCCTCTTCTCTATCCTCTTTGGACGAAAAGTTTGAAATTTTACTCTTAATGAAGTCTATAATAATTGCACTGATCTCATGTGTACTTTTATCAAGTAAGACAACCACTGAGATAAGGGACATTATGAGCCAGAAAATCCATAAACCAAAAAGTCCTATATAGGGAGATAAGAAGTCAACAAAGTCTGCTCCAAACTTACCTCTGTACTCATCTCCAATAAGCATGGCTTGAGCTAAAAGAGTGGAGAGAAAAAGGAGGATTGATGCTATAAATATCTGTGCCTCTCTAAAGTCAAATCTTGCGTTTTTGTATAAAAAGTATAGAGGTAGTAGCATAAGAAAAAGGTAAATAAACGATATATATCCGAAGTAGAGTTGGTTATATGATGCAAAAATAGAGCCATAACTACCCATGAGTTCACTGTCACCAAAAATAGTCGCAACACCTAGATATATAAAAACGCCGAAAATAATAATAAAAAAAGTCTCTTTCAAATTCTGTTACCTTTAAAAATGTCTGTAATTATAGGGAAGTATAGCCAAAAATGTTCCACTAATGAAAAACTTTGGCTAAAGGAAATAAAAAAAGGGAAAAGAGCCTATAGATAGTTAACTAAACTAAGCTGAGAGACTCTACCAACAGTTGAGAGCATAGCTTCGTAGTTAAGGGTCAACTGAGTCAACTCTAGTGATGCTTCTGCTAGATCAGTATCTATAACTGATGAGCGAAGAGTCATGGTACTTATCTCTAAAAGCTCAGTTCTCTCAAGAGAATTGGTAAGAGTATTTGAGTTAGCACCAACTATAGAGTGTGATCTAGATACATGATCTTGAAGGTCATCCATCATTGCTATTGCGTTTTGTATTCCTGCGTTTCTGATATCTCCACTAGTGTCATCTGGATAATTTTTATAATTTTCTACTGCTATTATCATCTCATCAATAGTTTTAAAAAAGTCTGTTTTTGGATCACGTACAGTCAGGGAATTATTTGAGTTAAAAGAGAGAACTGAAGAGTCAGTTGTTGCTGGAGAGTTAGCGAATGTCCCACTATTTGAATCATAAAGAGAGATAGATGCTTGAGTGTTTTGGTTTATCATATCTTGAAACTGGATTTTACCATCATAGCTCAGATATGTTTCACCTATAGGTTTTGAGTCAAACGCAGCCTGATCATAATCTGTATCTGTTGCAGTACTAGCTGGAATATTTCCAGTCAACACCATACTCATTACATCCATTAGTTGCTGGTATGTCATGTCGTCTGCGTTTACAGCACTTCTGGGACTACCCATATCAAAGATACTGTAGTTTGTTGCACCTCCATCAAGTGAAAATGTTGAACCGCCATTTACTGTGTTAAAAAAGTCAATCTGAACAGGAGGCGCAAACACAGCACCATTAGTATCGGATCCAGCTAGCAGTAGCTGTGTACCATCAAGAGTTCCAGCTGTGTCTTGTGAAAGGTCAGCAACTTCAGATATTTTAGTCGAAGGTGTTGCAAAAGCATTTGTCTCTTTGACTATTTGTGATATGTTAGATGAGAGTTTTGAGCCATCTTGAGTAAAGTTTGTTCTATCGTAAAGTAAACCCTCAATATTATTATCAGCACTACTTACTGAATTGGCCTGTACTAACCCAGACCTCACAAACTCTTTTACATACAACTGAGGAGTTACGGTTGGGTTTATAATAACATCAAAATTTGTTTCTCCACTATCTAAATCGTCAATGTTCAATACATCGGCACCGCCTGCACCACTAAAGTCTACAGCTCCTACCATGTGAAAATCAAGTTTTGATGAACCTTTAATCTTATCTTCGATGACAATCTGTCCAACAGAGTTCATTCCAACATTCACAAGATTTAAATTTGGAGTATTTCCGTAAGCATTACCAATTTGAGTCAGAAGCTCTTCAATCTTATCATCATCGTTCAGTAGTATTTTTTGGTTAAACGCAGTACCATCGCTCTTTACACCTCTAATGTAAAAATAATGATCATTTGCAGTTGCGGAAGTGCTGTCGGTGTCTCCCATCATATCTCTAATGGTATTAGAAGAAGTCAAATAGCTACTCTCTGTAGCATCAGTAGAACTCTGGAGAGTCGGGTAACTTGCTATGAGGTTTGAGTTTAGTACATTAGTAGTAACTTCCCTCCGCACAAGTATCTCTTCACCTAAAAATAGATCAGCACCTGTCAAGTTATACTGCTGTTGTGAGTTTGAACCGAGAAATGAGTTCATAGAAACATCATTACCATTATACGTACCATCATCACTAATAGGTTTTACATCTACTGCCGAACCTGAAAAGAGGTACTGTCCATTAATAGAAGTGTTAGATAAGTTTTTAAGATGTTTTTCTAATCCTCTTAACTCTGCCGCAATTGCATCGCGAGAAGCATCACTGTTTGTATCATTAGATGCTTGAATAAGCAGGGTTCTAAATCTATCCATTGTTGTTCCAAAATCATTCAAAATGACATCTGTTTGATTAGAGACTTTATATCCACTCTCAGTACTCTGTTTAACTTGGGCAAGAGTCGCTATCTCATTGTCAAGTCTCATTGTCTCAGTAAATGTAGCTATATCATCACTTGCATACTGTATCTTAAGACCAGAAGCAATCTGCTTATTTACATCAAAAAGTTTTTGGTTTAGTTTTGAGTTGTTGTTGCCATATAGACTCTCGTAGTACATACTAGACATAACTCTCATAATGCACCTCCACAAAAATATTTATTTATTCAATTATTTACTAAATTTTTCTAGCAATAAAAGTTCCATGCAGTTATATCGACAAAATGTTATTTACTTTTAAGTAAGAAAGCACTATCATTTCAAGCTTAAAGCCAGAGTGATGGAATGGTATACATAGGGGATTCAAAATCCCCCGCCGCAAGGCTTAGGGGTTCGAGTCCCCTCTCTGGTACCACTATGCCAACAAACCCCTAAAATACGATATGATTTAACATTGAATTATTGCAATGGCAACCTATTTTTAACGCTTTGACTTCTAAGCATAACTAAAAACTATTATTACGTTTTTACTCTCATGTAAAACTTACTCAACATCAACTGTTGCAGTGGAAGTACCACTTTTGTATTTTGCATTTATATGAGGTACACTTCCTGGCTTATGTGCAATAGCCTCTCCGCCTTTACTTCTCATAGAGACTGTATCTTCGTCGTCTGAATTCCAAACTGCTGCTGGATCAAAAGTAATCTCTCTCTCACAACCATTACTCCAAGTCCCTTTTAAATGAAACTGCTTTATTTCACCGATACTCATAGTATAAACTGCTGGTATTATCT
>JAYEMB010000008.1:0-21526 GCA_034717855.1 Campylobacterota bacterium
AGAGAGTTGGAGTTGCAAGCATAACTTGAAACTGAGAAATCATGTCATAAAACTTGATAGCCCACTCGTGTTTGTTCTCTTCACGCTGAGCCAAGAACATAGCGATAGCCATAAACATATGCTGAGGGAGTTCTATAGGATTTGAATCTCCATCTTTAATCAGGTATCTGTCATAAAGCGTTTTCACACCAAGATAGTTAAAGAGCATATCGCGCTCAGGAACGATGTGCTTCTCCAGTCTCTCAAGATCATATTGAGCTGCTAGTCCAAGAAGAAGACGACCCTCTTTCTCTCCACGAGCAAAATACTTCTCTAGTGAACAGTATCCAGTGAAACCATTTACTTGATGGTATAGGTTGAACATGAAAAGACGAGAGGCAACAAAGGTCCAGTTGGGAGCGTCTATATCAATCTTGTCAACTGCTGTTTTGATAAGTGTCTCTTGAATCTCTTTAGATGTTATACCATCACGAAATAGAATCTGTGCATCAACCTCTAACTCACTCTGAGATACGTTAGTTAAATCTTTAACTGCTGCAGATGTATACTTTTGAATTTTACTAATATCTAGAGGTTCAGTTCTACCATTACGTTTTATAATTGTTATCATTAATTGTTTCCTAAAGGAGAAATACTTTTTTAATTTTTCACATAATTATTTGGTAAATAATTACATAAAAAATCTGTATAAAGTAAATTGATTTTATCGCAAGTATAGTTTAAAAAAGTTTAAACTTTGTAAATAAAGTGATTAATTTTTAATAGATTTTTGTAGGATTTTAGAAGTGATAATTTTATATAATACTTAGCATAACCAAATGGCTATGCTGATATTTTTTGTGATGTTATTTAAAAACACGTTTGAAAATATTATCTACATTTTTAGTGTAGTAGTCGTAGTTAAAACACTCACGAATCTGCTCTTCGCTTAGTGACTCTCTTAATTCGTCATCTGCTAAAAGGTGACCGAGGTAGAGAGACTCACCATTTTCATTTGTAGTTGCTTTACCTTGTTGAATCTCTTCCCAAACTTTCATTGCGTTTCTTTGAACGATTCTGTAAGCATCTTCACGACTAACACCCTGAAGTGGAAGCTCAAGTAAAACACGTTGTGAGAAAACTAATCCACCTGTTAGGTTTAGATTCTTCATCATATTTTCAGGCATCACTGTAAGGTTGGCTATAACGTTATTCATACGGTGCATCATAAAGTTAGTAGTGATGAAAGCATCTGGTAACCAGAATCTTTCAGTCGAAGAGTGTGAGATATCTCTCTCGTGCCATAGAGCAACATTTTCCATTGCAGGCATAGCATACGCTCTAATCATACGTGCTAAACCAGTGATGTTTTCTGTAAGGATAGGGTTGCGTTTATGTGGCATAGCAGAGCTTCCCTTTTGACCTTTTGCAAAATACTCTTCAGCTTCATACACTTCTGTTCTCTGCAGGTGTCTAACTTGAACAGCAAACTTCTCTATAGAAGATGCCATACTTGCTAGAGCTGTTGCAAGTCTTGCATATCTGTCACGATGTACTACTTGGTTTGAACATGGTTCAGGTTTGAGACCTAACTCAGCCATCGCATACTCTTCAAGCTCTAAAGGGGCATGAGCAAAGTTACCCATAGCGCCAGAGATTTGACCAACAGCTATAACATCCATTGTTTGTTCAAGGTTAAGTAAGTGGCGAGCCATCTCATCGTACCAAACAGCAAGTGTTAGACCAAAGGTAATTGGCTCACCATGAATACCGTGTGAACGTCCAACCATTAGAGTAAGCTTATGCTCCTCAGCTCTTTTCTTGATAGACTCCATAAGCATCTTTACATCAGCGATGATTATCTCTAATGAAGCTTTCATCTGAAGTGCTACACCAGTATCAACTGCATCTGAAGAAGTCATACCATAGTGGAACCATCTTGACTCTTCACCAAGTGATTCTGAAACACTTGTGTTAAACGCAATAAGGTCGTGTTTAGTTACGGCTTCAATCTCTTCTATTCTCTCTACAGAGAAAGTAGCGTTTTTAACAATCTTATCCGCATCCTCTTGAGGTATCTTTCCAAGTTTAGCCCAAGCCTTTACAGCTGCTTTTTCAACTTCCAGCCATGCTGCATATCTTGCATGCTGTGTCCACTTCTCTTCCATCTCTGGTCTTGCGTAACGTTCTACCATTTATAATACCTTTATGATTTTGTTTTATGCTAAAATTCGCATAAATTTAAGTGATTAATTCTACATAAAATATTGTAAAAAACTGATTAAAGTAAGGAAATAGCTTTGCCATTTGTAAAGAAAAAACTGTATGTTAAAGAGAAACAGAGAGCGGTGTTGTATCTTATAAAAGAGTTGGGGTATGCACAAAGAGAAGCTCAGAGGTTTATATCTAAAGGTAGAGTTCTTGTTAATGGTGAGAAGATGCTAAAAACTGCTGGAGAGATTGAGGGGGAGATAGAGTTTATATATTTTGACCCAATTACTAAAGGTCTTGAGCCTACATATGTAGAAGAGGAGTTTGTAGTCTTTGATAAACCTAGTGGAGTGCTTATTCATCCTCAAACAAAAGCAACACCCTACTCTCTCATTGATGAGTTGAAAAATCAGTTTGGAATGGATGCTAACATCGCTCACAGAATTGACCAGGAGACAAGTGGGCTTGTTCTCTGTGCTAGAAATAAAACAAGTGAACGTGAAATTAAGATGATGTTTCAAGAGCGTGAGATGAAAAAGAAGTATCTTGCTATGGTTCATGGAGAGTTTAAAGAGGAGTTGACAGTAGAGGCTCCGCTTCTTCGTTCACAAGCAAAGGCTGCGTTTGTTCGTATGGTTGTAAAAGTTGATGAGAGCGGTAAGGCATCCAAAACTGATTTTAGACCTTTGAAGTATTTTCCGCAAGAGAACATGACTCTGGTTGAGTGTTCTCCATACACAGGAAGACAACATCAGATTCGTGTACATCTGTTTCACGTGAAACATCCAATAGTTGGTGATCCAGTTTATGGAGAGAGTGAAGAGAATATGATAAAATTTTTAGATAAAGTGCTAACTCCTCAAGATAGAATAAAAAATGGTGGTGCATCAAGACTTCTTCTTCATGCATCTGAATTAGAGTTTGAACTTTATGATAAAGTTTATAATATTAAAAGCGGTATTGATTTTGAAAAGATCTGTTTTGAAAGTATGGATGTTTAATTTAGTATATCTTGATTAGAATGAAGCAAGTTGTACTTTTTTATTTAAACGCTTTGCGTTTTATTTCTGTAAGTAGCTGTTGGGTTTGTGCATAATCTTTGTTGTGTTCACTTGTTTCACATGAAACATTGCGACTTTTCTTTCTAACTCTTAGCTTGCCAGCCCTTGTATAGTTAAATGTGAATAACTTATGTGATAGATAATAATTTTTTTCTCTTACGAAGTAAAAAATAGAAAAACTCCTTTAAAGCCCTATAAACAGGGATTTAAGCTATATAACAGATTAGATTTCAGGTAATATTTATATAAATTATTTCTTAATAAAAGAGGGAATGTGATAATTTGTCCACTAGGTATCTGCAATACTATTCACAGTTTACAACACTGTGTGAATACTACACATTTAATATAAATTTTTAAATTTGTAGATTAGCTATAATTTTTTTTAAGATGAATTTATCGGTTTTGATTATTTTAATGAAGTGGGAATTTGTTATATAGTTATAAGAAAACTAAGGTATTATTACATTTATAAACGACCTCCCTGGTGTGTTGGTCGTTTTACTTTCTAGAGTCTAAACTCCGTTATATCTTTTTATAATTTTTTTCATACGATTTCTTAAATTTCTTAAAGCATCACTACTTGTTTTACCATCAGCCGTTAGATTTCCAACTTCATCATCGTTAAACTGTGCTTTTGATACCCAACCAATTTTACTGTGGTATTTAATACCAACAAATCGTACATCACCAAAGTGACCTTTACAAAGTCTATATATCTCTTTTATTCTATCTGCATCTGTTTTATCTGCCATGACATTCTCCTTTTATGTTTTACCAAAGTATATCATATATTGATTACCTTGCTAATTTTAATCGTCTTTTGTAGCAGCTCTAATGAAACCTATTAAACCTACAGCGAACACTATTACTAAAAATACTATCTGAAATATCTCTAATGCTGGCATTAAATTTCTCCCTCTGTTTTTTCTTTTAATTGACCACAAGCTGCACTAATATCTATACCCTTAGAGTCGCGTATAGTACAGAGTAAACCATGCTTCACTAGGTACTCTTGAAACGCAACCATATCTGCTCTGCTTGGTCTATCGTAATCGGTTCCAGGATAAGGATTAAAGTAGATAAGGTTTACTTTGGCTTTGATATCTGTTAAAAGCTTCACAAGCTTCTTTGCGGAACCTAAATCATCATTCTTGCCCTTTATCACAAGGTACTCAAACATAACGCGCTTACGAGTATCTATAGGAAAGCGTTTAACAGCCTCTATAATAGAGTTGATGTTATGAGCTTTATTCATTGGTATAAGCTCAGTTCTAAGCTCATCATCAACAGCGTGAAGAGAGATAGCGATGTGAACACCCAAATCCATCTCTCCAAGTTGGTCTATCTTTGTACTCAAACCACTTGTTGATACTGTTTGGCGTTTTCCACCAATAGCTAAACCCTCTTCTTCTTTAAAGACCTCTATCGCTTTTGCTAAGTTAGTTAGGTTATCAAGAGGCTCACCCATTCCCATATAGACTATATTTATCTTACGGTTATGTTTGTGGTTGTTATCGCGTTTAAGTGTTACAACCTGGGCTACAATCTCTCCAGCAGTTAGATCTCTTGTAAAACCACCTTTGGCTGTTAGACAAAAGGTACACCCTACTTTGCACCCTACTTGAGTTGAAACGCAGATAGTATATTTTGCTTCTTGATATACATTTCCAGATTCATCTTTTTGTTCATCCTTCATCTTTAACCATACAGCTTCCATTGTTTTGCCATCTTGCATCTGTAAAAGATACTTGATAGTTCCATCGCTAGACTCTTCTCTGTTTGCAATAGTTAAAGGATTTACTACAAACTTCTCTGCAAGTTCTTCTTTGAGAGCTTTTGGAATATTTTTCATATCATCAAAGCTTTGAGCGTATTGATGATAGAGCCAGCCAAATATCTGTTTTACACGAAACGCAGGTTTAATCTGTGCAACTAGCTCTTTTTGAGTGAAGTCATAGAGTGAAGGTTTCATGTCGCTCATTTGGCTGTAAGTTCTTTAATACGTTTTTTGACATGTTCACCTAGAAGCTTTTTTGCTACTTCATGGTTTTTCAAGAAATCTTCGTGAGCATCTTTGTTAGTATAGTTAGTCACACAAAAAACGCCACCAGCAGGAATATTAAACTCTTGAGCTATCTGCAAAACAGCATAAAACTCCATGTTTTCTATGCCTACTCCAAATTTCAAAAAGTTTTTTGCTAACTCACTGTTAGTTGAAATATAGTTAGAAGAGTTCACAACAATATCTTTTTCGTTAGTCGTGTTAGTTGAGACAACGTTATCAAGTGGAGTGTAAGCGTCGTTACTTAAAAACGCAAGTTCAATGTTTGAAGCTGTTTTAGACTCGATGATGTCAAATATTTTAGCATCACCGTACGAGCCTGCAGTTCCAACAAAAAGTAAAAACTCAGGTTTATCAAAAAGGCAGAGACGAGTTAAGTTCATAGCAGTCTCAATAAGCCCTACTCCTGTAGGTTGAGCAAAATCAAAAGTTTCGTTATTTCCAGCGCATATTATCATATTGTTAAAGCCTTACAGGTATATTTTGGTCGTGTAGATAGTGTTTAAGGTCCATTATATCTATCTCTTTATAGTGAAAGATACTAGCAGCAAGTGCGGCATCTGCACCTGAGTTAAAAGCATCTTTGATGTGCTCCATCGTCCCTGCTCCACCACTAGCAATTACTGGAACGTTTACAGCTTTAGATATCTGCTCAGTGATGTTTAGTTCAAACCCTGCTTTTGTTCCATCGGCATCCATAGAGGTTAAGAGTATCTCACCCGAACCTCTAGCTACTACTTCTTTAGCCCACTCGACAGCATCAAGTCCAGTATCAACACGACCACCATTTAAAAAGACATGGTATTTTTCACCACTGCGTTTCACATCAATTGCAGTTACAATACACTGAGAACCGAAACGTTTAGCACCCTCGTCTATCAGCTCAGGTCTTTTGATAGCAGCGGAGTTTACGCTCACTTTATCACAACCCACATTTAGGAGTTTATAGATATCTTCAAGTTTACGAATTCCACCACCGACAGTTAGTGGTATAAATATCTCACGTGCAACCTCTGCTACGATATCTACTATAGTATCTCTATTATCGCTTGAAGCTGTAATGTCTAAAAATGTAAGTTCATCAGCTCCCTCTTCATTGTATCTACGTGCAACTTCAACAGGATCACCTGCATCTTTTAAACCAACAAAGTTTACACCTTTAACAACGCGTCCATCTTTTACGTCAAGACATGGGATAATTCGTTTTGCGAAATAGTTCATAAACTGATACCTTCTATAATATTTTGCAATTATACATTGCTAGACTTAATATGAGTAAAATGTTTCATGTGAAACAAGTGAACACTACAAAGATTATGCACAAGCCCAACAGTTACTTACAGAAGTAAAACGCGAAGCGTTTAAGTAAGAGAGCATAAATAACTATTTATTACATTATTTTGATATTTATGTACTGAAAAGTAGCAAATATACATTTTTTTGATATCTATTACCTATTTATAAGTAAAGTTGTAATAGACTCATCCTTATGAAAAAAGAAAACGTTGTAGCAAAAAAGAAATTCGGACAGAATTTTTTAAAAGATGAGAGCGTTTTAAGAAAAATCGTCGAAGCGATGCCCAAAAACGATAACAAAATCGTAGAGATTGGACCTGGCTTAGGTGATTTGACTAAATTTTTAGTTGATATCAAAAGTGTAGAAGCTTTTGAGGTAGATACCGACTTGTGTAAACTATTACAAAGTGAATTTAAAGAAGAGATTGCTACCAAGCGACTTCACATAAACTGTGGGGATGTTCTACAAGCTTGGAAGACTGCTTTAGTTGATGAGCCGTATGATTTAGTGGCAAACTTGCCCTACTACATAGCGACAAATATCATCCTCAAAGCACTCGCAGATCCAATGTGTAAAAATATACTTGTAATGGTACAGCTTGAAGTAGCAGAAAAGTTTTGTGCTGAAGCTGGAGAAAAAGTATTTGGTTCTTTGGGTGTAATAACTCAAAGTGTAGGAGAAGCTCACATCGTTGTGAAAGTTCCACCAACTGCGTTTGATCCACAGCCCAAAATAGACTCTGCTGTTTTTCTTATACGAAAGAATATGGATAGAAGTGACAAAGATTTCGAGGATATGCTTAGAGTTGCATTTACGCAACCTCGAAAAACACTCATGAAAAACCTAAGTTCAAAGTTTGAGAAAAGCTCGCTTCAGGCTATTTTTGATGAGATGGGGCTTATGCCTACTATCCGTCCTCATCAAGTCACAAGCGGCGACTATCACCAACTCTATAAAAAAATAACAGGGAGTTTGGATGGCAGAAGAGAATCAGGGGACAATGCAAAAAGCACCTCAAGCAGAAACTAAACCAAATACAAATAACAACAACAATAATAGAAGACCAAATAACAATAACCGTAAACCTAACCCAAATAGAAGTGGTAAACCAGGTGATAAACCTGCAGGTAACAAATCAAATAACAACAGAAACAAAAACCGTAATCGTCACCGTAGACAGCCTACGCCAGTTGATGAAAACTTAAAAACTTTTGTTGGTAAAAATCAAGAAGCACACAAGCAGAGACTGAACCCTCACTATAAACTTGACTTGAATTCAAAAGCAAAAATCAGAGTAACTCCACTTGGTGGTCTTGGTGAGATTGGTGGTAACATCATGATTTTTGAGACTGAAAAAGAGGCGATTTTAGTTGATGTCGGTATGAGTTTCCCAGATGAGACTATGCACGGTGTTGATATTTTAATTCCAGACTTTTCATATCTTCGTGAGATTAGAAACAAGATTGTTGGTGTGATTATTACTCACGCTCACGAAGACCACATCGGTGCAATGCCTTACCTTTATAAAGAGATGCAGTTTCCAATATATGGAACACCACTTCCACTTGCGATGATTGGTAATAAGTTTGATGAACATCATATTAAAGAGCACAGAAAATATTTTAACCCTATTGTTAAACGTGAAGTTTATAAAATAGGTAATGACTTTGAGATAGAGTGGATGCATATGACTCACTCGATTCTTGACTCATCATCTGTAGCGATTACTACTGAGGCTGGTACAGTTATTCACACTGGTGACTTCAAGATTGATTATACTCCAGTTGATGGTTATACAACAGATATCCATAGATTGGCTCACTACGGTGAAAAAGGTGTGCTTTGTCTTCTAAGTGATTCAACTAACTCACATAATCCGATACCAACAGGATCAGAGTTAAGTGTAGCTCCAGCACTTGATCGTATATTTTCAAAAGCTGAGGGAAGAGTTCTTCTTTCTACTTTTAGCTCAAACATTCACCGTGTGCAACAAGCTATACAATATGGTGTTAAATATGGTCGTAAGATATGTGTAATAGGACGCTCTATGGAGCGTAATATTGAAATAGCAATGCAGTATGATTATGTAAGATTTCCAAAAAATATTTTTATCGATGCAGATGAAGTTTCTCGAATGAATGACAAAGAAGTTCTTATTGTAACTACTGGTTCTCAAGGTGAAGCGAACTCAGCACTCTTTAGAATGTCGATAGGTGAGCATAGACACATTAAAATCAAACCAAGTGATTTAATCGTTCTTTCATCTCGTGCTATTCCTGGTAATGAGGGTTCTATCTCTGGAATGTTAAACCATCTTCAACGTGCTGGTGCAAGAGTTGAAATGAGTAAAGATATTCACGTTTCAGGTCACGCTTCAATGGAAGAGCAGAAGCTTATGCTGCGTTTAGTTAACCCTAAATTCTTCCTGCCAATTCACGGTGAGTATAACCATGTTATGAAGCACAGAGAGACTGGTATGATGTGTGGAGTTCCTGAGAGAAACATCCTTCTTATGACAGATGGTGAGCAGATAGAGATAGCTCCTAAATTTATGAGAAAAGTAAAAACTGTAAAAACTGGTAAAACTTACATAGATAACCAAAATAATCATCAGATTGAAGATGATATCGTTCTTGATCGTCAAAAACTTGCAACCGATGGTGTTGTGATGATGGTTGTTGAAGTGAGCGAGCAGAACTCTAAAATGCTTGATAAGCCAAAAGTTACGACATTTGGTATCGTTCCAGATAAGCAAGATAAAGCCTTTGCTAAAGAGATGGAAGATGTTGTAGAGATTTATCTTACAAACATTAAACCGGGACTTATTGAGAACTCTAGAGCGCTAGAGAATGACATTCGTCAAGTTGTAAGAAAACATATCTATCGTAAAATGAAAAAATATCCTCTAATCGTACCTCACGTTTTAGTACATT
Organism: Campylobacterota bacterium; assembly: GCA_034717855.1. Lineage (GTDB taxonomy): Bacteria > Campylobacterota > Campylobacteria > Campylobacterales > Sulfurimonadaceae > Sulfurimonas. The sequence goes on from JAYEMB010000008.1 coordinate 9,547, forward strand.
AGCTGAATAATCGGGGGTAAATTGTGTCAGAAAAACAGAACCTTGAGTTTGAAAACGCAGTAAAATCTATGATGGCTCATGTCGGGGAAGACCCCGATAGAGAAGGGCTTGTTGATACACCTTCAAGAGTGAGAAAAGCTTATGAGTTTATCTATGGTGGCTACAAAGAAGATCCGAAAGAGATTCTGAGCAAGGCACTCTTTACAAGCTCAAATGATGAGATGGTACTTGTAAAAGATATAGAGTTTTACTCAACTTGTGAGCATCACCTTCTTCCTATTATTGGTCGTGTGCATGTTGCTTATATTCCAGATGGCAAGGTTGTCGGACTTTCAAAAATCCCTCGTGTTGTAAATGTATTCGCTCGTCGTATGCAGATTCAAGAGCAACTTACAGAGCAGATAGCAGATGCTATAATGGATGCTATAGCACCTAAGGGTGTAGCAGTTGTTGTTACCGCTCGTCATATGTGCATGGAGATGAGAGGTGTTGAGAAGATAAATTCGACAACTACCTCTAGTGCTCTTCGAGGTCTGTTTAAAAAAGATGAAAAAACGAGAAGTGAATTCTTCTCTCTTATCAACTCCCCAAGCGGTACCCGCTACTAAAAATGCCTCTCTCCTCTTTAAAAGACAAACTATCTTCTAAAAGTTACTCAGTAGCTTTTGGAGAAGTTGTTAAGATAAACGCAACCATTATCACCGCTCACGGTCTTAAAGTAAGTATTAGTGATATGGTTAAGATTATCTCAAACAGTACTTCTCAAGAAACAGTAGGTATGGTTACAGAGATAGATGGGAGTACATTTTATATAACACCTTTTAGTTTTGTAGAGGGTTTCTGTTCGGGAGATAGAGTTTTTTTAGACTCTAGCGGGATGAATATTCCTGTTGGAAAGGCTCTTTTAGGGCGTGTAGTTGATCCCTTTATGAGACCAATTGATGGAAAGGGAGCTGTTCATAATACAAAAACAACACCAATTATAAAAGCCCCAATAGCCGCTATGAAACGCGGTATGATAGATGAAGTTTTTAGTGTAGGTGTTAAGTCGATTGATGGACTGCTTACATGTGGAAAGGGTCAAAAGCTTGGTATATTTGCAGGGAGTGGAGTAGGGAAGTCAACTCTGATGGGTATGATTGTTCGTGGCTCAGAGGCACCCATAAAAGTTGTTGCACTTATAGGTGAGCGTGGACGTGAAGTACCTGAGTTTATTCAAAAAAACCTTGGTGGTAATCTTGAAAACACTGTAATCATTGTTGCGACTTCAGATGATTCTCCTCTTATGAGAAAGTATGGTGCCTTTGCTGCTATGAGTGTAGCAGAGCATTTTAAAGACAGAGGGGAGGATGTCCTTTTTATAATGGATTCTGTTACAAGGTTTGCAATGGCTCAGCGTGAAATAGGGCTGGCTCTTGGTGAACCTCCTACTTCAAAGGGATATCCACCATCCTCACTTACTCTGCTTCCACAACTAATGGAGAGAGCAGGAAAAGAGGAGGGCAAAGGCTCTATCACTGCGTTTTTTACAGTCTTAATTGAGGGTGATGATATGAGTGATCCTATCGCTGATCAGTCTCGTTCTATTCTTGATGGGCATATAGTCCTTTCACGTGAGATGACAGACTTTGGTATCTATCCGCCTGTTCATATTTTAAACTCTGCATCAAGAGTGATGAATGATATTATTTCAGAGGATCATTTCCGTGCTGTTATGAAGTTTAGACGGCTTTATACGCTTTTAAAAGAGAATGAGACTCTAATTCGTATCGGTGCTTACACAAAGGGGAGTGATAGGGAACTTGATGAGGCGATAGCTAAAAAAGAGCAGATGGAGAGATTTATATCTCAAGGTGCAACCTTTCGCGTGAGCTTTAGCGAGGCACTTGATGAGCTTTTAGAACTTATGAAAGAGGCTAATACTCCACTATAAACTCAGAGTTTAACCAACTATAACGAATCTCTCCACTACTTTTACGATGTGTAATAGCAAGTTTTTTCGTGCTATCAGACTCAAATTTTTTCATAATAGAACGAATCTCGATATCTTCACCAAAAATATCTATGTAGGAGTAGATAATATTTTGTGCAGAGTTAAAGCTTCTTTTTTTTATTAGAGTCTCTATCTTGCTATAAAACGCAACTCTTAGGATATCTCCTATCTTATCTGCTCTTGTTTGAGTACTGATTAACTCGCCTAACACTATTTTAATCTCTTTAATATTACCACTGAGAGCCAACTCTTCACACTTTAGCATCAATTTTATCCAGTGCTTTTCGAGGAGTTCAACAAGCTCCAAGTCCTCTATCTTAGATCTGTCTATATGCTCGTAACACCCCTTAAAGTCATCCTTTTCATATAAACGCAAGAGCTTAAGCCTCTGTGCATCTCTTCTATTTTCGACATCTTTACCATCAAGTAGATTTTTTATCTGCTCTCTCTTTGAGAGTATTGTAAGATAGTCGGAGAGTGTCTCTTTTGCCTCTTTATACTGATAGAGTTGCATCTGAGATTTAGCGAGCCCAAAGGTTCTGCTAAAAACTGCTTCCATCTCTTTATACTCCTCAGTGAGGGTGAGGGAAGAGTGTTTTGAGCTAATCGCATAGGCGATAGCATACTTTTTCTCTTTAATATGTAATGTAAATCTCTCATAGTGTTTAAAATCTTGAAACAGAGCACTTATCTGTAGCTTTTTAGACTCAGTGTTTTTAAACTTCTCTAGATATTTACTTGCTTTTTTAATATCCTCTCTACATAGAGCTTGAACTGCTTTATAAAACGCAGACCTATATATTTCATCTAGTTTTTTATAGCCTATCGTCTCTTTTAAGAAGAAGTTATCACTAACGAGAGTAAATGCTTTGCTAAATTCTTTAGTAGCTACAAGAGGCTCTAGAATAGTTGATGAGAGAAGTTTTAAACTTGGCTCTTTTGTACTCTTTAAAAAATCTATGATTGGTTGAGAGCTTATCTTTTTGGAGTGGAGTGTTTTGTAGTTGTGTATCACTAAATAGTTATTCACACTTGTTAAGAGATAGTTTTTGCCTAAAAAAGAGATTGAACTAATATTGGCTATATCTGATTTAATAACTCTTTTTCTTCTAGTAAATATATCTATTACTATTATCTTTCCTTCAGAATCTACTGATGCAAGCTTAGTATCATAAGTTGCTAAAGGAAATTTAGTAACATGTTTTGATTTATTATAAGAAAAAGAGAAAAGTCTTGATATTTGTTTGTTATGTTTGTATTGTAAAATACGACCTTTATCGGCTCTAAAGGTATATGGAAAGTTATGAGTCACGAGAGTGACTCATTAAAGGTTTAGCAAGAAGGAACGTTTCCGCTATCACTTCCATACTCATTGAAGAAGTCATAGTAGTGCTCAAGATATTTTTCTTTTACTGCTTTGTCTTTTACATCAGGGCAGATTGCTTTGATTTCATCAGCCATTTTACCAGCTTCTTGAATCTCAGTCCACTCACCTTGAGTGTGCTTACCAGCCATTACTGCACCACTAATGCCACAAGCTGACTTTAGTTTTTTAGTAAAAAGTTTTTGACCTTTAGCAACATCTGCAGTAGCAGTTGTAGAACCTAAAGCTAAAAGTAATGTAGCTCCAAGTGCGATTTTAACGATTTTATTCATTCTATCTCCTTAATATTTCGTACCATTCTAACCTACTAAACGTTAAAGTTTTATTTATTGAAAAATTAATAATTAATATTTATAATAAGTGTAACAAATAGTACTTCTATTTGTTAAATTTCTCAAACATATACTTTGCCATATCTTTTGCACTGTACTCCATACCCATTTTTATTATCTGATCTCTGTTGTGTTCCATGATAATATGACCATCATCATTTTCAACTTCAATAAGTGCAGTCAGCATCTCTGCTTCACTAAGCTCACTCATGGAAGGTGTAAGTTTTTCAACATTTCCAGAGCCATCAGGACTATGGCACTCTACACACATAGAGTTATAGATCTCATCGATGCTATAGACCTTTTTTTGAGGAGCAGCTACCACTTCAAGGGGTTTGCTCTCTTGAGCTTTAACTTCTACAGTTTTTACCTCTTTAGTTACTTGTTCCTCTTGCGTTTTTGAATCACTGCATCCAGTAATAATAAGGGCTAGTGTAAAAAATAAAATTGTACTTTTTTGTGTCATAGGGTATGCTCCATAGTTTTATAAAATAGTAGCGAAAAATCCCCTGATAAAAAATATCAGAGGAGAAAAGAAAGAGGGTGGGGTTTTAGTGATGAGGCTCTTCATCAAGATTAAATAATTTAGTACCTGCGTAGTACATCAAGATACATAGACCAAGACCACCGGCAGAGATAAGCATCTCAGCAGAAGAAGGGAAGTAGTCTATCCACGTCGGAGCTAGCTGATACTCTGTTTTTTTAAGCATCATTAGCGGTTTAAGCTGCGTATCGTGAACAAGATTATATCTCATAAAGAAGATACCAATCATACCAATCATAGAGACCCAAAACATTAAAACAGGTCTCTTGCCCATAGTTGTCAAGATTACTACGAGAGGCAGAACCATAGCAAGAAGTACTTCAAGTTGGAATGTCCACGAACCAAGAATATGAACAGCAACTTCAGCACGATCTGGCATACCGCCATAGATGTCTGTCAGCATTTTCCAAGTTACAAAGAAGATTAATATTGAGATTAAAAGACCTTGTATCTTTGCTAAACCCTCTAACATCTTCTTCGCGTTCGCAGGAAAATCAAGTTTGTATCTAAATCCCATAATTATAAATGCTAAGAAAACACCCGTAATAAACGCAGTCAAGATAAAGTATGTCGGATAGAAGACACCATTTGAGATAGGACGAGTGTTTAAAAATCCAAAGACACTACCAAGATTAGAGTGCGCAGCAAGACCGATTAAAAGACCAGTTAGACCGAAGATTTTAGCTTTTCTCATGTCATTGTTGAGTAAGAAATAAAACTCAACAATCATAAAAGTCAGGTAGAGACCATATAGAGTACCCATCCACCAGATAGCAGATGTTAATCCCGGGCTCAGTACATTGTAGATAACCATAGTTACAGGGTGACCAATCTCAAAAAGGATGACAGCAAAACCGGCTAAAATTGTTACGATAGAACCAAAAATAGCGCGTTTACTTATCATCATGTAGTCTTTAAATCCAAAAACATCACCAAGCGAACCGATGATACAAAGACCAGTTGAGCTCACAACAAAGAAGATATAAACAGCAAGTAGAAGACCCCATGGATGCTCTCTTGTTACATTATAAGCGTGGTGACCATGTGTTAAAAACATTGCAATACCTACAACAAACGCAGCTAAAAGTGCCAATGTAAGAACTGCAACAAGCATATTTGTTGGCGTTTTTTCAAAACTAAAGAGTGACTTGATAGAAAAATCTTCTCTCAATGGAATATTTATAAAACCTATTTTCATCATATACTCCTTATGTTAGGTAGAACAGTTTTGGATTTGTACCAAGATGACCTTTAAGCACATAGTGCTCTCTAGTTCTTAGTACTTCGCTGATTTCACTCTCTGGATCATCTAAGTCACCAAATATTCTTACTTTTGTAGGACAAGTGTTTTGGCAAGCTGTAGTTGTTTCACCTCTTGCTAATCTTGTCTCTGTACAGAAGTTACACTTATCAACAGTCATAGTTCTGTCATCAACATATCTTGCATCGTAAGGGCAGGCTGTTATACAGTAAGTACATAAAATACACTTCTCTACATCTACTCTTACGATACCGTTGTCATCAGTATAAGTTGCTTTCGTTGGACACACATCCTCACATGGAGCATCATCACACTGTTGGCACTGAGATGGGTGAAAAACATTTGAAGTGATGTCTAGTAGAGGGTATTGACCCTCTATCTCTCCAACTCCGACCCATATTCTGTGCTTATCTGCACCCATTAAGATTCCATTTTCCTCTTTACATGCTACTTCACAAGCCTTGCAGTTGATACAATTTTTGTAATCTAGCACCATTCCATATCTAGCCATAACTTACACCTTCTTTATTTCAACGTTAGTTTCATGCATAGCAGCTGCACCATAAACAGGTTCGATAATATCTTCAATAACAGCATTATCATTACCACCATTTTTATATGCCCAAGTGAGTGCTTCACTCTCTTCACCAAAACCGTGAACAAAGTAAACTTGATCAGGAGCTACTTTTTCTGTTGGGTAGGCTTTAAGACGTGTACTTCCGATACTTGAACTTACTTCAATCATATCTGCGAACTTAATTCCCTTATCTTGTGCAACTCTCTTATTAATCCAAACAAAGTTCTCAGGCATAAGGTCACGAAGCATCGCATTGTTTGCTGTACCACTTTGTGTAAACTGTGCGTGACGACCAGTTAAGAGTTTAAACTTACCGGCAGGAACACTAAACTCATACTCATCTTTCCATACAGGAAAGGCATCAACACCTTTTGCAGTAAATGAGTTGATAACACACTCGACTTTTCCAGATGGAGTTACAGGTTTACCACCCTTGGTAGAGTAGTATTTTTTCTTTTCAGGATAGTACTGAAACTCATTTGCAGCGAGTTGTTTATAGTACTCATCTTGTTTAGGATAGAAAACGCCATCTTTATGAAGTTTCTCTGCTGCACCTATATACATAGCAACTGCATGATGATTGAGCTCCTCTTGAGTATGCATAAATGGAAGTGTTAAGTCAAACTCAGCGTAAGCTTCCTCCTCTCCATCCTCTTCGATAAGGTCTTGAATCTCTTCATCATATTTTTTACTCACTTCAAAAAGAGGTTTAGAGATTTTAGTAGTTAATCCTTTGAGTATCTCTATGACAGGTTTTGTCTCATACATAGGCTCAATAACCTTATTTCTAACAGCAAAAGATGGCTCGACTCCACCAAATGTTTTAACTGGGTCAGTTCTCTCTAGGTAAGTACACTCAGGAAGTACAACATCAGCGTACATTACAGTATCACTCGGCATAGTGTCGATAGTAACAACTAGTTCCATCTTTCTAAGCATCTCAGCAGTTTTCGCTGTGTTTGGCATATTCATCATTGGATTATGTTTGTAGCAGAACATTCCTCTTACTTTATATGGCATCTTATTTTCTAAGAAACGGTTTCTCCAACCAATCCAAGAACCACCACCAGAGACAACAGCACAATCATCATAACCCTGCTTCCCTTTAGAGTCTGTACTTTTTACAATAGCTCTCGCTTGTGCTCTTTCATAAAGAGGCATAAGTCCTTCATGCTCTTTAAGGGGGAGTTTTGAACCAAAGATGAGCCCACCTTTAGTATCAATTGCTCCATGCATCGCTTGAAAGATTGCCATTGCGCGACGGAGTTGAAAATCATTTTTAGAAAATGTAGAACGGCGACCAGGGTAGTAGATAGCTTTAGGAGCTGCTGCTGCAAACTCTCTAGCTATTTTGTAAATCTCTTTGGCTTTAATCCCAGTAATCGGCTCTGCCCACTCTGGAGTGTATTTGTTCTCAAGTACACTTGTGCTGTACTCTTCATAACCATTGAAGTTAGCTTCGATGTACTCTTTGTTTTGTAACTCTTCGGTGAGTGTTACATAAGTAAGAGCGAGTACAAACGCAAGGTCAGTACCAGGTTTGATAGCTAGCCATTTATCAGCTTTAGCAGCAGTGTTAGTAAAACGCGGGTCGATACAGATCATTTTTGCACCGCGTCCCTTAGTGCGTTTAAAGAGGTCCATAGTATCAGGAGTAACGATAGCTTCTGCTCTGTTTGCTCCCGCCATAATCACATACTCTGCATTATCTAAGTCAGATTGAGGATAAGCACCAATTGTTACACCATAACCAGATGCAACTGTTTGAAGACAAACTGAGGCGTGATTTAACCAGTTAGAAGAACCAAAGGCTTGATAGAACTGCTTAAATGTATGCTCAGCCATACCTTCACCTGCACAAAATAGCATTGATGAGCGGTTATCTTCCTCTTCATCAAGAATTTTGCCAAGACCAGGAAACTTATCAGTACCGTTAAGAATAGCATCATAAGCCTCATCCCATGTCACACGTTTAAATTTCCCCTCTCCCTTTTCACCAATTCTAATCATTGGATATTTCAATCTATCAGGATCGTAGAGTGCTTGCATACCTGCGTTTCCTCTAGCACATATCATGTTTTTAGATTTTGGGAATAGTGGGTTTGGATTTATTTTTGTAACTATGCCATCTTCAACACGAGCCAGTGCAGCACATTTATTTACACACATCTCACAGAGCGTGGCAACATCGTGCCCTTTTTCAGTGCTTGTTTTTGTGTTGTGAAAAGATACGGGACCAGTTGCTTTTGCTGCAGGGGTTGCGTGTTCGCTTGATAAAAGATTTGTAGCTGCTGTTGCACCAACAACACTCATTGCTACCGTTCCTTGAAGGAACTTTCTTCTTGATATTGCTACTTCCATAAGCCTTACCTCTTAGAATATTTTTCTAAATGTTCTAGTGATGAGTCTATTTCTTAACTCATACTTACAAATGAACTATAGATTTGAACATTGTATTCCAATTTATCTTATAGATATCTTTAGCTAATATTATTTATAAGATAATATAAGGTTATGATGTATATAAATATTAGTTTGGTATTTTTATATCGATATCTTCGAGCATACCTTTTTCAAAGTTTTTATGGCAGGCAAAGCAGTTGGCTTTTCTTTTAACTTGAGGAGATTTGAAAACATGGTGAGGAATATTTGCGTGAGTCTCTTTCCAGTATTTGATCTTTGTGATAGACTTTCTTCCGCGAGCACCATCTAAAGATTCCATCACTTTTACAGATATCTCTCTTGTACTTTTGTCTGCACTATGTTCATTTAAAAAGTTAAAAATCACTGTCTGATCATTTAGAGAGATTCTATTTTCACCCTTTTTCATAGTTGGTGAAATCTCTTCTCCAAAGTGGTTACTCAGACCACCTCTAATTCTCTCCCAAGAGCTATCTGGCAACATAAAAGGTGGATAAGGTTTATGGCAAGAGCCACACTTAGTGTGATAGATAAAAGACTCATCTTTATAATCGTGTTGAGTATATTTACTTACAACGAAGGGATTATTTCTTCCATCTATAGATACAAAAAAGACCATAAGCGAGATAAGTAAAAATGCCCAAGTCAGACCACTTTTATATTTTCCTGTTTTAGAGTCTTCACCTTTAGCTTTTTTATATCCGCTTATCATAGCAAAGACCATTTCTGTTTTGTGGTAAAACTGCTCTACTAAAACGCCTGATATGTGGATGACAACCCAAACAAGAAGAGTATAAGATGCGTAGATATGAATATCAGAGAGTATAAACATATGCATGTAGTACTCATCATTTAAAAACCCCAAATACCCTTTTCCCTCTTGAACACCATAAAGTAAAAGACCGGTGATAGATATGATTGAACCGAGAAAAAGAACGATAAGTGTAAACCAACTCGATGCAGGATTGTGACCAGCTGGAATCTCTCTCCATCTATTTTGTACCTTTTCAACAAAATAAAATTTTAGTTTTGCGGGTGAGAGTTTAAAGGTGTTAAAAGTTGCATATTGAGGACCAATAAAACCCCATATTATACGATAGACGAGCATTAAGCCAAAGATAATACCAACAGCAACATGAAGATTAAGTAGATTTTCTTTAAGAGAAAATATAAAAGAGAGTGCAAAAGAGGAAGCTATTAACCAATGTATAATTCTTGTATAGATTGGCCAAACATAAACATGATCTTTTCGTTTGTTCAATTAGGTTTCCTAATATTTAATATAATATAATTGTATCACATAAAACTTTAGAAAATAAAAAAGCAGAGAAATAAATCTCTACTTTTTAAGAGTGTGTTACTTAGAGCTTTTAACTAGGTAAGATAAGAACTCAGCCATTGCGTTTACATCGTAATCATAGCCTTTATCAACAAGTTTTTGCATGTTGTGCTCCATGATTTCGTGATCTGTACCAGATGACTGACTTGCATCACCATTTTTGATGTCATACAGATCTTGTGCCATTTCACCAGCAGTTCTATCATTAAGCGCAGGTGTCTTCTTAAGTGGGTTACCCTCACCAAATTTACCGTGACACTTGATACATGACTTCTCATAAACTTCAACAGTTGAGTATTTGTATGTTTTTGCTTCAACAGGTTTGTCACCGCTACAAGCAGAAAGTGCTAAAAACGCAACTGTCGCTAGTGTAATTGTACTTATTTGTTTTATCATTTTAAATCTCCTAAATATTATTTGTTTTATTAAGCTCTACCGCTAAGCATACCCATAACCGTCATTGGTTTAAGAGCGTAAACTTTTAGTAACCACCAAATCCATCTCTCTTGAGTTGGGTCAAGCGGAACCATCGGTGTTGGTTTCTTAGTCCAGTTGAACTCAGCAAGCATAACTGTACCGATACTTGTAATAAGTGGACAAACAGTATAACCAGCATACTTAAGGTTAGTGTCATCGATAGCTGTTTGGTTACCTTCTAGTGCAGAGATAACATTGTTAACAACAACTTTGTACTGTTTACGAGCAGATCCACCAGTTTTACCCATTGGTACAGCAACAACATCACCTAAACAAAATACATTTTTGAATTTAACATGTTGAAGAGTCTCTTTTCTAACAGGAACCCATCCTTTAGAAGAACCAACCTTAGAGTGTGCAACAACATCTGGAGCTTTCATCGGAGGAGTAACGTGGATGAAGTCATACTTAACCTCTACATCTTTGCTTTTAAGCTCGATACCGTACTCTTCTAAATCTTCATCCCACTCACCTTTCTCTTTCCAGTGGTGATTAAATGTAGCTACTTTAGCTTCAGTGTCTATCTTAGTAAGGTTATGAGCGTAGTTCCATTTCATACCTCTCTCTTCGTACTGCTTAACGATTGCATCATGATACTCAGGAACACCGAACATTTTTCCACCATTTGGATAGAAAGTCAACTCAACCTTATCTCTAACACCAGCCTCTTCTAAACGAGCATGTGTAAGATACATGATTTTCTTAGGAGCACCACCACACTTAATAGGAGTGTTAGGGTGTGTAAAGACAGCTTGAAGTTTTTCAGAACCAGTATGTGTTTTAGCTTTTTCGATTAGCTCTTGAATACCTTTGTAAGTATCAGTTGAACCATCAGCAAAGTAGATTGAGTGAACACCATTCTTACCAATTTTAGCTCTTGTTGCAGCGTTGTCTTTTCCAGAAGATGTGATTACACCGTCAAGACCTTCAATAGCATCGTAGTTTAGCATAAGACCAGTAGCAATAATCATCTGGTCATAAGGAACTTCTTGTTTACCGTCAACGATAACTTTGTTGTTATCAGGATCAAACGCAGTAACACTACCTTTGATTAAAGTTACGCCTGATGGTAGTTTGTCATCTCTGTTGTAAACGATATCACCTTGTTCCCAGATACCAGCACCTACAAGAGTTTGACCTGGTTGGTAAGATACAGAGATTGGGTCTGGCTCAATCACAGTGATTTCTAAATCACCTGCAGTGTTTTTAAGGCGAGCAGCTGTACTCATACCAGCAAGTCCACCACCAACGATAACTACTTTCCCTTTTACATCTGATGCTTGAACATCTGCAGCACCTGCAGTAGTTCCTGCAAGGATTGCTGCTGCCATTGGAGATACTGTTAAGTATTTCATAGCGTCACGACGAGACATGATCTCTGGATGCTTATCAACTTCCGCTAGAATTTCTTCTAAAATTTCATTTTTCTTCATTCTTCTTCCCTTATAGTTTGATAAAGTTATCCATTTTACATCTTTGGGGCTTAATATAAGTTTTTTTCATCAGATTTGTTTAAGAAGTGTGTCTAAAGTACACAAGCAAGGGATTTAGTGTAAGTATGGATTATATTAGTTATAAGTTATTGTAAAGTAAGATTAAGAAGCCAAGAGGCCTCTTAAATATTTTTAGTATCTATATCTGAAGTAAACGCG
>JAYEMB010000009.1:0-5878 GCA_034717855.1 Campylobacterota bacterium
AAACGTATGAAGTCTATCGGTAAAGTCCAGCTTCCTCAAGAAGCATTTATGTCTGTTCTTAAAATGGACTAACTGCGTTTCATATGAAGTGCATGATGTGTGAGAGTCTGTCACTCACTCACATCTGCAACTCATGTCAGGAACTTTTTTTAACCCCCTCTATCTACAAACGCAAGATTTATAACAACATCGAAGTTATCTCTTTTTACAAATATGCAGAGATTAAAAAACTCCTTCACACTAAACATACAGACTTGGGTTACTACATCTACTCCATCCTCGCAAAAAATAGTTTTAAAAAATTTGCAGATGAGTTTAAATTTGAAACTCCTCTTGTCTCTATAGCAGTAGATGACAATACTTCAAGTGGATACTCCCATACAGCCATACTAAACAGAGAGTTAAAAAGTGACTATATCAAGCCTCTATACAATAAGCTTAGAGCAAATAACAGTGTCTCATATTCAGGTAAAAGCAAGGAGTTTAGACTTCTAAACCCAAGAGAGTTCCAGCTAGGTACTATTTTATCTAATGATATTATTTTAGTAGATGACATAATCACCACTGGCTCTACACTAACACAAGCTATACAGAGACTCAATAAGGGTAACAAAGAGGTGTTTCTTTGCTTAACCTTAGCAGATGCAAGTTTTAAATAAGGCGAAAAACCTTATAATGTAAAATTACTGTTAATTTTTAAGGACCTACAATGAAAGTTCTTTTTTTACTGACACTCCTAACCTCTTTCTTATTTTCCCAAGAACTAATACTTGATAATTTACTAAAAGAGTATGAAGATTCATCCTCCCTCTATAAAAAAACAAAAAAGGAGAGTGCTGGATACTTACTAGTTTACTCAAGAGCAGATCTTGATAGAATGCAAGCTTATACTCTCAAAGATGTACTCAAAACTATACGTATGTATACTCTACAACTTAATAGTAGTGGTGCAATAGGAATTTTAAACGCAGGTGCAGGTAAAACATCTACACCGCCTCTAAAATTATATATAGATGATTATGAGGTCTCTACAGTTGTTCAGCGAAACGCTTTAGATATGTATGGAGATATGGATATCTATTTTGTTGACCATATCGAAGTCTATCAAGGTGGTAGCTCTCTTGCTTTTGGAAATGAACTCGGTTCTATGGTTATAAGACTATACTCAAAAAATCCAGATAGGGAGAATAGTACCTCTGTTCAACTTGGTGTTGACTCAAAGGCTGGTGCTAATTTAAGAGCTGTTGATGCTGGAATTACGGGAGAGTATAACTACCTTTTCTATGCAAACGCAGCAAAAGTGGAGTATGACAAACATAGTAGAAATCAGCAAGAACTTTCTCGTGACGGTATGAGATACCAAGCCCATTTCAAAATATCTAAAGATGATGATTTCTCAGTTGAACTTGACGGAATAATTAATAAACATGATATATTCAATGGTTTTGGATCCGCTCCAACAGGTGATGATATAAGTAGTGCATACGGGTATATAAATGCAATAAAATATTTCTCCGGTAATGTAGAAGTATCAATTAGTGCTTCACAAGAGCTAAAGAATGCTTATAACACAGATGATAATGGTATAAGACTAATGGACGGTAGTGGAAGTGTCAGTAATGATGTACATATACAGGTACACTCAAATACATTTAAAACTGCTATAAAGAAAAAGATTATAAGTGACAACAGTGATCTTTTGATTGGAGCAGAGATACAAAAAAAAGCAATTAAGCTTCAAAATTATGACGGTTTTACTACACCTATTACATTTGGTCCTGATGAAGTAAATATATATATGCTTTACCTAGAAGAGTTATATAACATAAATAAAAATCATCTTTTAACATTTAGTGCCAAGTATGATAGATATGAAAACAGTTTTGATAAGGACTCTAATGAGTACTCATTAAGAGTTGGCTATATCGGTATTTTAAATAATGATTGGAGCACAAAAGTTTTTGTTATCAAACGCTATATTCAGCCCAATATGATACAGACCTCCTTTACTCCACCAAGTTACACTGTAAACCCTGACTTAGAGGCTGCAGATATTAAGATGGTTAGTGGTGAAGTAGCATATACACAGGAGAAGAACCGGTTAATTTTTGGATTTGCGTATAAGGAGATAGATAATGCTATAAACCTAGTGCAAGTATCTCCTGATGAAAAAATGTATGATAACAAAGATGATACAAATACCTTTCATAGGTACTATATAAGAGGTGAATATAACTTTGATTTAGATAATAAAATTATAGTAGAAGCATATAAAGCGTTTAAAGAGATAGATGGTTCTCCAGACTCAGGTGCTCTAATTCAACTCTTTAATAGCTTTGATAAATTTGATATCTATAATGAACTTATATATCGCTCAGGAGTTTCATTTATCCCAAGTATGGGTGGCTATGATATAGACCCTGCATATGACTATACACTTGGTATTACATACAATATGAACAAACATCTAAGCATAAAAGCTAAAGGTGAAAACCTTTTAGATAAGGCTAGTAAATCAGTTATGGACCCAAGAGGTGAAATTCAAATACCTGCAATTGAGAGACGAGGTATTTTAACAATGGAGTATACTTTTTAGATGAGATTTTTTCTTTTATCTATATTATCAGCACTACTTTTATCGGCTTCAGGTATTAGCCATCAAGTAAAAATATTAGAAACAATAGTTTCAGAAATATCGCTGGCTAAAGAGATAAAAATTTGGAGTGACGATAAAAACATCATTCAAGAGCTAAACAAAAACAATAAATTTATAACTACAAGAAATTGTCAAGATGCCACCTTTATAATACTAAAAGATAAAAAAAATCTCTTAAATATATGTAGTGACATACATATATTTGTACTCAACTATAAACTGCTATCAGAGATTCCTCAAAGCTTTGGAGCACTATTTTGGAAAAAAGGTAGACCAAACATTGTTATAATAGAGCCTAGAGTAAAAGCTCAAAATATAAATATAACAAAAAATCTCAAGCCATACTTAGAGGAAAAAGTATGGTAAAGAGAAGAGAACTCTTTTTATTTTTAGCACTTATCTTACTCGGGATATTTTTTATATACATATACGGTTACATTAAACAAGCGCAAGAAGATATATTTACAAAAATCGAAGCTAATAAAATTGAAAATATTTCATATATATTTAAAAATATTGAAGAAAATCTTATTAATACACAAGGTATTAGAGATGCTCAAAGTTTAGTTTCTCTTTTTTCGGATGAAAAAAAAAGATTAGAGTATGAAAAGCATATCTCTTTCTTTCTGACTCCGGCAATGAAATATATCTATATTTTAACTCAAGATGACAAAGGAAGATTTAGGTTTTTACTAGATGCTTCAAAAACTGACAAGGCTGAATTTTATCAGAAGTTTGATGTAGAAAATAAGAAATACAAAGAGTTATATAGTACTAAAAAAGCGCAAGTTATACGACAAACAGATATGGAAAACCTTTTTCTAACTTATCTCTATCCTATCAAAGCCAATGATAAAGTCATAGGTATTTTAAGTGTTGATATTACAAGCAAAATCAAATACACTGTTTTAGAACTTATAAAGCCTTTAGAGACTTTTTTTATTGTCCTTATTATCTTTATATTTTTATTAATGATTATGAGTATAATTCAGGTCTTTCACTATTTCATCACTAAAAAAAGAATATTTACAGACCCCCTCACTCAACTATTTAACAGAAACTATTTTAAAGAGATTGTTTCAACAATTAATCTTGAACACTACTCTATAGCGATGCTTGACTTAGATAGATTTAAAACTATAAATGATACTTATGGGCATAAAACGGGAGATTTTGTACTCTCTCAATCTAGTATTATCTTAAAAAATTCTACAAGAGACAGTGATATATTAATAAGATATGGAGGAGAAGAATTTTTACTTTTTATATATAATAGAGATGAAACTGAGTCAGTATCAAAAGTATGTGAAAGGATAAGAGAAAATATATCTTCATATATGTTTAACTATGATAACAATGAAATAAAGATGCAAGTCTCTATCGGTCTTCATGAGAACCCATCTTTAGAAAAGAACTTAACACAAGCAATTAAAATAGCAGATAAGATGCTCTATATTGCAAAAAGTGAGGGAAGAAATAGAGTAGTAAGTTACAATGAAAAATCAAAAAGCTCCATTCTATCAAAAACAAAAGATATCAACTTTGTTAAACTTGCTCTTGAAGAGGACCGTATCACATGCTACTATCAGCCCATATATGCTCATACAAGCAATAGGATATTTAAATATGAAGCTCTTGTTAGAATTGTAGATAAAAACAACAATATCATAGCCCCTGCATATTTTTTACCAGAACTTAAACATACAAATATTCACTATAAACTCACTCAAAGAATTCTTTCTAAGGTATTTGAAAAGTTTGAAAACTTACAAGAGTCTGTTAGTGTCAATATTAACTTCTCAGATTTAATAAACTCAGATATTGAACAGACTATCGTAAATACTTTTAAAGAAAATGCAGATTTAGCTTCACGTGTTACTTTCGAGATTTTAGAGAGTGATGAGATAGATAATATAGAACTCTTTAAGGAGAAAATCAATCTTCTTCACTCCTTTGGTGCAAAAGTGTCAATCGATGACTTTGGTAGTGGTTACTCAAATTTTAAAACCATTTTAGATATCCAAGCAAACTACTTAAAAATAGATGGCTCCCTGATTAAAAATATCGCTACAAATGAGAAAGATTTTAAGGTTGTTAAGAGCATTATACACTTTGCGAAAGAGGCTAATATGAAAACTATCGCAGAGTTCGTTCACTCGCAAGAGGTTTACAGTAAACTGCTGACGATTGAGATTGACTACCTGCAAGGGTACTATATCGCTATGCCAAGCGACACCCTTTTAACTAAAGAGAAGCTCTTTAAAGGCTAGATTAAAAGAGTCCTTTTAGAAGCTTGTTTAGCTCTTTTTTCACAGCCTTTTCTGCCTCTTTTTGAATTAGCTTACTAGCATCAATTGAAACTTTGGGCGCAGTAGCCTTTCCCTTTAAACCGATTGCTACTATATTTCCATTTGCGTTTACATCAATTTTAGAGTCTATCTTCTGCGTTTTAGAGTTTAGCTTTGTATTTTTTGTCTTTATAGATGATTTGTTTGATTTCAGATCGAGTGAAGCAAGAATATTCTCTTTTTTTATAGTTGCGTTTAGACTCCCTTTAAACCTCTCCTTATACAAATCTGTTTTAGCATACTGCTTTATGAGGTCAAGCATCTGGTTTCTTGTAAACTTACCATCAATCAGATTCGCCTTAGCAACACCGCTCTGTTTCACAAGATTATAATCGACAGTTCCACTAAGTGCTGCTTTAAAAATCTCAGGATACATCAATATATGAAGAGCATCTAAAGTTTGAATCGATTTTAAATCTGCATGAAAATCATCATTATGTAGTTTAGCATCTAACTTCCCACCTGCAATATTTGAGTGGATAGTTAAATCTAAATCTTTTGCCTTTTTAAACTCTCCATTTGCAGATAGCCCACCTCTTAAATGCCTCTGTGTTACAAAAAAGAGTCTATCAAGTTTTGCAACATTGAGTAGATAATCAGTTACAATAGAGCCATCTTTCATATCAAAACGAGCCTGTTTTACATCGAGTGTCGCTAAGTTTGAATTGAAGTCCACTTTTGTATCTGCAATAGTCCCCTTTAGGTTTGTAGTCGCCCTCATATCAAACTGCGTTTTTGGCATTTTGCTTTTAAACTCGTAAGCCTTTGTTAAATACTTTGAATCAAGTAGACCTTTCTCTATTCTAGATTTCACTACACCTTTGAGCTTCTCACTTCTCGCATCGCTGATATCAACATCTACATAGAGGTCTCC
>JAYEMB010000010.1:0-1835 GCA_034717855.1 Campylobacterota bacterium
TCGATAGAGGTTCCCTTAACAAATATTCTTGCGTTTTGTATTGGTTGATTTTTATCAGAGGTTAAAACTACTCCTGAGAGAACACCTGTAAACTTTGATGCATTAACAATTAATCCAGACTCACCTAATGGAGTATCGACACTTACAAAAGCTTCAGAACTGTCATCTTTAAAAGTAGCGATTACCTCTGTATCTCTTGAGTCTTTGATATTGATACTTTTTTTGGCATATCCGAGGTTACTGCCATCTATATCTTTTGCAAAAATCTCTATCTGATGTTGACCAACTTCAAGAACAATCTCTACACTTCCATCTTCATCAGTGAAGTATCTATCTTTCCCATCTATGAGAACCTCATTGTTCTCCAGCGCTACACCATCTAAAAAAGAGAAGATTGAAGCTGAACCTGTCTCATCCGCAAACGCAGATGAGAAAAGAAGTGAAAATAGTGTTAAAAATTTAAATAGTTGTTTCATTTAGAGACACTCCAGAGGGTTGTTTGTACATTTTTCTATGTTTTTTCTTATAACAGTAGCTTTTGAAAAAAGCTCACTATCAGAGATGAATTTTAGATGCATCTCAGCACTTTCATAGTCATCTGACATATAGTAAGAGTAGGCTAATGCATATCTCAGATTCTCATCATCGAGCATCTTGTAGCGTTTCATCGCTTTTTGCAGACCGATAATCTTTCTATACTCACCTGCGTTTAGGTAGATAGCGATTTTCTGCTTGAGCTTCTCTACCTTGTCAGTGTTTTGAGTGTTGAGATAGAGTGCGTGAAGATTATTTCCTGCTCGTCTATTCATCTCAACTGCATCTTTTAGATACTGTTTGTCATAGTATGAGCTCTGTTCAAAAAGGTGAGCAGTTGCGTTTTTCATATCTTTTTTAAGATACATATGACCAAGTAAAATACCGATTTTTGCCTCACGAGGAAACTTGAGTTTGGACTCCTCTAAAAGTTTGATAGCACTATCAATCTCATTAGCACCTATAAGCATCTGTGCTAAAGTTACATACTCTGTCGAACTCGCACCAACCTTCTCCATATAGAGTTTTGAAGCCTCTATAGCTGCTTGGAAAAGTTTTAAATCAGCAAAATAGTAAAATTTCTGTTTTAAAAGTTTATGATCCTCTGGGAATCTTTTGATCCCCTCATTAAGAGCCAAAAATGTCTCAGAGTGCATTCCTTGTTTGTAGTAACACTCTGCTCGAAGTGTATAAAGACCAGCACGAGAGCGTCCCTTTTCACCTGCGTTTTCTAGTGAGTTCACAGTGTTTTTATAATCTTTGATTTTATAGTACTCTTGTGTCAAGTACATATAGAGTTGAGATATATTCTCTTGGCGTTTTTTCTCTGCATCAAAGATGGGAGTCTTAACTTTTTCATCTTCACCGCCAATAGAGAAGAGGTACTTCTCTTTAGAGATGCTTTTTGGAGCCTTAAACTCTTTTGTTTTTGTTGCCTCTATAGCTTTTTTATAAGCTTCAATAGCCTTTTGCGTTTTACCCTCTTTAGATGCAAGGACACCGACTACAGTATAGAAGTTTGCTCCGTCATATTTAGGTGATTTTTTATCCACCATACTGAGCTCTTCGTGGGCTTTGACATATTTAGCATCATATATCATCAGCGTTGCAAGTGCTAAGTGGTCAACTTCATCATCTGATGACTCTTTCGCACTGAGTGAGAGATTCAAAAGAAGAGTGAGTAGTAGTGTTTGTAATATTTTAGTTATCATCTCTGCTCCCTACTGAAAACGAATTTTTTGTTTAGCCCACATTTTTACAGGCTTTGTTTTATATTTAGCAGGGCTAAATCTCCAAGAACG
>JAYEMB010000010.1:1935-5816 GCA_034717855.1 Campylobacterota bacterium
GAGTGAGTAGTAGTGTTTGTAATATTTTAGTTATCATCTCTGCTCCCTACTGAAAACGAATTTTTTGTTTAGCCCACATTTTTACAGGCTTTGTTTTATATTTAGCAGGGCTAAATCTCCAAGAACGGACTGCGTTTAGTGCAGCATTGTCAAATGTACCCTCAGGTTGTGCTTCAAGAACTTTAGCAATTTCAACACTTCCATCTTTAGCTATGAGCATGTTGATAACAACATACCCTTTTATGCCATTTTTCGCAGCTTCTGATGGATACTCCAGAGGAGGACGAGAGAGAACTTTTGGTTTTACATCAACAGTATTCTCATTCATTATCGCATCATCAGCTATATCTTTAAGAAGCTGAGCAGAGTCTCCTGCAATATTTTCAGTTGTGAACTCCGGTATATTCATTGCGACATTTCCAAGCAGTGAGTTCATGTTTGGAAGTGGAGCTTTTGGCTGTGCCTTTTTAGGCTTTGGTTTTGGTTTTGGTTTAGGCTTTGTTGTCTTTTTTTGAGTCTTCTCTGCCTTTATCTGTCTAATCTCTTTTTTAACAACTTTCTCTTTCTCTTGCACACTTTTGTTAAATGATACAACCAGTATGACCATAAGCAAGCCGCCAAAGAGCATAAACAAAAAAGCTAAAAAGCCTCTCCCTGATGTTGAGTATTTATTTTGAGACATTGCGTTTCTTATCCCATCTCTTTAGTCGTAGATACAGCAACATCTTTTGCACCGCTTTGTCTACACTCATCAACTACATCAATCAGAACATTTACTGGAATATCTGTGTCTGTTACGATTAAAACAGACTTCTCAGTAGCAGTACGAAGCAGGTCTCTGAGTTTACTCTGTACAGCCCAAAGTTTAACAGGTTGGTTATCGATGTATATCTCACTAGAATTATCGATATAAACGCGAAGAACTTTTGTATCTGCAAGTGATGCCGAAGCAGCAGATGGACGGTTGAGTTCAAGTTGCATATCTTTTACAAAGGTTGTGGTCACCATGAAAAAGATAAGTAAAATAAAAACCATATCTATCAGTGGTGATACATCAACAGTCTCTACATTTTGGTTTTTTTGTCTAAATCTCATTTTTCATCCTTCGTGCTTATAATGTCAACTATCTGTTCAAACTCTAAACTGAACTGCTCTTCTTTTTTATCTAATATTTTTCCAATCAGCAGACCAGGAACTGCTACAACCAAACCAAGTTCAGTTGTAAAGAGTGCCTTTGATATACCACCGGCAATTGAGTCACCTTGAGCAAACATAGAGCTTGATTGAAGAGCATCAAAAGTCTCTATCATTCCTATTACAGTTCCAAGCAGACCAATAAGTGGAGCGAGTATGACTATGGTTTTAACTAGTGTTGAGTATTTTGAAATAACCATCACATATGGAAAAAGCGCATCGTACATAAACTCTCTAGGTTTACGAGATATACTTTTTGCTGTTTTTGCCGCTACTAAAGAGTCATGCACTGCATAGTCAAGAAGCCCGACATAGACTTTTTTATCGCCACGCTCTTCATGTTTCTCTATCAATCTTCTGACACTACCTTTTGTACCTCTTTTAAGAGTCAGGTATCTATACCCAAGTCCATACCAAAGAAGCAGGTTAAGAGAGAAAAGAACCCACATAATCACACCACCAGAGTTCATAAAGTGTATGAACTGATCCCAGTAGATTATTGTTGCTTCTATCATTACGCTTTGTTTATCTCAAACAGGTTTACGATATGTAGAGCGCTCTGCTCCATCGAGTCTTTGATATTTTGTGCCCAACCACTTAAAAGGTTTCCTAAAAGTAGTAGAGGTATAGCTACGATAAGACCTAACATAGTTGTTACCAGTGCTTCAGAGATACCACCTGAAAGCAGTTTAGGATCACCCGTACCGTGTGTTGTAATGATGTCAAATGTAGCAATCATTCCCGTTACAGTTCCAAGAAGTCCAAGAAGTGGAGCAACTGCTGCTAAAACAAGTACAAAGTTACCAAATCTATCTATATTTGAGCTCTCATTTAAGATGTTCTCTGTAACGATATCTTCGATATGGTCTCTATCTTTTTTGATATTTCTCAGTGTCGCTTTAATAACACGAGCTGTTGCACCTTGAAAACCTTTAATCGCTTCAAGTGCTTCATCTCCTTTTCCAGCTTCCACTTTAGAGATAACTACATCTGTTATCTGCTTTACATTTGAGCCTGATTTTATGAGTAGCAAGACTCTTAAAAGAATCAGAAGAATACCTAAGGCACCAAGAGCTAAAATGATGTAACCGATAGTTCCACCACCCTCTATAGTATCCTCTATAGTTTTCTCTTTTGCATACTCTACATCTTTATCAAGGTTTTCATAGATAAAAAGCTTCACATCTCTAGAGAGTTTACCGCTTGCAAACGCAGTAGCATCAGCTTGTGCATCTTGGTTCCATATTTTGTACTCACCGTTTCCTGCAGGAGCTAAAGCACCTGAAGCTTTGCTCGAGAGTCCAAACGCAGCTACATTTCCAACTTTGATAATTTCACCAGTAGCTGTTGTTCCATCTACAAGATAAAATTTTCCCTCTTTTTTCTCAACTGAAGAGAGTCTCTTATAGAGTGATGAAGCGTCACTAAAAGCTTTGTCCATTACTTTGAGAGCATCTGCATCTTTAGAGTCATCAACACTTATGCTGTATTCATCTAGAAGTGATTTCGCTTGAATGACAACACTTGCAGTGATCTCTTTGTTTAGACTCTTGTCTTCTAACATTTGAGATGATTTTTCTATCTGCGTTTGCAGGTTTTTACTTGATTGTGAGAGAGTTACTAGTCTGTTTTGCAGGCTCTGAACCTTTGCCTCAGCTTTTTTAATCTCTCTTTTTTGAAATGACTTCTCTTTTGAGAGTCTGCTTTGAAGCTCAGATTTTTGAGCTTTTAAAAATGTGTACTCTTTTTGGTAAGCATCTGAAAGCTCATCTGCGTTTACAAGGGTAAGTGCAAGTGCAAGTGTAAAAATCGTAGTTAAAAATCTCATTATTTAGCTCCTTGTAAAACTAAAGCATTTGGGAGTTCAAAGAATCCAGTTCTAATCTGTTTTTGAAGAGCATCAAAGAGTGCTACAATTTTTTTGATATCTTCTGGGTTTGTAATATGTTTGTAGTTGTATGTGTCACCATCTTTTACAACAAAACCAACTTCATTTGACGGAGTCGAGAAGAACATTGCAACTGAACCAAGTTTTGCTACTCTTGCTAAAACTTTCTTCCCCTTAAAGTCAATCTTCTGCTTGAAAAGACCTATCTCTTTTGTTACTCTGATAGTGTCATCGTAACTAGCCCAAGTGAGTGAAAGTGCTTTCTCGTTTGTGATAAGACCCTCATTTAAATCTGATTTTATTTTGTGCAGGTCTGAGACTCTTGCATCAACCATAAAAGGGATACCCTCTCTTATGCTTTTTTCTAGCAAATCAATAGCGTTTAATACAAGAGGTTTAATCTCTGCGTTTCCAGAAGATGTCTCTTTTATCTTTGTTTTAATCTTGTTGAGTTCTGTTTTAGCAAGCTTAATAGATGTTGTTTCTCTATTTATCTGAGCCTGAGAGTCTGTAATCTGCATAGAGAGAGACTTCATCTCTGAGTTATAGCGCTGTTTATTCTCTTTTATATCTGTATATAAACCTTCAACATCGCCTCTAAGTTCGATGATCGATTTTACAAGTTTATCGCTTGTATTAGCAGATAGGGAGGGTGCAAGAAGTGTCGCTGATAATAAAACTGGGTAGATTATCTTTGTGTGATTAAAAATCATTATTTCTCCGTGTATTATGAAATATTTATGGAAGAATAACGAGTGTGTGTTATGAGAAGGTTACATAAAAGTTACGAAAAGGTTAC
>JAYEMB010000011.1:0-20908 GCA_034717855.1 Campylobacterota bacterium
TCACTTTAGCCTGATCTGCTCTCATAAACCCACCAGGGATACGAAGCTTTAACATAAACTTTTCAGGAGTAGCCGGTCTGTAGTAAATTCCAAAACATTTTAAAAAGTATGTTTTATCCTCTTCGGGAATACTCTCAAAACCACTCGCAGCATACTCTTGTAACTTCTCATACGCCTCTTGTGGAGTTTTTGACTCTTTAACTTTTTCAATCTTGTTAAGTTTTTTGTTTCTTGCTTCGTAAGCTTTTTGTAGTGCTTCCATTGAAAAGCTCCATATATTTTAATATATGCAATAGTAACTAGTTTTTAAGCATTTTCTTTAATTTTAGTGCTTATTTTTTATGCAATTATTTTCTATCTACCATCTAGTTGAATGATAAAAAATATCTTCCATAAAATCTAATATATCAAACTTGCCATCTTCATAATTCTTATGATTCTTCTCTTTTGCATATTTTTTATTTACTCTTTTTTTAGAGTACTCAATATCACCACCATTAAACTCTTTTGACTGCTTTATCTTCTCTATTCCACCAGTCTTAACCCACTCCATCAGATGGCGTAGTTCACCAGAGTCTAACCACACTCCATGGTCTACACATAAATCAGTTATAACTCCACTTCGAGCCATAAAGTTTTTACGTTGCATTGTTTTTTCACACACAGGACATTTACGGTACACAATAATATCTACGTGACGAGGATGTTCAGATATCTTAGCAAGTTTGATTAAATCAACATTCCTGGAACCTTTTACAGACTTCTCAATCATTCTTTCTAACTCATTCAGATCAAAAAATATTCCATAACAACTCTCACAACGCTCTATATACAGTGGTAACTTCTTTCCAACATTAATAGTCTGCATCTGAATATGACAAACTGGGCAAGTACGCTTTAAGTCAGGACGTAAATTTATAAATTTTTCAACATCCTCAAGGTCTATATTATTACGCGACCCACAATAACTACATATGATTCCACTCTTAGGCAGAGGGGCTGAACAGTGGCTACATTTTGCCATACATTATAACTCTTGCAGAATTGAGCTTTTTTTCAAAGAGTACTCTTCATCAGAAATCAGACCTTCGGAATGAAAAGATTTAAGCTTACGTAAACGAGAACCCAAATCTTTTGAGCTCTGTTCATTTTTAATAAATGTCTCATTCATTGTCTGAGAAAGTGCATTTCCTGCACCCATACCCATAAACATACCGGCAGCTCCAGCTTCATTATTTGCCGCATCGCCAAGAGCATTTAGCTGCTGGAGCTCTCTGTAAGAAACCCCTGCAGTAGATGCCGCATGAACATCAGCATGAACATCTGCAATCTTATTTATTCGCTCAATTGTATCTTCATCAAAATCAGTTCCCTCTATGCGGAAATCTATAAGTTTAAAACCTAATTTATCAAAATCATCTTGCAATATGAGTGTTAAATCCTCAGCAATTTCATTTCGTGCTGCATCAACTTCAGCATAAGATAGCTTTTTCTCTGCTAGATAATCAGTTAAAGGATGTATTAAACGATTTACCATTACTTCACGAAGTTCACTTACAGCGAAAAGTTCAGCTCCACCTACTACCTGTGTAAAGAAAAGTTTTGCATCTGATATTTGTATACTGTAGTTACCAAATGCACGAAGCGCAACTGGGAAATTGTATTTAGGGTCATCATATTTAATACTAGAGAGTGTTCCCCATTTCTGGTCTAAAATACGAGTTCTTTTATAGAAATAGATACCAACCTTATGCTCACTCTCAAAAGCTTGCATAAATTTTGTAATAGTGGTCCAAAATGGAATATTACTGGTTAAAAGGCTTACAATACCCTCTTCTTCAATTACAGCAGCAACCTTACCTTCATAAACAAATATACACCCCTGTCCAGGACCTACTATAAGTTTTGAGGCATTTTTAATTTCATCACCATTGTGAGACCATTGGTAAAAGAGTTCATCTTCACTTGGATTTTCCCACTCAATTACTGAGCGTAACTGTCGTTTAATTGAATCCCATACTGCCATAATAATATTCCTTTAAATTTTAGTTACATTGATTATATCACAACCTTCTCTTTCTCTTTGATTTTCACTTGGATACCTTCATGCTCAACTTTGTTGTGAGCTATAGCACCACTCGACTTCTCTTCTTCTAGTGTTAGTCCCTCTGGAACCTCAGCAGAGTGAAGTTGAATCGCAGTTTGTTTAAAGTTTGGTTCACCAGATTTTGGACAGAAACTCTCGTTTGTAAGTGTATTTACCAACTGCTCATTAAAGTGAAAAGGAACAAATACTGTCCCCTCACGTACACTTCCTGTAACACGAACTACAACATCTTCTACACGTCCGCGAGGACTTGAGAGTGCCATTCTATCGCCACTTTTTACTTTTAACTTTTTAGCATCACCTGGTGAGAGATCAACCCACGCTTCAGGAGCAAGATTGTCTAAAATATCTATACTTCGCGTTTTTGTACGAGTGTGCCACTGCTCGACTGTACGACCAGTGTTTAAAATAACCGGAAATTCAGGACGAGCTGGCTCAGCCATAGGATGCCACTCTAAACATAACAGATTTGCTTTTTTATCTTTTGTTCTATATGGAATATCTGGAGTATAAAGTCTTTTACTTCCCTTTGGAAATGCTTCGTTACAAGGCCACTGAATTCCACCTAACTCTTCCATAAGCTCATAACTCATTCCGGAGTAATCACACAGCTGACCTTTAGAGACTTTTTTCCACTCATCAAACGCAGCTATTGGACTCTTCCACTCTGAAAAAAGAAGTTCATTCACACCTTGGAAATATTTTGAAAACTCTACAACAATATCAAAATCACTCTTCGCATCACCCAGTGGTTCAACTGCTTTATTTGCTCTGTTACAGCGTCTCTCTGAATTTGTATAAGTCCCCTCTTTCTCACCCCATGTTCCAGCGGCAAAGACAACATCTGCAATCTGCGCAGTATCACCTAAAAACGCATCTTGCACAACTAACAAGTCTAACTTAGCTAATGTTTTACGAAGCTTCTCTTGGTTTACAAAACTAACAAGCGGGTTTGTAGCAACAATCCAGAGTGCTTTTATTTCACCTCTATCTATCGCATCGATTATCTCAGCATATTTATAACCACGCTCGCGAGGAACAATCTGCTCAGGTACATTTACTATAGAAGCATAATCTTTGAGAGCAGCTTCATCACCAAAGTTTCTATAACCCGGCAGACTCGAGGTAAAACCACTCTCACGAGTACCCATTGCATTACACTGTCCTGTAATACTAAACGGCCCAGCACCTTCACGACCAATATGACCCGTTAAAAGATGTAGGTTGATGATAGAACTAACAGTGTCAGTTCCCATGAATGATTGGTTCACACCCATTGTCCACGCGCTTAGCACTGCATCAGTTGCTACAAATTGACGGGCTAACTCATAAAGAGTTTTAACATCTATTCCTGTTATATTTGCAACCTCTTGTGGAGGATAATCCTGAAGATGCTTTTTAAGCTCTTTATAGCCAGACGTGTGAGACTCAATATAACGCGTTTCTTCCCAGCCCTGCTCCATAACTATGTAAGCTAAACCATTATAAAGCGCTAAGTCTGTTCTAGGTTTAATAGGCACATATATATCTGCCATCTGTGAAGTTTTAGAGGCTCTTGGGTCTATAACTATCACTTTCTTTTTTGGGTTTTTATTTTTGTTAATATGTAGCGTTAAGATAGGATGATTATCAGCGATATTAGCACCGATGAGAAAAATAGTATCTGCTTTTTCAAAATCTTCATAAGAACTTGTTGCACCGTCTGAACCAAGTGACTGCTTGTAACCCATAACAGCTGATGCCATACACAGAGTTGTATTTCCATCAAAGTTATTTGTTTTAAGACCTAGTTGCACAAACTTTCCTAGAGTATAAAACTCCTCTGTTAAAAGCTGTCCTGTTGAGATGACACCTACAGCTTTTTCACCATGCTCTTTGCCTATGCGTTTAAACTCATCACTCACTTTTCTATAGGCTTCATCCCATGTTGCAGACTCTAACTTACCATTGCGTTTAATAAGTGGCGTTTGTACTCTATGTGGAGAGTTTATCATCTGATGTTCACTCAGACCTTTTGGACAGAGAGTTCCCTGATTCACAAAGTGTTTTGGATTACCTTTTGTATAGACAGCTTTTCCATCTTTGACACCGATGTAAAGACCACACCCTACTCCACAGTAACCACAAGTCGAAAAAACCCACTTATCAGGCTTGTTAGCATCACTAATCATTCCAAATTGTGGGTCATTTGAGAGTTTATATTTCTCTTCTTTTATATCAAAACCTAAAAAATCTTTTATTTTACTAATCATTTATATATCCTCTGCCTCAAAGAGGCTAGCTTTAGTGCCATAGCGGCTAGCGTAGTTATATGTACTTCGTTCATATAACGTTCTCATCGTGATTTACCGACGAAGAATCCGCCTGCCATTCCCAGTGGAACAACTGTACTATAAAATAAAAATCTATCACTTATCTCACTTGCAAAAACCAGTATGAGAGTAAAGAGTGTTATAAAACCTACACTCATTGATGAAACTGAACTCAGCAGAACTATCGCTAAAAGAGGAAACAGAACTCCACCTATCGCTAAAGATATAAAACGGAACTCTTTTACTTTTGCAAAATTTTCATCATAGAGTCTTTGTGTTCGTTTTAACTGGTACTCATTATCAGACTTATCATTGAGTGTTCTTAAATCTTCATAGGTAAAGAACATCTGAGCCAATGCACCCAACATACCAAGTGCCATTAGAGGAATAGCTACTTCATTCATCTTAAGTGCTATTGCCACAAAACTTACTAAAAATATACCCACATAAGCTACACCAAAAAACTTCATATTTGTTGTCTCTCTATTCCATGACGGACGCGCTTTTATACGGTATATCATCGCTTGTGCATAGATACCGTAGATACCTACAGCTAAAGTAGTTGCCTCAAATATTAAACGCACCACTACATTTACTTCAAAGAAGTATAGTGCGACGACTATATTCATCAGAGCTGTAAATACTCCAAGCGCTAAAGCCTCACGCGAGAGCCACGAGGTCTTTATGTTTTTCATAGCAGTCATTGCCAAGAATGGACGACCTAAATGGAGTGCAGAGAGAGGAAGTCCTAGAGCAGCTGGAAGCATAACAAAGAGTGCCATTATCCAAGAAGCAGACTCAAATCCAAATAGGCTCATGATATCACCTAAAAAAAGTACTGCAAACGCACCTAAGGATATCTGTGTGAGTACTGTCATAAAAACAAGTGGGAGTTCGGAGTGTGCTGGTTTGAGTATATGTTCATCCATCTCTTTCATATCTTCGGGAAGATTCTCTGGAAGTGTATATCTTGTAGTAGAGTTTGTGATTCTTGCATCTGGGAGAAAAGGCATATTTGCGTTTTCATCGATATCTCTATCTAACCACTCCGCTACATTTACAACTTCTATCTCGATAGCTCCAGAAGGACAAGACTGAACACAAGCAGGTGATTGACCTACATCTAATCTCTCATGACACATATGACACTTTGTAACTATGTTACGCTCTTCATGAAATACAGGCACGCCATAAGGACAGTTCCAAGTACAGTATTGACACCCTATACAGGTATCATCATCATGCACAACTATTCCAGTTTCTGCTATCTTTATATATGACTCAGTTGGACAACCTATCATACATTCAGGATCTATACAGTGATTACAAGACATAGAGTTCAGCATCTGAGTAAACGCAGGAAAATCTCCACCTTCCATCTCACCAACGCGACGCCATTTTATATCTGCTGGATTATTGTTTTGTTCATTACAAGCAACTTCACAACATCTACACCCGACACAGGCAACTGCATCGAAGTGAAAGCGATACTGTTCACCCTCTTTAAGTTTAGGTACATCTATGGAGTAGTTACCACACTGCATTCCAGTGTCAGCCTTATGGTCTATAAAATTTTCTAATGGCGTTTGCATTCTTTAAGTCTCCACATAATTAGTGAAAATATTATACTCAAATTTACTTTATATAAAAAGAAGAGTATGATTAAAATTTAATCATTAAATATTTTTACAATTGATTAAATTTTAACCATATAAACGCAGTAAAGTTCACTTATAACGATTATAATTTCGGTATTCAAATTTATTTAGGAGAATTAATATGGCAGGATTTAAAGATTTAAAAGGACAAGGGCATACACCGACGTTGCTCATGGCTTTTTTATACTTTGATATGAGTTTTATGGTGTGGACAATGTTAGGGCCACTATCAACAGAGATAACTGAGGCTTTAGCACTTACTGGTCACATCATGACAGCTGGTGAAAAAGCGACACTTCTTTCTCTCCCTATTCTTTCAGGAGCACTACTTAGAATTTTACTCGGGTTTGGTGTTGATAAACTAGGTGCAAAGCTCACAGCGATGTTATCACAGTCAGTTGTTATCGCTGCACTTGCAACAGCTTACTTTATGGGTGACAATATTACATATAACGCTCTTTTACTTGTTGCACTTGGTCTTGGTTTTGCTGGAGCTTCTTTTGCAGTTGCACTTCCACAAGCTGGTCAGTGGTATCCACCAAAGTCTCAGGGTATAGTTCTTGGTATTGCTGGAGCTGGTAATATAGGTGTTGTAATTGACTTTCTTTTCGCTCCAAAAATTGCGGAGATTTGGGGATGGGCTTCAGTATTTGGTGTTGGTATGGTTATGTCGATTGTTGTACTCATCGCTTATGCACTCATTGCTAAAAATGCACCTGAAGATGTATATAAAGCAAATCCGAAAAAATTGAAAGATTATGGAAAACTTTTAAAAGATAAAGATACATGGTGGTTCTCACTATTTTATGCAATCTCTTTTGGTGGGTTTGTTGGTTTTGCAGGATACATGAAAGTTTATCTTATGAACACATACAGCGTAGATATGGCTGCTTTTGGTGTAGACGTACTTGATGAAGGAAATGTAAAAGTTGTTGCTGGTTACTTTGGTGCTCTTTGTATCTTTGCAGGTGCAGTTCTTCGTCCATTTGGTGGAAACCTTGCAGATAAGATTGGTGGTATTAAATCACTCTACTTCTTCTTTGGTACAGTGGCCCTACTTGCAATTGTAAACGCAACTATGGAGTTACCATTTGCTGTAGCGATCTTAGTACTTTTCTTAATCATGGCTAACTTAGGTATGGCTAATGGTGCAGTATTCCAACTAGTTCCACAGAGATTTGGTAAAGATATCGGAATTATGACTGGTCTTGTTGGAGCTGCTGGTGGTATCGGTGGTACAATTCTTATTAAAACACTTGGTTGGTCAAAAGGAACATTTGATGGTTATGCAGCTGGGTTTATGATATTTGCACTACTTGTTTTAGTTGCAATAGCAGGTATCTCTTTAGTAAAAACTAGATGGAGAACAACTTGGGGTGTTCAAGCTGGTGGTAGAATTTAGTCACCTTCTATAAATCTCCTCTAAAAGACTAGATGATAAAAGCTCATCATCTAGTCAAATCTAGGCAAACTACCCTATTTAAATCAAAAAACTTACTTATCTAGTATAATGATATTAACATATAGTTTTAGGATTAATTATGGCGAGCTTAAAAGATTTAAAAGGGCAAGGTCACACACTGAGTCTTCTTATGGCTTTTGCTTACTTTGATATGAGTTTTATGGTCTGGACTATGCTCGGACCACTCTCAACAGAAATAACTGAAGCTCTTGCGCTCACTGGTCATATTATGAGCGCTAGTGAAAAAGCGACTCTTCTCTCTCTTCCTATCCTCTCAGGTGCAATCCTTAGAATAGTCCTAGGTATCGGGGTTGATAAGATAGGTGCAAAAAGCACTGCGATAATCTCACAAACTATCGTTATAATGTCACTCCTTCTGGCTTACCTAATGGGTGATGATATAACTTACAATGCCCTACTTCTAGTTGCCCTTGGTCTTGGTTTTGCAGGTGCCTCTTTTGCAGTTGCACTTCCACAAGCTGGTCAATGGTATCCTGCAAAACTTCAAGGTGTAGTTCTTGGAATTGCTGGTGCTGGTAACATCGGTGTAGTAATCGACTTTCTAGCAGCTCCAAAAATTGCAGAGATTTGGGGATGGGCCTCTGTATTTGGTGTAGGGGCTGCTCTTTCTACCATAGTTCTAATAGCTTATATTTTACTTGTTAAAGATGCACCCAAAGAGGTCTATAGAGCCAATCCAAAAAAATTTAGTGATTATATGAAACTACTCCGTGACAGAGATACTTGGTGGTTCTCACTTTTTTATGCCATAAGCTTTGGTGGATTTGTGGGCTTTGCAGGATATATGAAAGTTTACCTCATGAATACCTACAGTAGTGATATATCGAACTTTGGTCTTGAAGTGCTGAATGAAGGGAATATCAAAGTTGTAGCAGGTTACTTTGGAGCTTTTTGTATCTTTTCTGGTGCAGTTTTAAGACCATTTGGTGGCGCAATAGCAGATAAGATAGGTGGTATAAAAGCACTCTACTTTTTTTATGGAGCAGTTGCCCTCTTAGCTATTATGAATGCGCTTTTTACTCTACCTTTTTTCTTAGCGATTTTTATACTATTTTCTATTATGGCAAATCTCGGAATGGCTAATGGAGCTGTATTTCAGCTAGTACCCCAAAGATTTGGTGCAGATATTGGTATTATGACTGGTCTTGTTGGTTGTGCCGGTGGTCTTGGTGGAGCTGCACTTATAAAAACTCTTGGTTGGAGTAAAGGTGTTTTTGATGGATATAGCGCAGGTTTTCTTATATTTAGTGGCGTTGTTATCATTGCACTCATTGGACTAAGTATAGTTAAAAATCGATGGAGAGAGAGTGAAGGTTTCGCCGCAGGCGGTAGAATTTAATCTACCTCAGCTTTCTTATAAACATAACTTTTAAATAGTTACCCTCTTTAAACTTTTCATTCACTCTAAAATCTTTAGGTAGAGAGAAACTCTCCTCTACCCTGTACTTCCCCTTCAACTCTTTAAATGCCTTTGAAACAAAATCACTAAAGGTCATCATAGAGAAGTTTGCAGAGTTTGTAGAAGCTACAATCAGACCATTTTTATTTGTGATTTGAATAGCCTCTTTTAAAAGTTTTACATAATCTTTTGAAGCAGAAAATGTATGTTTTTTACTCCGTGCAAAACTAGGTGGATCTAAAACAACGATGTCAAATAGAAGGTTTTTTCTCACAGCATATTTGAAGTAGTTAAAAACATCTTCTACAATAATATCTTGGCTTTGCACATCTACTGCGTTTATACTAAACTGCTCCTGCGTTTTAGGAAGACTGCGTTTAGCTAAATCAACACTTGTAGTTTTTTTGGCACCACCAAGAGCAGCAAAAACAGAAAACGCACCTGTGTAAGAGAAAGTATTAAGTAGCGTTTTACCTTTAGCATACTTATCACGGATAGTTCTTCTCACATCTCTTTGATCTAAAAAAACACCTACCATCGCACCATCATCTAAGTATATTGCAAAGTTTACACCATTCTCTTTTACTACTAAAGGCTCAGGAGCTCTGCTTCCAAAAAGAAAATCATCTGCCTCATCAAGATACATGCCTTTAGCATCAAATCTCTTTTTCTGATAGATTCCTTTATACTCGACACTCTCTTTGAGTGCTTCTAAAATCTCTTCTCTTAATTTATAAATGCCTATAGAGTACCAGGTAACTAAATAGAACCCATCAAAATAATCAATCGTTAAGCCACCAACACCATCACCTTCGCCGTTAAAGACTCTAAACGCAGTACTCTTTTTATCCTTAAAAAAACTTTCCCTATATTTGATTGCGTTTGCTATTTTTGTTGAGAAGTAGTGAGTGTCTATCTTTTCATCTTTATCTAAAGAGAGTATCCAGCCATAGCCTTTATTTTGAATCCCATGATAACCTTTTGCTATAAAGCGGTTTTTATTATCAAACAGGTTAATAATAGACTCATCGCCAACTCTGTTCCAGTCATTTACTGACTCTTTTTTTATTAGAGGATAACCATTTTCATACTCTTTGACATATTCTGGTTTTACAATTAAATTAATTTCGCTTCTCATATCTATCCTTGAAAGAAATTATAGTATAAATTTTCCCTTTAACAAATATATCCATCAAAGCCCTGTATTACACAACTTTCAAACAAATAATATAATTATAGTTTATAATTCCTATCAAAAAAAACCTACCATATTAAAATTGACACACTATATTGATTATTATTTATACAATTATATGTATATATTTTATTTTCTCTATATTATAATTCTTCAACATAAAATTACTTGAAGGATAGAAAATGATAAAAAAGATATTAAGTTTAGGTTTAGGGTTGTCACTAGTTACGACTTCATTATTAGCTGCAGAGTTAGAAAAAAAGAAGTTAACGATAGGTTTTATCGCCTTAACTGATTGTGCTCCACTTGTTATTGCTGAGGAGAAAGGTTTTTTTGACAAGTATGGTTTAGATGTTCATGTTGTTAAAGAGGGTGGCGGATGGCCAGGGATTCAACAAAAAGTTATCTCTGGTGAGTATGACTTCTCCCACGCACTTGCAGGTATGCCAATCGCAGCTACTTTAGGGATAAACGGAAACGCAAATCTTCAAGCAGTTTTATCTTTAGACTTTAATGGTAACGGTATCACTTTTGGTAATAAAATCATTAAAAAAATGGAAAAATATGGAATGGATAAGACAAAACGTCCATTAACATCTGATGCGCTTAAAAAATATATAGATGCAAAACATGAAGCAGAAGGAGACAAATACCAACCATTATCGTTTGGTATGGTTCACCCAGTTTCAACACACAACTATGAGTTAAGATACTGGATGGCATCTTCTGGAATTGTTCCAGATCGTGATACAACTATTAAGCCTTTCCCACCACCCACAATGCCATCAAACTTAATAGCAGGAAATATTGAAGGTTACTGTGTTGGTGAGCCATGGAATGAAAGAATTGTACTTAAGGGTAAAGGTAGTGCACTTGTAACAAACTACGATATCTGGAACAACAACCCTGAAAAAGTACTTCAGACTCGTGCAGATTTTATTGAGAAAAACCCAGAGACTACTAAAGCAGTTATGAAAGCCGTTCTAGAAGCTCAAATGTGGCTAGATAGTTCATGGGAAAACCGTGATGAAGCAGCAAAAATTCTTTCTAAAAGAAACTATGTTAATGCACCTGTAAAAGTTCTTAAAAAATCTATGTCTGGAACATTTCAGTATTTAAAAGGTCAAGAGTCTGAGCCGAACCCAATGTTTAACGTTTTTGCTAACTACTATGCAGCATATCCATACTACTCACACGGTATGTGGTTCATAACTCAGATGTATAGATGGGGTCAAATTGATAAGCCTGTTGATATGAAAAAAGTTATCGAATCTGTTTATAGACCTGACCTTTTTGCTGAAGTTGCAAAAGAAGTAGGCTACTCTCTTCCTCCAAGTGCTTGGAAAAAAGATGGTGTAGATAAGTACAACATGTTTATGGATGGAAAAGTTTGGGATCCAAACAAAGCGGTTGACTACATCTTCTCTACTGGTATTGATGAAGCGAAAGTTTCTAAAGAGGATCTTTTAAAAGCAAATACTTGGACGGTAAAAACAGAACAACCAAACTATGTGTGTCCTTATGGACCAGCTGGCTGTGCTGATCCAAAATACGTTACAAAATAATCTACTACATTCAACACTATATGGAAAGTTTTATCTTTCCATATACTAATTAGATTTAAATCAATTGATATTTATATCTGTGAGTACCTAGAGAGATAAAACAGGAACCTTCCTTCCCATATATAGTCTCCATCTCTAGGTGCTTTCAGATGTAAATAACATTACATACAAGGATAGGAAGGATATATAATGAATAAAGAGTTAGTAAAAAAGATATTTTTACCACTTTTGGTGTTTGTATTTATAGTGCAAATTTGGTCGGGCATAGCCCATTTAATAGAGGATTTTCCAACACCTAGTGATACTTACGTAGCTGCGTTTGGAGGTGTTACGAGTGAAGGTGATGAGTTAGCAGGTGTTCTAAGTGATCCATTTTACATAGAAAACCAAGATGACAAAGGTCTCTTCTGGCAGATTGTAGAGTCACTTAAGCGTGTGTTTGCAGGATTTGTTTTAGCAATTATAGTAGGTGTTCCATTTGGTTTAATGCTAGGTATGAGTAAAACAGCACAGTATGCCTTTGAACCGTTCATACAAATCTTTAAGCCGATTTCACCACTAGCGTGGTTACCACTGTTACTCTTTATATTTCAAGATATAAACATGACAGCGATTTCAACAATTTTTATTACCTCAATCTGGCCAATTATTATAAATACGGCTTTAGGTGTTAAAAGTGTTAATCAAGACTACATGAACGTTGCAAAGGTATTACGATTTACTCCTATGGAGAAAGTCATACAGATTATTCTACCCGTATCGGTTCCATTTATATTTACAGGGATGAGACTCTCTTTAGGAATCGCTTGGCTGGTTATCGTTGCAGCAGAGATGTTAACAGGTGGTATTGGTATAGGTTTTTGGATTTGGGATGAGTACAACAACTTGAACTATCACAACATCATCATTGGTATTATCCTTGTAGGTATTATTGGTTACCTGCTTGATTTAGTGATGGGTAAGATAGCAGATTATTTTGATTACACAAAGAAAGGTAGAGCATAATGAGTAAGTTTTTAAGTTTAGAAAATGTTGAAAAAAGGTTTCCTATTCCAGGAAAAGAGGATTATGTTGCTGTAACTAATGTGGATTTAGAGATAAAAGAGAATGAAATTATCTCTATCATCGGTCATAGTGGTTGTGGTAAAAGTACTCTGCTAAATATGATATCTGGGCTCGATGCTCAAAGTGAAGGCGCAATAGTCTTAGAGAACGAACATATAAAGGGTCCAGGACCAGAGCGTGCAGTAGTTTTCCAAAACCACTCACTACTACCTTGGCTCTCTGTCTATCAAAACATCGAGATGGCAGTAAAAAAAGTAATGCCGGAGCTGAGTTCTGCTGAACTTAGAGAGAGAGTCGAGAAGTTTATCTCTATGGTTAACCTTGACCATGCTAAAGATAAACTTCCTGATGAGATATCCGGTGGTATGAAACAGCGTGTCGGTATCGCTAGAGCTCTCTCTATTCAACCAAAAGTTCTTCTGATGGATGAGCCTTTTGGTGCCCTAGATAGTTTAACAAGAGCAAACTTACAAGAGCACTTGATGCGTATACAACAAAAAGTAAAAAATACTGTAATCGTTATTACTCACGATATTGACGAGGCAGTTTTACTCAGCGACAGAGTTATTATGATGACTAATGGACCTGAAGCGACTATTGGTGAAATACTTGAAGTCAACTTAGAGAGACCAAGAGACAGAGTCTCTTTGCAACATGACCCTGAATATATCAGATGTCGTGAAGCAATTCTTAGCTTTTTGTATGAAAAATTTGCTAAAGATGATGAATAAAATACTCATCTACACAAAGGTATTGATTAAACTTTCAATACCTTTTATAACTCCTCTAAATATTAAACCACTTATGTTAGTATAAAATAAAAGGTTCCATATGTCACTCAACAACATTAAAACTTCAGGCTTTTCATTGGCAAAACGCAAAGAGCTAACCGGTGACGACTTCTATGATGTCAAGACAATAGGCAACCTTACTGTTGCAATAGTTTGTGACGGGGTTGGAAGTGCTGAAGAAGGTGCCGAGGCAGCGAAAAGAACTACAAACTACCTTATGAGCAGTATAAGAAAAAGACCAAAAACATGGTCTATAGAAAAATCTATTATCTCATTTACTAAATCCATAAACTCTATACTCTACCAGGAGTCTCAAGTAAATTATGAACGCAGTGAGCTTGTAACAACATTGACTATAGTTGTTATAGAGGGTAATCGTCTCTATGGAGCTAATGTAGGGGATAGTCGCGTTTATTTATACAGAGACAACAGGCTAAACCAACTCTCTCTTGACCATGCAATGGAAGAGAGTGGATACGAGAACGTTTTAACACAAGCTATTGGTATCGATAAAGATGTAGAACCTTTCTATTTTGAAAATGACATCAAAAAAGATGACAAGATTTTACTCTGTAGTGATGGTTTGTACTCTCTTATGAGTGAGGATCGTCTTGAATCAGGTATCACTTTAGGTGCTCATGCACTCGTAAAGAAGGCAAGTAAACTAGTCGAAGACAATCTGCCAGATGATACAACTGCCATTGTTCTTGAAGTTCTCAAAGCGGATGAAAAATCTATATTAAAACAGCAAGACCTCTTGATACCCCAGAGCCTAAAAGTTGGTCAGAGTATTGATGGGTACAGACTAGAAAAACCCCTTATACAAAATGAGAGAACTTGGCTCTGTTCTAAAAAGACAAAACAGTATGTAGTGAAGTTTCCACCATTAGAAGCTATGGATGATGAACAGACTCTTGACCTCTTTGTCAAAGAGGCTTGGAATGCAAAACGTCTCAAAGCAGATTTTTTTCCAAAAGCAGTTATCCCTAAGAACAGAACACACAGATACTATGTCATGCAGCTCTTTGAGGGAGAGGATTTAGATGACTATCTAACACACAAACAGATAACTATAGATGATGGTGTTGAGTTAGCAAAAACCCTTTTAGATATGTCTCAGTTCTTAGTAAGACATGACTTGGTGCATGGAGATATCAAGCCTCCAAATATTATGATTTCCAAAGATGATGATGAGAACTTAGAGTTTAAAATCATAGATTTCGGAAGTATTACAGAGATATTTTCAGATAGCTCCACAGCAGGAACTCCAAGTTTTCTCTCTCCTGAGAGGTTTCAGGGTGAGGCTATCAGTGAGACAAGCGAGCTCTTTGCTATTGGTGTTACACTCTACTTAAGTCTTACAGGGAAATACCCCTATGGAGAGATAGAGCCCTTTCAGACTCCTAACTTTAAAGAGGCCAAAAAGCCTAGCCTTTACAATAAAAATATTCCTGACTGGCTCGACAGTGTGATACTGCGCTCTATCGCCATAGATAAAGAGCGAAGATACCAGCACTACTCTGAGATGTCATACGAACTCAAGTATCCTCAAAAAGTTAAACCATTCTTTGCTAAAAACGCAACT
Source organism: Campylobacterota bacterium (assembly GCA_034717855.1). Classification (GTDB taxonomy): domain Bacteria; phylum Campylobacterota; class Campylobacteria; order Campylobacterales; family Sulfurimonadaceae; genus Sulfurimonas. The sequence continues at coordinate 15,161 of JAYEMB010000011.1, forward strand.
CTGATTGAGCGCTCACCATTGGCTTTTTATAAGGCTGCTTTCATTATAATGACGCTTATAAATGTCATTCTCGTAGTATGGATGAACAGATAATTCTAACTATAAAGTGAGTCAATGAACTGGCTAAATTTTTTTCAACCTAAATACGACTTAAAACACACCTTTGGCAGGGGTATAAACGCAAACATATCAGAAGATGAAGAGAGACTTTTTACAGAGGCTTATGAAGCTTTTGAAAAGAGAGAAATCTTAAATGCTTATGAGCTCTTCTTTGAGTCTCTAATCAACTTTAACGGCGAAGAGCCAAATGAAAATATCACTTATAAAAAAGATGATGAAAAGTTAGAGTTTACAATCTACCAAGGTAGTGCTAAAGTCACCGGTACTATTACAAACGAGCACCTCTACGCTCAAGCAATAATCACAAAAAAGAGAAACGCAGATGTAGCTCTTAAAAGATATATACTCGAGAGAAACTACCAGTTTACCTACTCTTGTTACTTTAGTGACGATGAGTATATTATGCTAAAGCTCTATCACGACAATATAACTATGAGTCCACAAAAAGCCTTCTATCCACTACGCGAGCTGGCATTAAACGCAGACTTTGACAAAGAGCATATAAAGAGTGAATTTTCTGATGTAATCCTTGAAGATATGTCTCATATCCAAAAGATGGATGAGAGTGAACTCAAAATAAAATATGACGCTCTTCACAAATGGATAGATGAGCTTGAAAACAAGGTTTTAACACTACCCTCAAACGACAACGCTTCTATGCAGGCATTTTTATATCTCAACCTACTCTTTAAAGTGGACTATCTACTTGTTCCAAAGTGTAGGTTTTATCAAAAGATGAGTAAAACCATCCTTGAGTACTTTAGTGAAGAGAGTATGAGTATAGAGTCTAAAAATGAAGAGTTAAAACGCTATGTTGAGAGTCTCAAAGAGATAAGTTTTGAGGATTTTAGTCTGAACTTTTATACTGCAAAATATACTTTTAACCCAACAGAGAAGACTTCTCATGAAGAGGTAATTAACTTTATAAGTGAGTCTCTAGCTAAAATACGCTGGTATAAAAACAACAGATATACGCAGGTCATTCCAACTATATACAGATACATCGCCTTTTATGCTCTTTACAACTACGGCTTGTATCCTGTTCTCAGAGAGCTATTGCACACCTTAGTTGAGATCCAAAATCCTGAGTTTTTCCAAGCACTTGACTACTCTGTACTCTATGATAAAGAGAGTCAAACATTTTCTAAACGTACGATTATATCGAGAGTAGATGACATCATTGCCCCTCATCAAGAGCAGTTTAAATCTTTGGAATCATTTTCAGATGAGTTAAACTTTAGCTCCATGAATGAGTTTAGCAACAGCTTCTACCTAAGCCTGCAAAATCTAAACTTTGAGGAGATATAGATGAATACTCAAATAATTTTAGAAAAATATATCGAAAATATTATACAGGTTATGACTCCTTATGGAAGTGGTACAGGGTTTATAATAGGTGACTTAATAGTTACAAACTCTCACGTTGTTGGTGGTTTAAAAGAGGTGGTCATCAGTGCTAAAAAGGTCAAAAGAGTTATAGCCAATGTTGTCTATGATGACCCCTATTTTGACCTTGCGTTTATAAAGTTTGATTTTGACACTCCCCAAACGACTCTTAATCTCTCTAAGCAAACTGTTGGAGATGGTGATACGACAATAGCTATAGGTCATCCCTACGGGCTAAACTACACAGCGACTGAGGGTATTGTCTCTCGTGCTTCAAGACTTCAGGGTGACCTTGAGTACATTCAGATTGATGCAGCGATAAACCCTGGAAACAGTGGTGGTCCTCTTTTAAATATAAACGGCGATGTCATAGGTGTAAATACTTTCATAATAGAAAACGCAAACAATCTAGGTTTTTCACTTCCATATTTTTATGTTAGAGAGGCACTCGATAGCTTCAAGGCAAAAAAGCATGAAAAAATCATCAAGTGCCCCTCATGTAAAAACCTGATATTTGAAGAGGATATAAAAAGAGACTACTGCCCCGAATGTGGTGTAAAACTTGAAGTCGCACGTCTCAGACGCAAAGGCTATAAACCAACCGGCGCTACTAAACTTTTAGAAGAGATATTAACTTCACTCGGTATCAATGTAACTCTAGCAAGAAGAAGTCAATCATCTTGGCGAATCGATGAAGGGAGTGCGAGAATAGATATAAACTACTATGAAAATGGAATCATCATAGGCGACACAAAACTCTGCGCAATTCCGAGTGAAAATATAGACAAGGTTTATGACTATCTTTTAGAAGAGAACTCTAAACTCTCATATCTACAGTTCTCCATAAATGAAAACAGTATCTATCTCTCCTACCTCATAGTTGACTCATCACTCACACAAAAAGAGGGAAGAACGGCTTTAGATAGACTTCTGAAATACTCAAACAAGTACGATGACATTTTAATAAATAGATTTGGTGCGATACTGCAAAAACGCGATGAAGAAGATTAAAAAATAAAAAAAGGAATAAAATATATGTCAAAATTTTTAGAATTCAAAGTTGATTTAGATAACTTTGTATCAGACTTAAATAAGAGATTAGAAAAAAACAATCAAAAAGTAGAAGAGCTACTAAAGAGTCCCAATAAAACTTATGCAAATTTTGTAAAACCACTACAGATGATGGATGAGTACTTAGACCACTTCTTTACACCACTCTCACATATAAACGCAGTAAACAACTCTGAAAAAACGCAAGAGATCTATGCTGATTCTATTCCAATTATTACAGAGTACTCAACAAAACTCTCACAAAACTTAGAGATTTACAATGCCTACAAAGAGATATATAAAAATGAGAAAGATGCTATAAACTATGAACAAAATAGAGTTTTAGAGTTAAATATAGAACACTTTGAACTGAGTGGTGCCCATTTAGACGATACTACTAAAGCGAGACTCCAAGAGATAAATATACGAAAATCTGAACTCTCAAATAATTTTTCTCAAAATGTACTTGACGCTACAAATGAGTACAAGTACATTATTACAGATGAAAAAGATGTAGATGGAATTCCACAAAGTGACAAAGAAAACGCAAAATATGAAGAGGATGGTGTTATACAATACAAATTCACACTTCAACTTCCTTCGTACATCTCGTATATGACATATGGTAAAAACGCAGCTATTAGAGAAGAACTCTATAGAGCCTACGTTACAAGAGCACCTCAAAACGCAGCTATCATAGATGAGATACTCTCTCTTAAAGATGAGATGAGCAAGCTTCTTGGGTTTGGGAATTATGCACAGTACTCTTTGGCATCTAAAATGGCAAAAGATGAAAAGAGCGTACTTGGGTTTTTAAATAGACTTATGAAAAGCTCAAAAGCTCAAGCACAAGACGAGTTAAAAGAGCTCCAATCAATAGCACCGAGTGAGCTAAAAAGTTTTGACACTGCGTTTTACTCAGAGATACTTAAGAAATCCTCTTATGACATAGACGAAGAGGAGTATCGTCCCTATTTTGAACAGAAGAGTGTTATCAACGGTATGTTTAACTTCCTTGATAAACTTTTTGGATTTACATTTAAAAAAGTTGATGAAAAACTATGGGATAAAAAGGCTTCTTCTTACGATTTATACCTAGATAATAAATTAACAGCTAGACTATACATAGACTTAGAAGCCAGAGAGAACAAACGCGGTGGTGCATGGATGCATAACTGGCAGTCACACTGTCAAGATGCACAAGGAAATGAGCAGTTAGCCTCTGCATTTATTGTATGTAATTTTCCAGCTTCAAGTGAGATGACACCATCTCTTCTGCGACACGATGATGTTGTGACACTCTTTCATGAGATGGGACACACAATACACCACCTTCTAAGCTCTGTAAATGAAAATGAAGTAAGTGGAGTAAATGGTGTAGAGTGGGATGCTGTAGAGTTTCCATCTCAGTTTTTGGAGAGCTTTGCATATGAGCCAAAAGTTTTAAAACTTTTCGCAGCTCATCATAAAACAGGAGAAATAATTCCAGATGAAATGATTGAGAAACTTGTTAAGAGCAAAAACTTTCAATCAGCAATGGGTATGCTAAGACAGTTAGAGTTTTCTAAATTTGATTTTCAACTTCACTCAAAAGTATACAAAGGTGATGAAGTTCAAAACCTTTTAGATAGCATTAGAGAAGAGACCTCACTAATCAAAGCACCTGAGTATAATAAGTTTCAAAATGGCTTTTCACATATATTTGCAGGTGGCTATGCCGCTGGATACTATAGTTATAAATGGGCGGAGGTTTTAAGTGCCGATGCTTTCTACTCTGTTGTGGATGAAGGGATATTTAACTCCTCTACGGCTCAAAAATATCTTGAGATAGTTTTGAGAGGTGGTGGTTCTAAAAGTATGCAAACTCTATTTCAAGAACTAATGGGAAGAGATGTTGACACTAATAAACTACTGCGTTTAAACGGCATTAAATAGTGAAATTTTTTGCTATTTTACTTCTATATACATCAATTCTATTTGGAGATAAAGATTTGAAAATAGCAACATACAATGTAGAAAACCTTTTTGATTTAGAAAAACAAGGGCATAAGTATAAAGAGTATAAACCTAATGGAAAATCTCTTTGGAACAGAAAAAATTATAAAATAAAACTCAACAATATTGCTAAGGTATTACAAGATATAGATGCAGATATTATAGGTCTCCAAGAGATACACTCAAAAAAAGCACTTCTAGACTTAAGACAAACTCTCAAACAAAAAGGTCTCTACTATAAATACTACTCAATTGCAGATAAAAAGCCAACTGCTACAAAAGTTGCAATTCTGAGTAAAATACCTTTTGTGTACTCTAAAGAGTTACAAGTTACTTATACATATAAGTATAGAAATATACTGGAGACAAAGTTTAAAATAGATAATAAAGAGCTCTATATTTTCACCAACCATTGGAAATCTAAGGCTGGACCTGAAAGTATGAGAATTCTCTCTGCCAAAAAGCTTAGATACAGGATAGACGAGATTGGCTACGATAAAAATATAATCCTACTTGGTGACTTTAACTCAGACTATGAAGAGTATATAAAATTTAAAAGAAAAAGAAAACATAATGATACAAATGGAAAAACAGGAATAAATCATGTACTCAGAACTATAAAAACCTCCGATAAAAGCTTTTATAACCTTTGGTACGATACTAATGAAGAGAACAGATACACATATATCTACAGAGGTAAAAAAGAAGCTTTAGACAACATCCTAATATCCCAATCTCTCTTAAGTAGTAAAGGTATCAGTTATATAAAAAATACAATTACAAATTTTGATGAAAAATACCTATTTAAAAAGAGAAGAATTTATAGATGGAAAATGTCATACGGAAAAGTTAAAAAGCATAAAGGCAAAGGTTATTCAGACCACTTAGCGGTAATTGCAAAATTTAAAGTTGATTGATTGTTAGATATAAATGATTTTCAATAATTGACGCAGTCATTAAACCAAGTGCATGCAATTTTGTATTTAATCAAGGCACGTAAAATCGAAGCATACTTCTGTATCTGAGTTTTTTGGTAACGCGGAGTAAATAAAAAAGTGTATGTGATTGTTTTAATGACGAACTAGGCAACGACCTACATTCCCACAAGTGAAACCTGCAGTATTATCAGCGATGAGGGGCTTAGCTTCTGGGTTCGGAATGGGACCAGGCGTTTCCCCCTCTCTATAGCCACCTAGA
>JAYEMB010000012.1:0-5803 GCA_034717855.1 Campylobacterota bacterium
AGAGAACCCAGTGTTAACGTAGGTAAAGGAATTACTTCCTTTGGCGTTATACTTTTAATATCTCGGACTCTTTATCTTTTAAGATGCTGTCGATTTGTGCTGAAAACTTGTCAGTTGTTTTTTGAATCGTATCTTGAGCAGACTTAGATTCATCAGTTGTAATCTCTTTATCTTTTTCAAGTTTTTTTACTTGATCATTTGAGTGTTTTCTATCGTTTCTAACTGAAACTTTAGCATTCTCACCCATAGTTTTCATCTTTTTAACTGAATCTTGACGCTGCTCAACAGTCATAGGTGGGAAAAATAGTTTTATAACATCACCATCATTATTTGGATTAACACCAATGTTTGCAGCTGCAATAGCAGACTCAACATCAGGTAAAAGGTTTTTCTCCCAAGGGTTTACAACGATTGTAGTTGCATCAGTAGCTATTACAGAACCGATTTGATCAAGTGGTGTTGGAGTTCCATAATAATCAATCTTTACATTATCTAAAACAGAGATAAGAACTTTACCAGTTCTAAGTGTTTTAAAGTCTCTTTGCATATGCTCTATGCTACCTTGCATTTTTGCTTCGCAGTCGCTATATATTTCGTTAAGCATTTCGTTTCCTTGTTATGTGAAAAATAATTATGTAATTGTAGCAAGAAATATTTTAAATGATATAAAACTGTTTTTAAGAGGGTTTTTAGAGGAGTAAAACGCAGCTGCTTTTGGCAGCTGTTTAAGTAGTTTAGTTAGTTGGAGCTTCTGGAGTAGTTGTTGGAGCTGGTGCTGTTGAAGGAGCAACAATATTTGTCTCCTCTATCATACTGTCAACCACAGAAGCTTTATTTGCTTGAGAATACATATACCCAAGAGTTAAAGTATTTACTACGAATAAAAATCCGATAGTAAAAGTTGCTTTTGCTAAAAAACTATTTGGTCCTTTTGCACCAAAAACAGACTCATTTGAGCCACTGTAAGCACCAAGACCGATACTTGAGCTTTTTTGTAATAGTACTGCTATTACTAATATTACAACTAAAACTATTTGAGTTATAAGTAAAAAACTTGTTGTCATAAATATATTCCTGAATATTAAAAGTTGCGAATTATACCCAAAAAAAAATCATAATACAATTTTAGGTATAATTTCAAAAAAATTTGAGGATCTAAAGTGATGAGAGATTTTAGAAAAATTATATTATTATTGATAGTCGCTCTTTTCTTTTTACTAATATATGTAATGTATATGATGAAAGAAAATGAAAAGGTTGAGATTGGAAAGCCTATGGTAGCTGTTAGTACATTCTCTCTTTATGATATCACTAAGCATATCTCTGAAGAGACTTTGGAGATAATTAATATTATTCCATTTGGAGTTGATCCACACTCTTACGAGCCTACACCAAAATCTATGGTAGATATAAGTAAAAGTGCTTTAGTTCTATATAGTGGAGCTGGTTTAGAGCCTTGGACAGATGGTTTTGCCTTCGATAATAGGGTTGTTGATATGAGTAAACAGATAGTTTTAAGAGAGTTAAATGAGAATGAACATGAGCATCATGATTTTCATGATCATCAGTGTGCTCACAATAAATTAGACCCACATTACTGGCTAGACTTTTCAAATATGGCAATTGCAGCGAAGTTGATAACAAAAGAGTTGATTAAAATATCTCCATCACATGAGCTGTTGTATGTAACAAATCGTGATAAGTATCTTGAAATGTTAGAAAAATTAGACGCTGATTATAAACAGAGTCTCTCCTCTTGTAAACTAGAGACTCTTATAGTTAATCACAATGCAATAGGTTATCTTTCTCATAGATATAACTTTCACGTGGAGTCTTTGAGTGGATTTTCTCCTGAAGCTGAACCGAGCGTAAAGAATATGGCAAGATTGATATCTCATGTAAAAGAGCACTCTGTTTCCACAGTTTTCTTTGAAACTTTTGTAAGTGATAGAGCTATTAAAAATATAGCTAGCGAAGCTCATGTCAGTGTGGATGTGCTACAGCCTTTAGGAAATATAACAGCAGATGAAGCTCAGATGAACTTATCATACAGAGATATGATGTATATAAATTTAGAGAAAATCTCTAAGGCTCTTGAGTGCCAATAAAATTTAAAGTACCAATCTTTGATGTTAAAAATTTAAACTTTACAGTTAGAGGTTTAAATATTTTGACATCCATCTCCTTAGAAATTTTTAATGGAGAATACGTAGCGATAATAGGACCAAATGGAGGGGGTAAAACTACTCTCATAAGGTTACTCTTAGGGCTCGACAGACCAAGTGAAGGCTCGATTAAAATTTACGGAAAGAAGATAAAAAGTTTTAATGAGTGGCACAAGATAGGTTATGTTCCTCAGCGCGCCTCACTTGTAGATGAAAATTTTCCAGCAACAGTAGAAGATATAGTAAACATGGGAAGAGTGTCGAGAAGAAAAATATTTAAGAGAATGAGTCAAGAGGATAAAAACGCAGTCCAAGATGCCATGATAAAGATGGATGTACTCAATTTAAAAGATAAGATGGTAGGGACACTCTCAGGCGGACAGCGTCAACGCGTCATGATAGCTAGAGCACTTGCTTCAAACCCTGAAATCCTGATTCTTGATGAGCCAAATACTGGTGTTGATATGGTTTCACAAAAAAACTTCTATGCACTTCTGGCTAAACTTAACAAAGAAGAGAAGATTACTATAGTCTTTATAACTCACGATATTGGTGTTATTGCAGATGATATTGGAAGACTTTTTACTATAAATCAAAAAGCTACGATTTGTAATAATCCAAAAGAGACTTTGAGCTGTGAAGATATGAGTGCACTTTATGGAATTGAAGCACATCTTATTCACAACCATAAGCATGAGCACTAAGTATGTTTGAACTATTTGAGTATGAATTTATGCAAAGAGCATTTATTGCAGGAATCTTAATAGCAACTCTTGCTTCTATCAGTGGAACATTTATAGTGCTAAAACGCTACTCTTTAATGAGTGAGACTTTGGCACACTCTGCACTTGTGGGAGTGGCAGTTGGTTTAGTTGCAGGCTATAATCCACTATGGATGGCAGTAGTAGTTGCAGTAATAGCTGCTTGGACAATTGAGTATTTGAGAACAACATTCTCTCTCTACTCTGATGCGATACTCTCTATTTTGCTTTCTGGTTCCTTGGCGATAGCGATTATTATTGTCTCTCTTGGAGGCGCGTTTAATAATTCACTCTTTTCTTACCTTTTTGGCTCTATACTTTCTGTAAGCAGCGAAGATGTAATGACTATTATGGTTTTTGGATCAATATCATTAGTTCTTTTATTGGCTTTTTCTAAAGAGCTCTATTTTATAGCCTATGATGAAGAGGTTGCAAAAACAAGCGGAATAAGAGTTAAGTTTTTGAACTTTTTGCTAGTAACAGTCGTTGCGATTATTATTGCACTCTCTATCCGTGTTGTTGGGAGCTTGCTTATTGGTGCACTGATGGTTATTCCAACTGTTTCAGCTCTTCAGTACAGAGTAGGCTTTTTAAATACTATATTGATATCTCTGTTTATCGCGCTCTTTAGTGTTATAGCAGGTATGACCCTCTCATTTTACTTCTCTCTGCCTTCAGGTGCAACTATTGTGCTCTGTGTGATATCTATTTTTATTGCTTCTTTGATAATTAATAAAAAATGAAAATAAGTTCAGAGTTTTCAAAATATGCAGAGCACTATGGTGCTTATAATATTATACAAAACAGAGTTGTGGAGAAGCTTCTTTCTCATGTTAAGGATAAGCCTAAGAATATACTGGACTTGGGCTGTGGTAGAGGAGCTGTTTGTGAGAGAATCTCTTGGGGATATGACTCTTTTACAGGAGTAGATTTTGCTCCAGGAATGCTAAAGCTACACCCCTCTTCACAAAAGATAGAGTGTATAAATGGCAATTTCAATGACGAGTCACTCTTTGAGACTCTTTTGAAAAAGAGATGTGACTATGTAGTTTCAGCTTCTGCATTGCAGTGGGCAGATGATTTGGAGAGTACCTTTAAAAATATAAAAAAGTTTAAAACTCCCATAGCCCTTGCTATATTCACATCAAATACATTTAAAACACTAAACGCAACAGCGTCTTTAGATTCAATACTAAGAAGTGCACAAGAGATAGATACTCTTCAAAAGAAATACTTTGATGCTACGTTTGAAGTAGTAAACTATCAACTTGAGTTTGAATCTACAAGAGATATGTTCAGATATATAAAACAGAGTGGTGTAAGTGGTTCTAGAAAAGTACTAGCTTATAAAGAGACAAAGCAGTTAATGCGAGATTATCCGGTGAACTATTTAGAGTTTGAAGTTGCGTTTATCGTAAGTAAATGAAATAAGCTGTTGTAGTTTCTATTTATTTGCTGTTTCGTTAAGTATTATCTCTTTTTCTAAGTTATATAACTCATATCTTATGTACTTAAAGTTTTCACTGTACTTAGCACTATGAAGTTTAAAAAGCTCTTCTAAAACGCGGGAGGACTCTTGTGCTCTTTTAAAGTTAGCAGTTATGATGCTTGTTGTATCAGTTCGCTTAAGTTCACTTGCTACAGTAGGGCGGAGTACATCATTAATACTATCGCGGTGTTGAAGTAGTTCTATATTTTCTTGAATTCTAGCAGAGTGTCGAAGTTCTTTGAGTTTTTTGGAAAGTGTTTTGTTGTTGTCGCGATATCTCATGATATCCTCTACGACTCTTACGCCTTCTTTGAGGCGGTTGAGATTAGCATCAATCACCCGAAATAGTTCGGGTGATAAACCTTTAGTCGTCATTGTTACCAAAGATTCCAAATAGTTGTAGTAAAGCAGTAAAGATGTTTAAAAAGTCTAAGTAAAGAGCAATAGCACCATCAATAGGAGTTTCATAAGCACCTTTCATAATATTTTGAGTATCATAAATAACTAAGATACTAAATAAAATTACAACTGCACCAGAGATAATAACATGAAGCATCGGATTACCAATGAAGATGTTAAGAATAGAGAAACCAATAATTACAAGAAGAGCAATCATTAAAGGTTTACCATAACCACTAAAGTCTTTTGTAGTTTTAATAGCGTAAAAGCTCATTGCACCAAATACAACAGATGTCATAGCAAATGCATTTCCTATTATAGAGGCACCACCACTCATTCCAAGTGTACGTGATAATAAAGGAGCAAGCATTAAACCTGTCATAAATACAAAGCTAAACATTACAGCTAAGTTGATACCTGGCTTATGTTTTACAAAGTGTAAACCTATTAATAGACCTATCTCTAAAGCAAAAAGTGGCCAAAAGTAAGCTGCAATTGTTCCAGCTAAAGGAACACCAACATAAGCACCAACAGCACCTGCCATCATTGAAGCAGCAAATAACTTGTAAGTCTCTTTTACAAAAGAGATTATCTGTGAATCATCTCTTGAAGAAGTTTCATAAGCAAAAGAGTTACCTCTTGCGTAGTCACGATCATAAAGTCCCATAATTTAAATTCCTTTTTTTTGCCTATTCTAACCAGACATGACAAATAATTTTTCTGTATCATATAGCCAAAGAGTTAATAAACAGCAACATAACCCTATGGCGAATTATATAAGCTTACATATAATAAGTTTAACTTTTAGTCTAAAATAAATAAACTATAAATAATAAAAACAAATCTAAAAGAAACACATCTAAAAAACTTTCCAAATTCTTTTAAAAAACTATTGACATTAAAGATAGTTTCTCCTATAATTCCCATCCACAAACACAGAGACTTAAAGTTTAAGACTCAGGAGACTTCGAGTGGAAGCCTTTTAAAAC
>JAYEMB010000013.1:0-2834 GCA_034717855.1 Campylobacterota bacterium
AAAAATAGCATCAATTTACTATTCAATCAAATAAAAAGTGAGTGCCTTCTCAAGCTAGAAAACGGACACTAAACTTCACTTAATATCCTAAAATACAAGAAAATTTAAAACATAGAAGCCTTCATTTCTCGCTATTTCCGGTAGTTACAGGAAAAGATGGGTAATCGTAGTACACACGAATCTTCATGCAAAACCCCTTTGTATAGATGCTTTTCAAGCTTTTTAAAATTTAGCGGACACTAAAACGGTTGGAAAATCTCCTATAAACTAGACAGTTGCTAATCCAGAAAAACCTAAATTTATGAAGACTCCAAATTATATCTTTTTTCAAATTCATTTGGTGAAATATAATCCAAATAACTATCTCTTCTTTTTGTGTCTGAAAAAATCTAAATTATTTTTAATAGAGAATAGTTGCTTCCAAAGTCTCAAGTCAGCTTAGAAAAGCATGACTTGGGGTATTGGTAATTTAAGAGTTTATCTCTGTTTGTACAGGTCCATGGTCATCACAATGATCAGCATGTTCGTGGTCGTGGTTTTCGTGTATTTCACATTTACTATTTGCCATAATATTCTCCTTTGTTTCAACTATCATAACATAAAATAATATCTAATAATATTTTATACTGAAAAGTCAATAACATCCATCTGATGCTTTGAGTATTGACTTGTATCAAACCGCAATTTACCTTCTTTACTTACAAGCCAAACAACTTGTACTTTGCTTGGAACTTTCACATGCTCAAATCTCTCTTCAATATCTCCATCGGTAGCACATATAATCAGGTCAGGTATCTCACGACTTGATTGTCGCAATAAGGCACTAAAACCAGGTTCCATTACCGTTCCACCACCCCCATGTCTAATAATAAATTTATCGCGAACTCCAAACTTTTCTATACTTTTAATCTCAGCATCAACCTGTACTAAAGTAACATTTTTAATAGAGTACTTTCTCTGAATCGCTTGAACTTCAGACATAAAAGCACTCAAAAGTTTGTCATCTACTGAACCTGATACGTCAAGAACGACTCCAAGTTTAGGTTTTTTTCCAGGGCTATATCCATACAGATCCAAATCATCTGGGTAGATAGGATGTTGTCTTGATTTATTTGGTTCTCTATATCGCAAAGAGTTAGTCAAGTAGTTTCGCATTTTTTTGTTAAATATCTTTTTCCAATCTTTGTGTGATTTTCTTTTTTCAATTTTCTGTAGTGCTTCCATAGCATCGCCAGGAGTGAATCCTCTCGCAAAACCTGTTGAATCATTAATCATCTCTTTTAATGTGCTATCCATGAAAGATTCTAATAAATTATTGTCCAAGCCTACCGAATCTTGAAGTTGCTCTCCAAATTCATGACTATCTATGCTACATTCACCCTTTTCTAAGGCTTCAAGTGTTTTTTCAGACAAAGAACTAGGTTCCTCACCATTTTCTTCTGAAGAATCTTGCTCGGTATTTCCATCACCCTCTGAATCCTCTTCATCACCATTTTCTGATGACTCACTCTCTTCATCTAAATTTTGAGGAAATGATAACTCGATATCTGTTTCATCATCATCATTTTCTAAGTCATTACTACATGACTGATCGTTTTCCTCAGTCTCTTCTTCCTCTTGAGCCTCTATCATTAATTCTATATAGTATTCAAATTCTCTACCTACTTCATACTCTTCAATCTTATACATTTCAGTTAATGACTGATAAAAAATAGTCTGAATAAGCGAATCTTTATAGTTACCTGTACGAGGTAAGTCTTTAATGTACGGAAGTTCTCTATTCCCGTTTATCACTATATCTTTCGCAGTTTCAATTATCTTTTTATCTATGCTCTCATCAAAGTTTCCTCGACTAAAGTGATGGTTAATAATATGCCCTGCACTATGTTTAAGTATGGCAATAATCTGGTCTTTATGAATTACACCAAGTATCGCTGGGTTAACTACAATAACAAAGTTTTTTCCATTAAAATAGACTGCTGATGTAAATGTTTCATTAAAGTGAAACTCATATTCACAACGACTCAAAAAATTTGCATACCATAGCAACTCATTCTTGTTAGAAGCAATCATAGAGATAATCATCTCTTTAAAGAGTGTTTTCCAGTTACTATCGGGGTTAGCTACTATAGACTCAATGGTTTCAATAGAATAAAGATAATCTTTGTTAATACTCAAGTACTTTTTCCTCCTGAGCGTTTTATTACATAAGGTAAGGCAGAAAGCTCGGCAATTCTCTGTATTACTGCTTCTTTTTCCTTACCTTTAGTGTTAGGGTAAACTTCACGTGCAAGAAAAACAGTGTAATCAAAGATATTACTGAGTCTCTTTTCTCGCATATCTGCTATTAAAGGATAGCTCTTTTTATATTCTCGTGGCATACTCTTTATTGCGCTTATATCTAGGCCTAGTTCAATGAGGTAAGATATCGTTTCATATGCTTTATGTTGGCTCATTGCCTCATTTAAATATCTACTTAAAGCTATGGTAATTACTAAACCTGAATCATAAAGATACTTCAATGATTCTACTTGATTCTCATTTATTACTTCTACAATAAATTCTATATCAAGTGCTTCTATATCAGCACCATTACTTACTGCTTTGCGCAACTCTTTTATATCTCCTTTAAGAGCAGAGATTTTCATTTTAGCAAAGTTTTGTGCCTCATAAGAGACACCTCGGTCGCTAAAGTATTCACACAAATTATCATCTTTGTATTTATACGCCATTTCATATCCATACTCTAAATCATCCATATGATTTAAAGCATTCAAGAGTTCACTATATTTAAAGCACACTGCGTTTGAGATGATAATTTTTTCAAATACTAT
>JAYEMB010000013.1:2934-5770 GCA_034717855.1 Campylobacterota bacterium
TAGTGTTGTACATCTACTGCGTTTACCTCTTGACACGCTTGTATTAGCTTCTCATGAAGGTTACTGTTCAAGTAGTTTTTCCTTGTGAGCGTTTTATAACATAAGGTAGTGTTGAGAGTTGTGCAACTCTCTTCAATACTTCCTCCTGCTCCTTGCCTTCTACATTAGGGTAAATCTCTTTTGCTAAATATATAGTGTAATCAAAGATATTACTGAATCTTTTTTTCCACATATCAGCTATAAGAGGATAGTTCCTTTTATATTCTACAGGTATCTTTTTTACCTTAGTTATATCAAAGCCTAGTTCAATGAGGTATGAGATAGTTTCGTATGCTTTGTATTGATTCATTGCCTTATTTAGAGATCTATTTAAAGAGGTGTCTAGCAGTAGATCTGAGCCATGAAGATACTTCAGTATTTCTATTTGATTATTGTTTATCACTTCGACAATAATCTCCCTATCAAGTGCTTCTAAATTAGCACCATCGTTTACTGCTTTGCGTAACTCTTTTATATCTCCACTAATGGTGGAAATTCGCATTTTTGCAAAGTTCTGGGCTTCTTTAGAAACACCTCTCTCTATAAAATATTCACATAAAACCTTATCTTCATATTTATAGGCCATTTCATATCCATATTCCAAATCATGCATATGACTTAAAGCATTTAATACGTCTGTATATTTAAAAAATACAGCGTTTGAAATTGTGATTTTATTGAATTCTATATTTAAGTTTAATATATACTCAATGATTTCATAGTCAACTTTTCCATTTTTATTATCTTTAAACAATGTAGAATGTACACTACTAATACTTCCTTGTTTATATGCATTATATTGACGAATCGCATGATTAAGTGCTTCGCTTTTATCGGCTCCTATAGCAAGTGCAAACTTCATCATAGTAAAGTTATTGTTACCTAGTCCCAATGTAAATAATCGTCTTTTATCTGAAAGTCTCAAAGAATCAAATTTTGGCATTAAATCAGGGTTGTTTAGATAGTAGTCAGAAATAAAAGTCAATAGATTATACTTAACAACTCCTCTCTCTTCTAGTTTACCTACTTCATATACACCCATCCATTCGCTTAAAATCATATTTTCACCCGCATGTATATCAAAACCAACTTCAATTAACAATTGCAGTACTTCTGTACTATTTATCTCTCGAATAGCAAATAGATACAATGACTCAGGTTTAGCACCTTGAAGAATAGCCCGCGAAGCAAGATCTACATCACCTATATTGATTGCAGCTTGAAGAGCACCCATAAGAAGCATTTCATCCTTACACTTTGAAAAATCTGGAATTAAAAGCTGCAAGTAATTTTTATTTTTCTCTATCGCTTTTTGAAGTACAAACTCTTTAACGATAGCGCCATGATCTAAAAGTAGTTTAATGATTGGATGGTTGTCTCTTTGTATGGCTGCATTTAGAGCATTTGTAGGACTTTTAATGTTAAAGTTTGGGTCAGCCTCTTGATTTAGAGACTCTTGTACATCCTCTACGCTTCCATGTTCACACGCTTGCATTAACTCTTGATGAAGATACGCCGGCGTCATATATATACCTTATACTTGAATAAGTGATGCTATAAATGGATTTGTCTGATCAATATGCTTCATCAAACTATCGGATACTTTTTGACTGACTCCTAAATGATACTTTTCATCTATCTCATCTATAACTTTTTGTGCATCATCTAGACCAATTTTTATAGACATAATATGCTCTTGCGAACTTAGTGTAAGCATCACTCCAAATATATCATCACTTATACTTTTAGCTTTTAGTGCATAAAAAGAAGAGGTAAGAATATTTACCTGCGTAACTGGTTGAGCCTCATCCCATTGTGATTGTATCGATGTTATGAGTTCAGAGTAGTGAGAATCAGCACTTTTTTCTTCTAGTAAATATGTCTTGAAATCTTTTTCCTTATTTAAGGTCAAAAATGCTGTAAGTTGTTTTTGAATTTTTGAGAATGTTAAAACATTTGACTGATGAATATAGCTAGCAAGTTTAGGAGTAACTTCTTTACTTGACACAGTAGATAAAAGAGCTGCTAAATTAGTAGAATTGTTCTCATTTTTGTCATATGTATAAAGCAGGCGAGAGATCATATCCCATCGTCTTGGATCCATACCAGGATCACTCATATCATCTTCATCTGCTTCTAATAAAAAATCTGCACGGTTGTCATCAAGGTAGCTAATAACTAAGGGGTGAATTGTCTGTCTATCACTCTTGGCGTCATAGCTGAGTGCATAGTTCTTTTTCCATGATTCAAGACTTGTATTCACTTTTACAATCGCCATTCTACTTAGCATCGCTTTATCAAGGGATTCAACAAGGTAATTTCCATCATCTATTGGATTTCCTGCGCACACAATAAACAGAGATTCAGCTAACTTGATACTATCAGAACCAAACTCTTTTTTTAGGATTAAGTTCATTAAGCTTTGAAGGTTTTGCGGTTCTGCACGATTTAGCTCATCTATAAAAAGAAGCGTCTCTTTATTGTTCTGGTCATTTTCAAGTATTCTTGATACCCAGTTAGGGATTGACTTCTTAAAGACAGTATATTTTTCATCATTAATACCAGCTACAATATCTGTTGAAACAGTTCTACCGTAAAACTCAATATGGTCCAATGAAGCAACACCCATAATAATACAATCCATTTCCCTTGATGTAGCATACTGCTCTATAATGGATGTCTTACCTATCCCAGATTCACCTTCTAAATAGGGAACAATTTGAGACTGTTTATATATGTCTAAGTCTGAAAAATTAATATTCATTTATACCCTTTGAAAAAAATTATTATTCCTCTA
>JAYEMB010000014.1:0-1717 GCA_034717855.1 Campylobacterota bacterium
ATGGATCATCAGAAGATGTAAACTCCTCTGTAAATGTATCCATCATTGTGCCCATCATATCACCAAAGGCAGCTAGTGGCATTGAGCTCATTGTTGTTGACATCATCTCCATCATGGAGTTCATCATATCCATCATGCCGTTCATAGCTTCAGGGTCTAAGATAACAGAACTCATAGACTCCATCATTGGCATCATCGCTTCCATATCCATACCAGACATGAAACTCTCCATCATGTTCATCATAGGAGCTACCATATTTTCCATCATAGCTGGATCTATCATAGTCGACATCATGCCTTCCATCATCTCCATGTCCATGAGATTACCATCAGCACCGATGAACTGACCACCCATAAACATGCTCATCATAGAGTTCATCATAGTGCTCATGTCAGCAACAGAAATCATACCACCATCAGTTGGAATCATCGGAAGGTCTTGCATGCTAAAGATAGAAGTGTCAAGCATTGTTGTCATTTCCATTAAGTTACCAAGTGTCATCTCAGAGCTCATCGGAATCGTATAGGCAACTAAAAGATTATCTCCATTTACAAAAGAGCTAATATCTGAAGTCCCATCTCTGTTTTGTAAATCAGACTCTAAAACTTGAGTTAGCACTCCAGATGCATCTTGAACAAAAAGGTTACTTGGAAGTATCATTCCAGCTTCACCAAGAGAGTTCATAGAGGTAGAAACTATCTCTAAGTTTGAGAGCATTTGAGCGAACTCTTCGCTTCCCATCATCTCTTCAATACCTAATTCACTACTTAACAACATCTCTATAAGTTGAGATGCTTCGGCTTGAGTGTTAAGGAAGTTACTACTCATAACGATTTGGTTATCAACAATTTCACTTCCAAGTTGATCTATCTGAGTAGCCATCGCAGCTATTTCAGAAGAGAGCCCAAGGATTGTATCTATTGACTCGGGGCTCATCTCTGCGTTTTGACTCATAGTATCAAAGATTGAAGATATCACACTCATATTAGCATTCATACCACTCATCATAGTATTAAGCATATCAGTCATAGGGTCCATCATCAGCTCAGCACTTTGAGCCATATCACCCATAAATCCACTCATCATATCATTCATCATTGAAGTAAATGAGTCCATAGAGATTGCACCACCTGAACTCATGCTAGACATCATCATGTTCATCATTGAGCCCATCATCTCGCCCATCATAGCAGAAGCGTCTTCATTACCGCCTGTCATTCCTACCATGAATTGATTCATCATCTCACCCATGGAAAGTGCAAACTCCCCAGCAGGAGCACTACTATCAGAACCACTCATTCCATCCATGAAAGCGAGCATCATTGCGCCCATAGTGTTAGACATCTCAACCATAGGATCATCACTTTCACTCATCTCATAAGTGAACTGCTCCATCATGATTTCCATCATTTGTGACATCTGCTCAAGAGGTATCATACTCATACTCTCTTGCATCATGCCCATCATCTGATTCATCATCTCAGACATCTCTTCTGGTGAGAGTTCATTTACACTGCTCATCATTGTCATCATCTGATTTGTCATTTGACCCATACTTAGACCAAAGGCAGCCATAGCGTCATCGCTCTCAGTAGTGTTCATATTTTCTAAAAATGAGAGCATTCCTGCACCCATAGCACCAGCCATAGCTATTAAATCAGGCTGTCTCGACTCATCTTCTGATTCATTCTCTTTTTCCGACTCATTCTCTTTTTC
>JAYEMB010000014.1:1817-5738 GCA_034717855.1 Campylobacterota bacterium
CAGTAGTGTTCATATTTTCTAAAAATGAGAGCATTCCTGCACCCATAGCACCAGCCATAGCTATTAAATCAGGCTGTCTCGACTCATCTTCTGATTCATTCTCTTTTTCCGACTCATTCTCTTTTTCTGATTCATTCTCTTTTTCTGATTCATTCTCGTTTGAGTTAGCTCTTGGATTATTTTTTCCTGACATATTTGACGCACCTGGGAAATCATCAAAATATCTAAACTCTTCTCCTCTGCGTGAATCATTCTCTTGCTTATCATCTTCTCTATCGTTGTTCTCGTTATTAGCTCTACTGTTAATTCTAGAGAAACTTGCTGCTTCAAAACCCTCATCTTTTTGTGCGAACTTAGCATTTCCACCATCCGAAGAGTTTAAAGACTCCTCCTCTCCAGCTTCAGTATCTAAATCTTGAGTAGTTTCATCTCCAGCCTCTTCTTCTAGTCTACGCACACGCTCATTCCAGTTCTCTTGCGCAACTTGAAGGTTATCAAGATTGTTGACTTCTTGTGTAAGGTTGTCTATATTATTGTCATTGTCAATCATCGAAGGTACTGCTGTGCTAGATGTTTGCATCTCATCTGATCCACCGCTATTTAACTTATCTGCAGTATTGTTCCAAGCATTTTGCGCTGCTTCGTAGGTATCAACAGAAGATACTTCACTCTCAGAATTACTATTTGGTACATTTTCAATATTATTTGACATTCATAAACCCCTAAATCTTTAATTATAATTACATGACTATACTCAATAAAAGTGAGTTACAAGTTAGTTACAAGTGAGTTAAGCTGAATTATAAATACTTATATCACATTATTGTAATTATATTAATTTTATTTATGCTGTCTTTATCACAATATTAATATATCTAATGAATAAAAGAGAGACAATTCAAGAAAAAAGCACCAAAAAATCTCAAAATATTGATAAAACAAGTAAAAATCTTAAATAAAATAAACATTGTTACTTTTTAGATAAAATGTTGAAAATATTTATTGAAGTGATTAAAATGTTGCTAAAAACTCTTTTATTTTTACTGCTATCTTTTTATTTATCTGCAAATGATGTTTTAAAAAGTAATTATTACGTTGAAAGTAAAGAGATAATGCTCTCTGATATAGTTAAGAATCCAAAAGAGGATACTCAGCTCTTTCAAATTGATGAAAACAGATACTCCCTAAGAGTAAAATCAAAAAAAGTACTTCAGGTTTTAAAAAATCATGGCTTTGAAAACTACAGCTCCAAAAAACCCTATATTCAGTTTACAAAAAAGAGCACTATAAACCTAGACAAAATCAAAAACGCAATCAAAACAGAGTATAAGAAGAGATATGAAAAAATCGACATAACATCTATCACTGTAGAGCCAAGAGGCTATCTCTCAAGTATGCCTGAGAGCTATAAGACTGTATTATCAGCAAAGAGTCATCTCTCAAACCACGGTACACTATATATCAAAACAGATGAAAGAAAAAAGATTTTTTTCAACTACAAAATAGTTGCCAAAGTCGAAGTCTATGAAGCTAGAAAAGAGCTAAAAAAAGGTACAGAACTCTCAAATCTAAACTCCAAAAAAAATAGTATAATTCTAGATAAATTTAGAGCACAACCATTGCAAACACTTAAAGAAGGAACTTTAGAGAGCAAACGCAGAATAAAAAAGGGTACTGTTTTCACACAGAGAGATGTAGAGGGTTTATATCTAGTAAAGAGAGGCTCATCAGTAAATATAGCCCTTAAGAGCTCCTCTCTCTCTATCTCTTTTTCAGCTAAAGCACTTCAAAATGCTAGACTGGGTGATACAATCAAGGTTTTAAAAAGTAATGGTACAAAAGTAAAAGTTCTTGTCACTGGCAGACATAGAGCAGAGGTAAGATAATGAATAAACGCAAGATAGTTATAGCAGCAAGCGGTGCAAGTGGAGTTAACTTAGGTCTCAAAACAGTTGAGCTACTTCCAGACTCTGTAGAGAAGCATTTTATAATGTCAGCTAACTCAAAAACTGTTTTACATAAAGAGATGAAAGATGTTACAACTCACAACAACAAAGATATCTCAGCAAGTATAGCTTCTGGCTCATTTGGAGTTGATGCAATGCTCATAGCACCTTGTAGCATGAACACTTTAGCAAAAATAGCTTGTGGTATCTCTGATAACCTTGTTACAAGATGTGCAAGCGTTATGATAAAAGAGCATAAAAAACTCATCTTAGCGCCTCGCGAAATGCCTTTTTCTGCAATAGCCTTAGAGAATATGCAAAAACTGGCTACTTTAGGTGTTATAATTGCACCACCTGTTATGGCTTACTACTCTGAGCAGCAGACTTTAGATGAGATGGAAAACTTTATCATCGGCAAGTGGTTTGATTTACTTGGAATAGAAAATAACTTATATAAAAGATGGAACTAAGGACTTAAATGCACAAAATAGCACTTTATCCTGGGACTTTTGACCCAGTAACAAATGGACACTTTGACATCATAGAGAGAGCCCTAGGACTTTTTGATGAAGTTATCATTGCAGTAGCAGACTCACAAGATAAAAAACCTATGTTTACTCTCAAAGAGCGCATAGAGATGACTGAAGAAGCGGTCAAGCATCTCAAAAATGTAGGTGTGATTGGTTTTGATAACCTTACAGTTGATTTAGCAAAAGAGCACGATGCTTCGATTCTTATCCGTGGGCTTCGTGCTGTGAGTGACTTTGAGTATGAGCTACAGCTTGGATATCTCAACAACTCTCTTGATGACACTATAGAGACTGTTTACCTGATGCCTAAACTTAAACATGCGTTTATTAGTTCATCAATTGTTAGAAACCTTCTAAAATTTAATGGAAAAACTGAACATCTACTTCCAAAACCTGTTCAAAAAATAATAGGCGATATGAACTCATGTACATAACAGTAGAGGGAATAGACACAGCGGGAAAAAGCACGCAGATAGCTGCGCTTGAGGCAAACTATCCAAACGCAGTTATCACAAAAGAGCCTGGTGCTACAGAGATAGGCAAAGAGATTAGAGAGATGGTTTTAAGTGCCAAAGCTCAGAGTAAAAAAGCTGAATTTCTCCTCTTTCTCGCTGATAGAGCTGAGCACATAAAAGAGGTTATTGAGCCAAATATTAAAGATAAAATGATTATCTCTGACAGGAGTGTTGTGAGTGGAGTTGCTTACGCTTTAGTGCAAGGTGAGATAAGCGAGACTGCCATAGTTCACTTAAATAGATTTGCTACAAACGGTATCTACCCAGAGAAAGTTTTTCTCCTTAAACTAACAAAAGAGGAGCTAGAGTTTAGACTTTCGCAAAAAGAGCTAGATGGAATCGAACTTCGTGGCAGCGAATACCTACTAAAAATTCAAAATGCCCTAATAGAAGCCACAAAACTCCTAAATATAGAGCTTGTAGAGATAGATGCTACAAAAACAAGAGATGAAATAACACAAGAGATATTAAACAATATCAACTAAATGAAGCTTATAAATCCAGAGTATATCAATGAAAAAGATAAAAAGTTAGTAGAGCTTTTTATCTCCCCTGCTTCTACAAAAAAATATATCTTAGGAATCAACAAACTTACAAAATCTGTTTTAAAACATCTCGAAGTTGATGGAATTATTGATGACTTCACGCGTGTTCAACGCTCACGAAAAAAAGAGATTTTACAGATAGAAGATGTTCCTAAAGATGCGATAATACTCTGGACTGCAACAGGTAGTCCACTCGAAGTAAAACGCAGACTTGATGAGATGGGATTTAAAAACATAAGTTATCTTGCGTTTTACAAGTACTCTACTTTTGATTTAGTTCACCCTCCTTTCATTACTGACTTTGAAGATGATTACAAAAACAACTCTGAAAAATATAGCTTCGTTTATAATCTACTAGCCGATAAAAAGTCTAAAGAGATCTTTG
>JAYEMB010000015.1:0-5694 GCA_034717855.1 Campylobacterota bacterium
GACTGAGCACTTAATTTTCACATTTACTAGACATTTTTTGCTATAATCACATAATTCTACAAAAGGTAACCTATGTCGCTATCATCTAAAGCTGTCACAACCCTACTTCTCTCTTCACTTATATTTTTCACAGCATGTTCTGAGGAAAAGCAACAGCAGGCTAAAAAAGAGATGCCACCACTTCAAGTAAATACTATTACTCTTAAGAAAGAGCCTGTACCAATTTGGAAACAATATACCGGTATGACAAAAGCCAGTAGCGATCAAGAGGTTAGAGCCAGAGTACCCGGAATACTTAAAAAAATATACTTTAAAGATGGGGCAATGGTCGAAAAAGGTCAAAGACTTTTCATGATTGAGCAAGATGCGTATATAGCAGCTCGTGATGCTGCAAAAGCCAAAAAAGCTCAGGATGAGGCATCTTTAAGACTAGCAGAAGCTGATGTTGCAAGATATGAACCACTTGTAAAAGAGGGATTAGCACCACGAGCAACTCTAGAGCAGTACCAGGCACAACGTGCCGGACTTAAAGCTGCTATTGCAGGTGACATTGCTGAGATCAAAAAAGCGGAACTAGAGCTTGGATACACAATGGTTCGTGCGCCTATTAGCGGTAGAGTCAGTGCAAGACGTGTAGATATTGGAAACCTTGTTGGCCAAGGCGAATCAACACTTCTTACAACTATTATGAGTGTTGACCCAATCTATGCTTACTTTTCACCTTCACAAAAAGATGTAAGGATGTTTCAAAAATATAGAAATAAAGAGAAACCTGATGCCTTTATAGAGGTGCCAGGAGGTATTGAGCAGGTAAGACTTAACGGTTTTGTAGATTTCGCCAATAACAGTGTTGACCCACTCTCTTCAACAATTACTATGCGTGCGACAACAGACAACAAAGAGGGAAAAGTTCTCCCAGGAACATTTGTCTATGTAAATCTTTTTATAAACGATAAATACAAGTTTTTAATGATTCCGCCTGAGGTTATTTTTAACGACCAGCTTGGCAGTTTCGTTTACATCGTAGGTGAAAACAACACTATTAAAAGAGCTGATATCACTGTTGGTTACTCTAGTAAGTACTATGTAAGTATTAAAGATGGTTTAAACGATGGTGATAAACTTATAGTATCTGCTTTAGTAAAACTAAAAGAGGGTCGCAAAGTAACAGCTACCGATGTCACTGAAAAAGAAGGCATTAAAGCTATTTTAGAAAAAAACAACCTAATCCCCCAAGGAAACTAAGTAGATGTTTTCAGTTACCTTTATAAAGAGACCTATACTCGCGATAGTTATCTCTCTCATCATCATAACCGGTGGACTTGTCTCTATGCTAGTTCTTCCTGTCTCTGAATATCCGGATGTTGCACCCCCGACTGTAAGTGTTACTGCTACATATACAGGTGCAAATGCCTTTGTTGTCGAAGATACTGTAACTCGCGTTTTAGAAGACAAACTCAATGGTATCAAGGGTGTTATATATATGGACTCTTCATCATCTGCTGATGGAAAATCAAGTATAAATGTCTACTTTGAACCGGGTTACGATATAGATATCGGTGCAGTTGATGTACAAAACAAAGTCTCAACAGCGACAGCGTCACTACCATCAGAAGTAACTGCACAAGGGGTTATAGTAGATAAGAAATCACCATCTATTGTCTGTCTTATCTCTATTAGTGGTGATGAAAAATATGATGGAAGCTTCCTCTCTAACTTTGTAAACATCAATGTCTTAGATGAGATAAAAAGAATTCCCGGTGTTGGTCTGGCACAAAATATGGGTGAGAAAAAATACTCTATACGTATATGGATGAACCCTGATAAATTAAAAGCTTTAAACATGACTCCTATGGAGGTAATAAACGCAGTTAAAAGCCAAAACAAACAGGCTTCTATCGGTAAAATTGGTGGAACACCTACCTTTGATGATCAAAAACAGGAATTTATTCTCTCCACAAAGGGAAGACTTAGTGATGTTGCAGAGTTTGAAAAAATTGTACTTAAATACAACAAGGATGGCTCACTGGTATACCTAAGTGATGTCTCAAGAGTTGAACTTGGAAGTGAGTTTTACGATTGGAATGCCATAAGTGCAAAAAAACCGACAGGGCTTATCGGTGTTTATCAACTAGGTGAAGCGAATGCTCTTGATATTAGAGAAAAAGTTGAAGAGACTATGCAGAGACTCTCAAGTCGTTTTCCCGATGGTGTTACTTACGATGTACCCTATGATACAACAAAGTATGTCAAGGTTGCTATTGATAATGTGGTAACAAATCTCTTTACGGCTATAGCTCTTGTAATTCTTATTATCTTTATATTTCTTGGTTCTTGGAGACCAACGGTAATCGCTTCTGCAGCAATTCCAGTCTCACTTATCGGTGCGTTTATGGCGATGCAGATCGCCGGTGGATTCTCTATAAACTTCTTAACTCTTTTTGGGCTTATTCTTGCCATTGGTATCGTCGTTGATGATGTAATCTTGGTTGTTGAAAATGTTGAGGTTATTATGTACAAAGAGCCTGAACTAACTATGCCTCAAGTCGTTAAAAAGGCTATGATAGAACTTATCGGACCAATAATCTCTACTACCTTGGTTTTAGTTGCTGTTTTTGTACCCGTATCTATGCTACCGGGTATTACCGGCGCACTCTATCAGCAGTTTGCCCTGACAATATCATTTGCTGTACTTGTATCATCTCTAAACGCACTTACTCTCTCTCCTGCTATTAGTGCGATTATCATCAAACGCAGAAGTAAAGATGAGAAGAAATTCATCCTGTTTGAGAAGTTTGATATCTTTTTTGACTGGCTCACTGCAAAATACAAGTCACTTATAACACTGTTTGTAAAGCTACGATACTTTATGATAATTGTTATGGGTGGGATTTTCTACATAATGTACTACCTTTTCTCAGTTACACCTACAGGCTTTGTTCCATCTGAAGATAAAGGAATGCTCATGGTTTCAGTCAATGGAAAACCAGGTACCTCCATTGCCAAAACATCAAAGGTAAGAAAAGAGGTTGAAGATATTATCTACTCAATCGAAGGTGTTGAGAATATAGTAAGTGTTGAAGGTTACAACATTATAACCTCTTCCATAGACGGCTCAGCTCTGGCAATGTTTGTATCTTTAACAGACTGGAGAGAGAGAACTACTGAGCAAAACAGTGCTTTTGGAATCATAAGACAGATTCAGGCAAAAACAGCCTCTTACAGTGAGGCCAATGTAGCTGCATTTAATCTTCCTGGAATTCCTGGAGTCGGTAATGTTGGTGGCTTTGACTTTAGACTTCAAGATTACCTCTCTGGTGATTTAAGTACCTTTGAGCACTATGCAAACGAGATGATAAAAGGTGCATTTGCAGACCCTCGAATCGCTTATGCATTTACAACATTTGCAACAAACTATCCTATGTATGACATAGAGATAGATAGAGAAAAAGCAAATGCACTTGGTATTAATATGAGTGACCTATTTACGACTATGCAGGCATATCTAGGTTCCATCTATGTAAATGATTTTACAAAATTCGGTAAGGTATTTCGTGTTTTTGTTCAAGCAGATAAAGAGTATAGAAGCTCTAAAGAGGACATAAACAAACTCTTTGTTAGAAATATATCAAACAAGATGATTCCACTAAACACAGTCTTAAAAGTTAAAGAGATGGTAGGTCCACAAAACCTCACACACTACAATATGTACAGAAGTATTCAGATAAACGGTGCAGCAGCTCCAGGATACTCTTCAGGTGATGCAATGGCTGCAATGGACGAGATAGCTTCAAATGTACTTCCTGCTGCTTATGGGTATGAGTGGTCAGGTATGAGTTATCAAGAGACTTTAGCCGGAAATGCTCAGATATACGTAGTCTTCTTTGTTCTTCTTGTTGTTTTCTTAGTCTTATCAGCCCAGTATGAATCATGGATTCTTCCGCTGATGATTTTACTCTCAGTTCCCATGGTTGTTGCTGGTGCAGTAGCAGGTCTAAACTGGTCTGGAATACCACTCAATACTTTTGCTCAAGTCGGTCTCGTCCTGCTCGTCGCCTTAGCCGCTAAAAATGCCATCCTTATAGTTGAGTTTGCTAAAGAGCAGCGTGAGGCTGGCGTAGGAATTATAGAGTCTGCTATAAATGCAGGTACTCTGCGTTTTCGCGCTATTATGATGACAATTCTCTCTTTTCTTTTCGGTATTTTCCCTCTTGCTTTTGCATCTGGTGCCGGAGCAATCACACAGCAGTCAATCGGTATAGTTTTAATGTTTGGTATGATTGCCGCAACCTTTATATCTACACTTTTTGTACCTGTTCTTTACGTACTGCTAGAGAGTATGAGAGAGAAGTTTGTAAGTGTTGAAGATGAAATTGCTAGAAGGGAGTCGATATAATGAAATCACAACTATTTAAATACACTCTGTCACTGTTTTTAGCTCTTAGTCTGAACGCTAAAGAGACCTATACAGTTGATGAACTAATTTTAGAGGCACTGAAGAACTCTCCTGACTTAAAGATAAGTGCTTCACAATATAGTGCTTCTAAAGAACGCTTAGGGGTAGCTACTTCCGGCTACCTGCCTCGTATCGACCTGCATGCAGGAGTTGGTCAAACAGGGATGAGTGACATTCCAACGAATCCTGACGATATGGTCACAGACAATCTAATATTAGGAAGGCTCTCTTTAAAACAGATTATCTACGACTTTGGTAAAACTGGTGGAAATGTGGACCTCTATGAGTACGATTCCACATCTTACTCAATGTCCAATGAGCAACAGATATCAGATAAGGTAAGAGATGTAAAAAGAGCTTATTATGACGTGCTTAAAGCTATCTCTCTTATTAAAGTAAATGAAGAGAACGTCAAACTTAATGAATCCCAACTCTACCGTTCACAAAAGTATTTTGATGCAGGGATAAGAACTACCATTGATGTTTCAGATGCTAAAGTTGAATTAATCAAGTCAAAACTAGAGCTTAAAAAAGGTCTATATGACTTAAAACTTGCATATGCCCAGCTAGATAAAGTTGTTGGTTTTATGGATATAGAACTTAAGTATAATGTTTATTCAGATGAATTAGATTTAAACAATCTCTACACTACTCTCTCTGATTATGATTTAACACTTATAAAGTCGATTGAGTTTGCTTATAAAAATAGATATACACTTAAACAGTACGCATCCCAAATTAAATCGGCAGAGGCTAGAAACAGAGTCTCATCTTCACAATACTACCCTGGCCTCTCTTTTGATGCTGATTACACTAAACAGAAAGTTGATGAGCTTTCAGTAAATACGCCTGAAGATAAATGGCAGGCATCTGTTAATCTTGACTGGAATATCTATGAGGGTGGAGCAACTTCGGCTGATACACAAGAGAAACAGATTCTACTTGATATATCAAAATCCCAGATGCAAAACTCTAAGTTACTCATTAAAAAAGAGACTACTCAGGCTTTTATAAATGTTTACAAAATGAAAGATTCTGTTGAGTTGTCCCAAAGCTTACTTGAAGTCTCAGCCGAGAAGTTTGATCAGGCTGGTAAGCGCTACGAACATGGTCTCTCCGACTATATAGAGCTTCAACAAGCGAGACAAGGGTATATTGATTCTAAAGCATCTTTAGTGGTTGATTATTATAACTACTATCAAGCTATAGCTGTCTTAGACAATGCTATAGGAAAATAA
>JAYEMB010000016.1:0-5690 GCA_034717855.1 Campylobacterota bacterium
TTTACCCTCATCAAGATTTGTATCAATATCCATAAAACCTTTTTTCTTTGCTAAATAATCTGTTAAGTTTTTTGTAGCTGTTTTTAAAGATTCAAATGAATCTGATTTTAAAACTATTTGATATGGTACACTTACCCCTGCACCTTTTATATTTGGGATACCTGCAACTGTGATAAATAATTTTTCTTTAAACTTTTCTAGTTCCCCTCTAAAGTTTTGTATAATTTGTTCTTGTGGTATATCTCTTTTGGTTCTATCAATTAGCTTTACATATATCAATGATTTATGTTTCTCTTGCGATGTTGTGTATCCAACAGTTAAAGTGGTATATTCTACAGCTGGGTTTTGTTTTACAAATTTTTCTATCTCTTTTGATTGGTTTATCATCTCATTTAGTGATATCCCTGCTAGTGCTTTTAATTTTATTTCAAACTCTGCTTTATCTTCTTTTGGTATAAAATCCATACCAATTTTAGGAAAAAGCGATAAACTTCCTACAAAACCAGCTATTACTAAAATAAGTGTGATTATTTTAAATCGTAATACAAGTTTCAAAATCGAAACATAAATTTTTTCAAGTCTTACAAAAAATGGTTCTGTAACTCTATAAAACCAACTTTGTTTTTTATTTAAAACTCTTGCTGAAAAACTAGGGATAAAACTAAGTGCTATAGTATAAGAGATAATTACAGCGAAGCCAACAGTCATAGCAAATGATTCAAAAAACTTTCCTACAATTCCACTCATAAATGATACAGGGATAAATACAGCCAAAAGCATTGCAGAAATAGCTAAAATAGCAAATGCCATCTCTTTTGTACCCTCGTAAGCTGCTTGAAATTTATCCATACCAGATTCTAACTTTTTATAAATATTCTCAATGACAACAATTGCATCATCTATAATAATACCAATAGCAAGGGTAAGACCAATTAAGGTCATTTTATTTAAGTCAAATCCCATATATTCCATCAAGGCAAATGTACCCATAATAGAAGAGGGAATTGATAAAGCTGATACAAAAGTGATAGTAAAATTTCTTAAAAATAAAAATACTATAATAATAGCTAAAAATGCACCATAGATAAGGTCAAACTTTACATCTTCTAGGGAGTTAATTATAAAAGGTGTAGTGTCATTTAATACCTGCACACCATAGTCATCTCCTGCTAGTTTAACTAAAGAGGGGACAACTTTTTTTACATTTGAAACTATCTCTATAGTATTTGTACCTGATATTTTTTGAACTTCTAGCATCACACCTTGAACACCATCATAAGAAGCATAACTTTTTGCATCACTTAAACTATCTTCAACTTTAGCTATATCCTTTAATTTTATACTATCTTTGATTTTAATATTGTTTAATTCATCTATACTTAAAGCATCACTTTTTACTTTTATAGTGAACTCTTGTGTTTTTGATATAAGTTTACCACCACCAAGTTTAAGGTTTTCACTTTTAATAATTGAGTTTAGTTCAGTTACTGTGATATTAAATTTATTGAGTAGTTTTACATCTGGATATATTTTTATCTCTCTATCTTTATACCCTATAATATTAATAGCCCCTACACCATTAATTTTCTGTAAAGATGGTTTTGCTTTCTCATCTGCAAACATCATAAGCTCTTTTAGATTATCTTTTTTTGCAGTTAAAAATATATTTATAACTGAAGCCCCACCAACATCAAGTTTACTTACTAATGGAGTTTTTGCATTTTGAGGTAATATAACAGAAGAAACCTTATCTCTTATATCATTTGTAGCCTCATCAATTTTTCTACTTAAAAAGAATTTAACCATAACTACACTTACACCATCAGCAGAAGTTGATGTAATAGAATCAATCCCACCAATTCTTGATATCGCTTCTTCAATTTTATCTGTTACTTGTGATTCTATAGTTCCAGATTCAGCACCTGGGTAAACTGTTTTGATTGTTACCATTGGAAAATCAATACTAGGAAATAGTGCTGAGGGCATTGATTTGAAACTCATTGCCCCAAATATTACTAATGTAAGTGCATACATTAAAGTTGTTATTGGTCTGTTTATTGCTAGTTTATACATTATTTATATCCTTTTATTATACTATTTCTAAATCAAAAAATTTTAAAAATGAAGTGGCTTGGGGTAAAGATACTTTTGTGCTTTTTATATAATTCTCATTTGGATCTATCATATAGTTTATAGCTTGGGTTAAATCTGTATTTTGAAGATTTGTATTTCCAAATATACACCCAAGTAAATCAGTATCTTTAAAGATTGCTTTTTCTAAATTTGTCTTTGCAAAATCAATATCATGTGCTTTGCAGTTTATTACTTTTGTATGTCGTAAATCCAACTCATAAAAAGATGACATACTGATATCTGAACTTGTAAAGTTTACTTCAAATGGTTTGCCACAAAGTGTCCAGTTTATCCCTATAGCTTTTGTATTGGATATATTTATATCATTAAAAACTGAATTTTTAAGGTTTACCAAAGACAAATCACAATTCTCAAAACTACATTCAGTAAAATTACAATAGTTAAATGCAGTTTCATTAAATGAACAGTTTTTAAAAATACAATTATCAAATTGTTTTGAAGTTATTGTCTCTTTGTTTATATTAATATTCTCTAGTACTTCATCATAATATTCATCTTTTGTAAAACTCATTGCTGAATATATCCCTCACCAAATAATCCAACAATAAAATTATCAACTTCAACTTCTGCCTTTATCTTTCTATTTCTACTATTGGCAAATGGGTATATTTTAGATATTTTTGCTTCGTAAGTTTTTGTATCACCATCAATTCCATATTTAAAAGTTTGACCTATTTTTACCTCTTTCCAATATTTTTGATCAAACTCTAAAATAAGTTTTCTTTTATTTTTGCTTTGTATTTTAAATGCAGTTTTAACCATTTGACCACTTACAACATCACCTATTTCAATTAATTTATCATAAATTATACCGTCAAATGGAGCTTTTAAAATTGTTTTAGCGAAAAGTGATTGTTGATATTTTAGTTGTGCTTTTGCATTTTCATATTTAAAAGCATATTTATCAAACTTTGATTTATCTATCATATGTTTAACTTTTAGTTGTCTATCATAATCTAATTTTGCATACTTAACTGCTGTCTTTGAGACTTCAAGTAAGGCTTTTAAATCATCATTTTTTAATATTGCCAAAGTATCGCCTTTTTTAACAATACTTGCAGCATCAACTAAAACTTTATCTATAATACCACTGCTACTAAAAGCTAAATTTGCACTTTGTTTTGCTTGAACTGTAAAAGTTGCATAGATATCACTTGCACTTAAACTAACAACCAAAAGGCAAAAACCTAATAATATTTTTTTCATCTTTTCTCCTCATTTTTTATATAGTTTGCTATATTTTTACCTGCATAAAAATAATAAATAGCATAAGCCACTTCTAAATCATTTAAGCTTTTTTCATACAGTGCAGTTGCATCTGTTTTTACACTTAAAGCATCTAAATATGCAACATTATCAACTATTCCTGCTTTGTATTTTTCATCTATTGTCTGGTATGCACTATTTGCTGAGTTTAAAGCACTTAAAGAACTTTTTATTTTTAAGTTACTTGTATCTATCCTTGATTTTGATAGATTAAATAACATATTTTGCTCTTTTATTTTATACTCTATTTGAGTCTTTAAAGCTTTAGAATTTATCATAATAGCTTGTTTGTTTTTTGATATAGCTCCACCATCAAATAATCTTAAATTTACACTTAACATAAGTTTATTTTGATTGTCTAAACCTTCTGGATGTAAAGTATCAGCTCTTCCATAGTCATTTATACTGTATGTATCAGATATATTAACTTGTGGTAAATATGCACTATCAACTGAATTAGCTAAATTTTTAAGTGAACTTTCTTTTGCTTTTAAAGATTTAATATTGTCATCTATATCTAAATTTAAATCTAACTGTTTTAGAAATTGAGATTTATCAAGTATGGATAAGTTTTTGCCTACTTTTAGTTCCAAAGATTGCATAGTTGTTAATCTTTGAAATTTTAAAGATTGAATATTATAATTATTAGTATCATAAGCTGATTGTAATTTATCTATATCATCTTTTGTTGATAATTGAGCTTGATAAAACTTTTGCACTCTGTTGAGCTGTGCTTTTAATGAAATCTTTTGTTCGTTTAAGGCTAGTATTGAAGCATCGATATTTTTAATAGTAAAAAACTCTTGAACTATTTGTAAACTCAAACTTTTTTTAAAAGCAGTTGTGTCAAATTGGCTTGACTTTAATTCATCTTGTTTTTGTTTGACTATTGATGATTTTCTACCACCATCATAAATATCGTAAGATATTTTTGCATAACCACTATAAATATCTCCTGCAAGATTTGGAGTTCTTTCATTTAGGTTTTGATAAAAACCACCTATATCAATTGTAGGTACT
This sequence comes from Campylobacterota bacterium, assembly GCA_034717855.1. GTDB lineage: Bacteria > Campylobacterota > Campylobacteria > Campylobacterales > Sulfurimonadaceae > Sulfurimonas. Next base: position 4,441 of record JAYEMB010000016.1, read on the forward strand.
GAGCTACTTTGTACAGATTTAACCTCTTGTGTTTTTGCTTTGCTTGAAAACTGTTTTGCTTCTATTAGTTTATTGTTTATATTTGTATAGTCAATTAACTGTTTCAAATTATCAGCATAAATTGTACTTATCAAGGCTAAACATAATAATTGTTTTTGAATCATTTATTACTCCCATATATTTATCTTACTAGAAAGATAACATTAATAGACTTAAGTTTCTCTTGCTAGAAAGATATAATTTGCAATATGTTATAATAAATACATGAAAAAAATACGCTTAGATAATTATTATAAAAATAACTTCAAAGATGATAGAGAGATTTTTGCTTTAGGATTGCCTCTAACTTTGATACGCAAATATATGTTTAGTCGCCATGCAGATTTGTTACAAGTGAAATATGATTTAAATAGTTCTGAATTTGATGTTCTTGCTTCACTACTTTATAATGGTAAAATAATGAGTCCAACCGCCCTTTATGAAGCTACAATTTTCTCTTCTGGTGGTATGACAAAGATTTTAAAAAAATTAAAAGATAAAGAACTAATCACTAGAGTATCATCAAAAGAAGATAAGAGAAGTATGCTAGTGAAAATAGAACCAAAAGGTGAAATGCTAGTTGAAGCTTGTATCAAAGATATTATTGATATAGATAATGATATTTTTTCAGTTTTAGATAAAAATGATAAAGAATCACTAAAATTAATTTTAAAAAAATTGGTTTATTCTTTACTTGAAGATTAAAATTTATTACTACACGGACTTATCAAGGACTATCAATTTTCAAAGCTATAAAATGTTACAATTATAAACTTAGATAAAGATAGTATTTATAAGGGTTTGTGGCTGTTTACTAAAATTAAGATTGTTTAATTTAGTTTGGATAGCCTCGTTTCTCTCCTCCGACTTATTATCATTTCAGTTTAATTAATCTTTGAAATAATATATCCTCTAAATTCCTACTCGAATCCACTACTAATAAAATATAAACTTTTGTATTGTCAATTTTATATATTATTCTCCATCTTTTGTGGATAATTTCCCTATATTTCAAAATGCCAATTTGTTGTAGCTCTGGTACAATTCTTTTTCTTTCTGGGAAATAATACAAATTATTACATTCTTTTTTAATTGTCCCAAACACGCTAGTTTAAACTATGCACTTTAGTGCAAGGCTTTAGCTTCTACAAACTTCTAAAGTGCTAGAATAAAATATGAGATATGGAAACCACACAAAAAGCCAAATACAG
>JAYEMB010000017.1:0-5688 GCA_034717855.1 Campylobacterota bacterium
ACTGCTCTATTCCGCGACGTTTGTAAGATTAATTCAAGATTTTAAAAGTGAAGTAAAATTTGTTGTAGTTTTCTTGTAAGTATGGTGCGCCCGACATGATTCGAACATGTGACCGCTGGTACCGCAAACCAGTGCTCTATCCAGCTGAGCTACGAGCGCACACCATCTCTATATTTGAGAGACCGAAATTATAGCACCTTTAGCTTAGATTAGTATAAACCATAGAGTTATTTGTTTAATTTCTTTAAAATACCCTCTATTTTGTCTTCTTGGAGATATAATTCATGGTTTTTTCTTATGTAGGCTTGGAGTAGAGTTTTCAAATCATTATTACCTTCAACATTAAAGTCTTTGGCCATTTGAGCTTCTAAAAATGGAGCGAAACTCTCATCAACATCAACATCAAATTTTCGACCCCCTATATATAAACCTATTTTTTTGCTCATTCACTACTGTCCTAACATGCTTTCTATCTTATTTACAATCTCTTCTATCTCTAAATCTTTAACTGCGTTTTCTTCTTTTAACTTCTCAACTTCTTGATCTTTTTGCGCTTTTAAAATTGTTAGTTCATTTCTCAGTGTCTCATTTTCACTTTTTACTGTGTTATATTCCTGGATAATTTGAGATACTCTCTCACTCAATCTATCTAAATTTGTTCGCTCATCCATCAATATAACCTCATATCTTTTAATATTATTACAATTCTATCATAAAAAAAATACTAGAGTTACTATTAGCACTTAATTTGCTATAATAAAGAACAATAAAAAGGTTACTAATATAATGAAGAATTTTGAAGAATTTTGTACGAAATTTGTACAGTCAGTTGGAAATAAAGAGGGAGCAGTTAGCCCTACTGTAGTGAACTCAGCATCCTTTGCTTATGGAACACCAGAGATAGGCGAAGGGATATTTGACGGAAGCGTAAAGAAGCCTCTCTACTCAAGAATGGGGAATCCTACAACCGCAAAACTAGAGTCCATTCTAGCTGAGATGGATGGTGGAATTGGAGCTGTAGCAACAAGTTCAGGAATGGCAGCTACGACACTTGCAACCATGTCACTTTTAGCAAGTGGTGATGAAGTAGTCTCAGTTGGAGGCCTCTTTGGCGGGACCTATGCACTCTTTAGTGAAACACTGACTCGTTTTGGTGTTAAGACACACTTTTTTGATGTTGATGAGTTTGAAAATATCCAAAACGCAATCAATGAAAATACAAAAATACTCTTTTTAGAGAGTGTAGGAAATCCAAATATGAGACTTCCTGACATCAAAAAAATTGCACAAATTGCAAACGCAGCAGGAGTTGCGTTTATAGTTGATAATACTATTACGCCACTTAGCATTTCTCCTCTAGACCTTGGTGCTGATATAGCAGTTTACTCAACTACAAAAATCATATCTGGAAATGCTTCTGCCCTTGGTGGATGCGCAGTTTTTCGAGCTATCAATGATGGTGATGATAAGTTTAAAACTCAGCGATACGATTTTTTAGCTAAGTTCATCAAAGGTGCCGGGAAGATGGCACTTATACCAAATGCCAAAAAAAGAGCGCTTAGAGATTTTGGTATGAGCGCAAATGCTCATGCCAGCTATCAGACAATGTTAGGCTTGGAGACTCTGCCACTTAGAATGCAAAGAATAGTACAAAGTGTTGAGTCTGTTGCTTACGCGCTTGATAAAAATGGGCTAAGTGTAAACCACCCATCACTCAAAGAGCATCCACAAAATAGCAGATACCTAAATGATTTTAAAAACGGTTGTGGAACTCTACTTACTATCGATATGGGAAGTAAAGAGAAGGCTTTTGATTTTTTACATAAAACAAAACTTGCAACTCTCACAGCAAATATCGGTGACAGTAGAACACTTGCTCTGCATATGGCTTCTACAATCTATAGAGATTTTGATGAAGAGACAAAAAGATTTTTAGGTATTTCAGATGGACTTATAAGAGTCTCAATAGGACTTGAAAATCCACAAGATATTATAGATGACTTCTTAAACGCAGCGAAGTAGGTAAAATGGCAACAAATACAGAATATGAACTAGAGAACACAACAGCCCTAAGGTATCCAAAAAAATATAAGGTATATCTGCTCAATGATGACTATACATCTATGGATTTTGTAGTAGATGTACTTATGAGTATTTTTCACAAAAGTAAAGAGGAGTCTGAAAAAGTTATGTTAGAGATTCACAAAAAAGATAGAGGACTCTGTGGTGTATATACCCACGAAATTGCAGAAACAAAAGTTATGCAAGTTTTTAAAAAAGCAAAAGAGAGTGGTTTTCCACTTAAATCTACAATGGAGGAAGAATAGATGATAAGCCCTGCCCTTAATGATGTATTTAAAAAATCTTTATCTTATGCAAAAGAGATGCGTCACGAATACCTAACAATAGAACATGTTTTTTTCCTACTTTTAGAGTCTCAACAAGGCTACTCAATCATTAACGCTTGTGGCGGAAATGTTATGAAAATGAAGAAAGATTTGGCAGTTTATATACAATCAAATATCGAGCCACTACCAGCAGATATCGATAGTAATCCACATGAAAGCGTAGCTCTATCTAGACTGATAGATACAATGGTTAAACATATACAATCCGCACAGCAAGTCGTAGCCGATGTCGGCGATCTTTTGGCTGCAATGTTTGAAGAAGAGAATACTTTCTCTTACATGTTGCTGAGTCAATATGAGATATCAAGACTAGATATCCTTGAAATTATTTCACATGATAGTGAGATTGAAGAGAGTGATGAAAAAAAATCTTATCTTTATAAATACTCTATAAACCTATTAACAAAAGCTGAGGAGGGAAAAATCGACCCTGTAATTGGCAGAGAAAGCGAGATTAAAAGAGTTACTCAGATACTATGTAGAAGAAAAAAGAACAATCCTATTTTGGTTGGAGAACCTGGTGTTGGTAAAACTGCCATAGCAGAGGGTCTAGCCTTAAATATAGTTGCTGGAAAAGTACCAAATATTATCAAAGATGCACAGTTATATGCCTTAGATATGAGTGCTCTTCTTGCAGGAACAAAATATAGAGGTGACTTTGAGAAACGTCTTAAAGGTGTTATGGATGAGATTAAAGCGATACCAAACGCCATTCTTTTTATAGATGAAATTCATACGCTTATTGGTGCAGGCGCTACAACTGGGACTATGGATGCAGCAAATCAGCTAAAACCAGCTCTTGCAAGCGGTGAGATAAAGTGTATGGGAGCAACAACTTTTGCAGAGTACCGAAATGGTTTTGAAAAAGACAAGGCACTGAGTAGAAGATTTTCTAAAGTTGATATTGATGAGCCATCAGTAAAAACAAGTTACCTTATTTTAAAAGGTCTCAAAGAGAAGTATGAAAAACATCACAAAGTTAGCTATACAAATAAATCCCTCAAGAGTGCCGTAGATTTATCAAAACGCTACATCACAGATAGATTCCTACCTGATAAGGCTATTGATATCATCGATGAGACCGCTGCATCTTTTCACCTTAAAAATAAAATGAGAAAAAAAGTTACCTCACTTGATATAGAAAAAACAATCTCAAGCATCATTGGAATATCAAACTCTAAAATAAATGAAGATGAGACTAAAGCACTTAAAAATCTCGACGACAACTTAAAACTTAGAGTTATAGGACAAGATATAGCAGTTACAGAAGTTAGTAAAGCCATTAAAATATCTAAAGCGGGACTTACACCTAAAAATAAACCTATAGCATCTTTTCTATTTTCGGGTCCAACAGGGGTTGGTAAAACAGAACTTGCAATTGCTTTAAGCGACACACTCGGTATCAATTTTGAGAGATTCGATATGAGTGAATATATGGAAAAACATGCACTCAGCCGTTTAGTTGGAGCACCTCCTGGTTATGTTGGCTACGAGCAAGGTGGTCTACTCACTGAAGCTATAAAAAAACACCCCTATACAGTTTTACTTTTAGATGAGATAGAAAAAGCTCATCCAGACTTAATCAATATATTACTGCAAATAATGGACAGTGCCACTCTTACAGACAATAATGGCTATAAAGCAAACTTTCAAAATGTAGTTTTAATCATGACTTCAAACATAGGTGCAACAGCAAGAAGTGTAATGGGCTTCAATAAAGACTCTTCAATATCAAAAAATGAAGAATTAAAATCATTTTTCACTCCTGAGTTTAGAAATAGACTCGATGCAATAGTTGACTTTGCTCCATTAAGCCAAGAGACTCTGTATGGCATAGTGAAGAAGTTTATATACGAGCTTAATAGAGATTTAAAAAAGAAAAAAATAACTGTTATCATATCCGATAAAGCAGTAGAATATATTGTAACTGAAGGATATTCAGTTGAGATGGGAGCAAGACCACTCAAACGATATATTCAAGATAATATTACTAATAAATTAAGTGATGAAATTTTATTTGGTAAACTGAAATCTGGTGGAGAAGTTAAAGTAGATTTTGATAAAAAGCTACAATTAGAGTTTAAAAAAATTGATTCCGCAAATAGATAAAAATGAATTAGAATTTCCAGACCCCAACAGTGCTAATGAAGACGGCATAGTAGCTTGGGGTGGTGACCTTTTCCCATCAAGACTTATAAAAGCGTATCAAAGTGGAATATTTCCATGGTACGGAGAAGATGAGCCAATACTTTGGTGGTCAACAGACCCTAGGCTTATCATGGAACTTGATGATTTCAAGTTGAGTCGTTCACTCAAGAAAAGTATGAAAAAATTTGAATATAGTTTTGATAAAAACTTTCCAGAAGTGATCAAACAATGCGGACTAAATAAACGCAAAGGTCAAAATTCTACTTGGATACAATCAGATATTATAGAAGCCTATCAAACACTACACACTCTAGGTGTTGCACACTCAATAGAGAGTTATCAAGATAACAAGTTGGTGGGTGGTTTATATGGAGTTGTAGTAGGTAGAGTCTTCTGCGGAGAATCAATGTTTTCTCTTGTAAATGACGCATCTAAATCAGCTTATGCAGTACTAATAAAACATTTAAAACAATGGGGTTATGACTTTGTTGACTGTCAAGTACCTACACAACATCTAAAAAGCTTAGGCGCAAAAGAAGTATCAAGAGAAGAGTTTTTAAATAAATTATATAAAGTCAACACAGATATAGTAGAGCATGAATGGGAAATAGATAAAAAATCATTGAGTTAAAAATAAATTCTATAAAGACTATGAATAAGTATCGATTAGAAAGTTTAATTGGTTAAAAGTGTATATTATTGATTATTAAAAGTATAAGTAAGAAGTAAAAATTGACGAACTAGGCAACGACCTACATTCCCACAAGTGAAACCTGCAGTATTATCAGCGATGAGGGGCTTAGCTTCTGGGTTCGGAATGGGACCAGGCGTTTCCCCCTCTCTATAGCCACCTAGACAATCAAAGATCAACACATAAAAGAAAGTACTTCTACTTAGCTTATGTATTCAGCTTTGACTGTTGTGTCAAAGGGTAAATGAGTATAACTCATTAAAGTATAATTGTTAAAGTCAACATCTTTTACTAAATAACTAGATCCTAAATCCAGTTTAGGATGACAGGTTTAACTTATTAATGTAATTGTTTACACTAAATAAGGTAGTGAACGAACTTGTATCTAAATTAATAGATGTTATAAAAAAGACGAACGTACTATTAGTACTGGTCAGCTAA
>JAYEMB010000018.1:0-9971 GCA_034717855.1 Campylobacterota bacterium
TGATAATCCGCCACAATGTCAGTTACACAAGTCGCAACATTAGCCTTCTCTTGTACTAATTTAGCATCATCACGAGTAGCCGCAAGCTTTGGAATGGCAACCGCTGCCAAAATACCTAAAATAACGATAACGAAGATCAATTCGATCATTGTAAAACCAGCTCTTTTCATAAGAACTCCTTTTGTTTGTAAATAATTTGAGTTACACTAGTAACCTTAAAAGCAGTGTACGCTATAAAATATTAAACTCTGCTTAATCTTAGTATATTTTAACATAATTTATTAGATTCCAGGTCAAGCCTGGAATGACAGAAGTTTGGAATGAAACTTGCTTTTTAAGAGCAACTATCAAATAAGGAGTATAGATGAGCATCTCAACATCCCGTGCACATGCTGTTATTGACCAAGCTTTAGACTATAGAGCAGCTCGTCAGGATATGATTGCATCAAACATTGCAAATGCTGATACTCCTTTTTACAAACCAAGAGATGTAAGTTTCCAAGATGCACTTATAGCTCAGAAAAATAAAATCTTTCAAGATGACTCATCTAAACTGGCTCTTGCTCAAACTGATGAGGGACACATTCCACTAAATAGTGAACAGAGCAGCTCTAAAGCAAAACTATTTTATCGTGATGGTCACATGGCTAGAAATGATGGAAACTCAGTTGATATAGATGTTGAGACAACAGAGATGAGTAAAAACTCGATTATGTTCAACGCTCTTATCGCTTCTAGAAAGAAGAGTGCTGGAATATTTAGAAGTGTTATAGAAGCTTCACAGAAGGTAAACTAAGATGAGTAATTTTTTAAATAGCTTTGATAAGTGCGTCATAAAAGGTGATAACAATGAGTAACTTTCTCAACAGCTTTGATATCAGTGGTTATGGGCTTTCTGCTCAGAGAGTTCGTGTAAATACTATCTCTAGTAACATTGCAAACGCACAGACAACTCGAACTGAAGAGGGTGGGCCTTATAGACGTAAAGAGGTTGTATTTAAAGCTATTGACTTTAATCAAGAGTTTAACAAAGCCATCAATGGTATGACAAATAGTGCAAAATATGAAGACCCATTAAATGAAGGCTCGTTTGGTAAAAAAGTAAATCCTGCTATAATGAGTGTAGTAATTGATAAAATCTCTCGTGATGATAGAGAGCCAAAGATGAAATTTGAGCCAAATCATCCCGATGCAGATGCAAATGGGTATGTTGCTTATCCAAATATTAATCCCGTTATAGAAATGGCCGATTTAGTAGAAGCAACACGCTCTTATCAAGCAAACGTAGCTGCGTTTGAGAGCGCAAAAAATATGGCAAACAGTGCTTTAACACTGTTGCAGTAAAAGAGAGTAATATATTATGAGTGAATTTGGAAAGATAGATGGTCTATCTGGTACTTCAACTGCCGACCTTTTAAAACAGAAAAGTAAGATAGAAGGTGCTGGTGGCGAAGCCTTTGCACAAAAACTCAAAGATGCTATCGGTGATGTTAATGAACTTCAGGTAAAAGGTGAAAACACTCTTGCTGATTTAGCTACAGGTCAGGTGAAAGATCTGCATCAAGCAGCTCTAGCTATCGGAAAAGCTGAGACAAGCATGAAACTGATGTTAGAGATAAGAAACAAAGCACTAAACGCATATAAAGAGTTAGGAAGAACTCAGTTATAAGACGGTAATCTTCTCCGTCATCCTAAACTTGATTTAGGATCCAATCTATAACAGACAATAAACTAGATTCCAAATCAAGTTTGGAATGACGGACACAATTAATCTATGGCAAACCGTAACAAAAGCAAAAAAATTCTTCTTCTATATGTTCTTATCGGACTTGCGTTTAGTGTATTTCTTGGTGTAATGCTAAAAAGCGCTGTTAAACCTCGTCAAACGCCATCACTCTACGCGCAAGAGAGTTCACGTGCTGGACGCGGAAGCATCATAAGTGCTGATGGTTTTCATATAGCTACTACTAAAAAACTCTATAAAGCAGTTGTAAACACAAGATATATAGACCCCGAGAAAAAAGATCTCTTTGTTCAACTCTTTAGTATCTACTCTGGTATCAGTACAAAAGAGATTAGGAAAAGGCTTAAAAAAAGAAAGGGTGTTGTTGTCCTCAGCTATAACATTCCTCAAATTCAAGCTCAATACTTAAAAAAACTAGCACGGGAACTGAGAAGATTTAAAGTTTTTATGGAGCTTAAAAATCCAAAAACAGGCTATCGGTCTGTTCATGGTCTGAGCATACTTGAGAGTGGTGAGAGCAGAGAGTATCCATATGGCAAACTTTTGACGCCTATCATCGGCTATCCTCATAAGGTTGAGGATGATGGATACACTCATATTAATGGTGTTAAAGGTTTGGAAAAAAAGTTTGATGGTGACCTAATTGCAAGACAAAATGGTTCAAGCCGTGGAAATAGAGATGTAAATAGCTATATAATTTTAAATAAAGATAGTTTTACAAAAAGTAAGATAGCTGGACTAGATATAAAACTGACTATACCTGTTGCACTTCAGATAAAAATTGAAAAAATGCTTGATGAGATGAAGAGTGAACTTAGAGCTAAACAGGTAATGATATCCATTATGAACTCTACAAATGGTGAAGTTTTGGCTATGGCTAGCTCAAACAGATATCTTCCTAAATCAATAAAACGCAGTGATTATCCCTCTTTAAACAGTGGAATGATTGAGTATAGTTTTGAGCCTGGAAGTGTTATAAAACCTATTACTTTTGCTCTTCTCCTTGAAAAAGGGCTTGTAAATCCATACGACTTAGTTAATGGACACAATGGCCGTTTTAAAATTGGAAGAAAACTCATCACTGATGAGCACAGATTTGATTGGCTCTCTGCTGAAAATGTCATAGTTCACTCATCAAATGTCGGTATTGCACAACTTGCCCAGAAGTTATCGGGTTATGAGTTTCATGAGGGACTTAAAAAGTTTGGATTCTCACAAAAATCTACACCTGACATGATATATGAAAAAGTAGGCTCTCTCCCCTCTGCAAAAAGGTTAGAAAATGAGATTTATAAAGCAACCTGCTCTTACGGTTATGGTATGCATGCAAATCTTATGCAAGTTATGCGAGCATATAGTGCCTTTAATAACAGCGGAAAGATGGTCTATCCAAAGATAATAAAAAGTTTCATTGATGAGTACTCACAAGAAAAATTTACTGAACCTAGTGAACAAGTAGAGGCTATAAAAAGTTCAACAGCACTAAGAATGAAAAAAATTCTTGTCAAGACTGTACTCAAAGGTACTGGTGTTAAAACTATAACCGAAGGCTTAGAGATTGGAGGCAAAACAGGAACGGCCCACATCGTTGAAAAAGGCAGATATGTTAATAAATACAACACTGCCTTTGTTGGTTTAGCCAATGATAAAAAGAGTAGATATACAATAGGCGTAGTTGTTGTACAGCCAAAAAAGAGTCAGTTTGCATCACAAACATCTGTGCCAGTTTTCAAAAAAGCTGTTGATATTATGGTTGAAGATGGTTACCTAAAGCCAAATATTATCAAGTAAGCGTGTCTCTCCAGATATAGCTTCAACCAAAATCACACTATTTCCTATCTCTATCTGTTCTATTTTTTCAAAGTCACGATTTAATATTTCCACATACACAATTTCTAAGGGATAGAGAGTTTCTCTCATATTCTCTATAATCTCACTGGATGTAAAAATATTTCTACTCACCATTTTAGCAGCGACATGGAGTGACGCAGATATCTTTAAAGCCTCTTTTCTATCATATGAGCTTAGATAAACATTTCTACTACTTAGTGCTAAACCATCTGCTTCACGTACTGTATCAACTGCAATAATCTCTACGCTCATAAATAACTGTTTTACCATCAAGGCGATAAGGTTTAACTGCTGTGCATCTTTTTTGCCAAAGTAAGCCCTTGTTGGAGAGACAATATTTAAGAGCTTTGCAACTACTGTCAATACTCCGCTAAAGTGCCCAGGTCTTGAGAAGCCCTCTAAAACATATCCTCTCACCTTTGGCGCCATTAAAGAGACTTCATCACATCCATAAATATCATCTGCGTTTGGTAAAAAGAGTATATCTACCCCGCTCATCTCACATATCTTTCTATCGGCTTTATCTCTAGATGGGTACTTCTCTAAATCCTCACCCTTTAAAAACTGTGTAGGATTTACAAATATAGAAACAACAACTAAATCATTCTCCTCTCTTGCCTTTTTAATAAGTGAAATATGCCCTTCATGCAGAGCACCCATAGTTGGCGTGAAACCCACATTTTGATTAGTGTTTTTTAAGTACTCTTTTAACTCTAAGGGGTCGGAGATAATCTTCATTTTAAGCCTCTATTTAATATAATCGTATTATACATTATTTTATCACGACAAAAGAAGTAATTCTTTTGTCTACGTTAACACTTAGTTCTCTTTGTCAGAGAGCCTACGGCACTAGTGCCTTTTAAAACTAAACTATAGGTTTTTTATGGATAATTACGAATACACAGAACTTTTAAAAAATATCACTCTCAAAATGGAAAATATTGCAGGTGTTGTTGAACCTGAAAAAATACAAAAGAGACTTGACGAGATTGAAGCACTGGAAAACAGTCAAGACTTTTGGAATGATGCATCAAACGCAGCTAAAATTCAAAAAGAGAAAACGCAACTACAGAGAAAACTTGATAAATTCACTTTAGCAAACGACACAGTAACAGATGCTAAAGAGCTCTACGAGATGTCAAAAGAGGAGAATGATGAAGAGTCTATAGAGGCTCTTTACGATGATGCTTCGACTCTTGAGGACTCAATTAGGAACATGGAGATAGAGGTTCTTTTAAGTGGTGATAGCGATGCAAACAACGCTATTCTTTCTATTCACCCCGGAGCTGGCGGAACAGAGAGTCAAGACTGGGCAGAGATGCTTTTAAGAATGTATAAACGCTGGGCAGAGAGACGTGGGTTTAAAGTTGAGATACTTGACTACCAAAAGGGTGATGAGGCTGGTATCAAAGATGTCTCTATCATCATAAAAGGTGAGAATGCTTACGGTTATCTAAAAGTAGAAAATGGGATACATAGACTTGTTCGTATATCACCATTTGATTCAAACGCAAAACGCCATACTTCATTTAGCTCTGTAATGGTCTCTCCGGAAGTGGATGATGACATCGATATTGTTATCGAAGATAAAGATATCAGAGTTGACACATATCGTGCTAGTGGAGCTGGTGGGCAACATGTAAATAAAACAGAGTCTGCTATTCGTTTAACTCACATAGAAACAGGTGTAGTAGTGCAGTGTCAAAATGATAGGTCTCAACATAAGAACAAAGCCACAGCAATGAAAATGTTAAAATCACGTCTTTATGAGCTTGAACTTGAAGCCCAAAAAGCTGAGCAAGATGGCATCTCAAAGAGTGAAATAGGCTGGGGGCATCAGATTCGTTCTTATGTTATGCAGCCGTATCAACAGGTTAAAGACACAAGGAGTAATGAAGCACTCTCTAATGTATCAGGAATTTTAGATGGTGACATAGATAAGATGATAGAGGGAGTTTTAATAGCCCAGAATCGTGCTTAATGTGTGTCATTCCAAACTTGATTTGGAATCTCGTTTAGGCATAAAACTGTATCCTAAAAAGCCAATCCCTAAAATCATTGCGATTATAGTTAAGTATTGTAGCTGTTTTGCTTGAGTATCTTTCAAGTCGTCTAAAAACTTGGAATCACTCTTTTTTGAAGATTGGCTTTGAGGTGCACTCTTCCCACTAACTTTTGCCTCCATTCTTGCAATATTCGCTGCAGCTCTCTCGTTTGCACTTATTCCCTCTTTTGGTGTAGCCCAAAAATGAGTAGCAAAACCTATTAGTAACATCAACCCGCCTAAACTTCTCATAAACACTATTTTATATTTTAAAAATATTTCCATTAATCTCTCTCTGTTTGCTATATCTAATAGAAATTATGTCAAAATCGAAATATGAATCTACTTAAAGAATTTTCTCTTAATGACAACTGTTCTTATCTAAAAGATAGAGAGCAGATTACTCATTATAAAGTTATCAATGACTGTTCGCTGCAGAAGTGCCAAGATTTAATTGAACGTGGATACAGAAGATTTGGAAAGATGTACTTTCGTCCAATATGTGAAGAGTGCAATGAGTGTCAAAGCATCAAGATAGATGTAGAAAATTTTACTTTTTCAAAATCACAAAAACGTGTAATAAAAAAAGCCTCTGATATTAACTCTTATATTCAAGAGCCCACTCTCTCTCAAGCACACTTAGACCTCTTTGAAAAATACCATCTACATATGAAAGATAAAAAAGAGTGGTCATATAGTGAAACCACAGCTGAACACTATTACCAGTCATTTGTTGCAGGGCATAATGGCTTTGGGTATGAAGTTTTATATTTTGACGGAGAAAAACTGATAGGTGTGGATTTAATCGATATTTTAGAAGATGGAATCTCTTCTATATATTTTTACTATGATCCTGACTACTCCCAATACTCCTTAGGAAAACTATCACTCTACAATCAAATAAAATTTGCCCAAGGTAGTAATAAAAAATGGATTTATTTAGGATATTACGTAGAAGATTGTCCTTCTCTCTCATATAAGTCGGAGTACAAACCATATATTACACTAGAGGGAAGACCTAGTGAAAATGAAAATTTTAACTGGAGCTAGTTAAATAACTCTTTTTTTTGATTTTCTCTAATTTCGATCTTTTTTTGCTTAACTTCTTGAGTTAAGGAGTGTTCTAATTTAGCCTGCTTTCGCTTGTCATCTTCTCTAATTCTTTTTATCTTTGCTTCTTCTCGTAGCTTTTTAGCCTGCTCATAAGTGTATGATTTTCTTTTAGCTTTTGTTCTTTCATCATCTAAATATTTTTCGATAACACCCGTTGCGTTTATATCTTCAGAGTGAGAAAGGTAGTAACTAATAATCTCATCTTTGCGTTTATCTGTATCGAGCAAACCACTGTTAACCATCTTTGTAAAAAGAAGGCTATCTTCCTCTTCTATCGCTGATTTATAAGCAATTTTTACACTTCTAACAAAATAGTCATTCTCTTTAGAGAGTTCTCTTAGTTTTTCTAAATAGGCAACGCCATCTACTCTTTTACTACCAGACTCTATCTCAAAACCTGTCTCTTTAGCCTTATACACTTCACGAGAGTAGTTCTTTATTTTTTCATTAAAACTTTTGAACCACTTTACCTCTTTTAGTTTTTCAATATTTTCGATATTACCGTATATAACATTACCAAGTGCTGCATATACATTTGGTTTCTCCACCGCTTTAGTCTCTTGTAGCTCTGTTGCGTTTGTATCGGTTGAAACCGTGCTATTGAGATCTAGCTCTCCAGCTATAATAACTGTTGCTAAAAGAGACATAATAATTATTTTTTTCATAAAAGTTACCCATAGATTATTTTTTCGTAATTATATCAGAATAATAATGTTAAAATCGGCACTATGATTAATATATTTAAAAAAGAATTCACAATATACACAGCACTTCTAACAGTTTTAATATTTTTGATGCATCCTGACATGCTTAGTGATCCAACTCTCAGACTTGGATTGATGCAAGAACATGAAAATTATATTCACCCTCTTCTATATACATTTTTTGTTTATTTAATACTCTATTTTCTTAGAGCTATAGTTCGTTATATTATGAATTTTGTAAAAAGAAAAAGAGAAGATTAGTTTAGAAAATTTAGATTTTTAAAATAAAAAATACTTCCAAGTGGAAGTATTTTAAGAGAGAGGGTTTATATTAACCGTTTCTCTTTTTCTGAATCTCTTCAGATACATTTCTTGGAACTTCAGCATAGTGATCAAACTCCATAGAGTATGTAGCACGTCCTTGAGTAGCAGAACGAAGGTCAGTTGAGTAACCAAACATCTCTGAAAGTGGTACGTGAGCATCAACAATTTTGTTACCTGAACGGTCACCCATTGAGTTAACTTGTCCACGACGTCTGTTAAGGTCACCGATAACATCACCCATGTTCTCTTCAGGAACTTCAACTTCAACTTTCATCATTGGCTCTAAGATAGATGGTCTAGCTTGACGACAAGCCTCTTTGAAACCCATTGATGCAGCAAGTTTAAACGCCATCTCATTTGAATCAACATCATGGTAAGAACCATCATAAAGTGTAACATCAACATCTTCCATTGGGTAACCAGCAAGAACACCAGTTGACATTGCTTCTTCACAACCTTTCTTAACAGCTGGAATAAATTCTTTAGGAACTGATCCACCTTTAATAGCATTTGTAAATACGAAACCTGTATCTTTTTCACCTGGCTTAACTGTAAGGTATACATGACCAAATTGACCACGACCACCAGACTGTTTTGCGTATTTGTACTCTTGTTGTACTTCATCTTTGATAGACTCACGGTAAGAAACCTGTGGAGCACCAACTTCAGCTTCAACAGAGAACTCACGCTTCATTCTATCTACAAGAATCTCAAGGTGTAACTCACCCATTCCTGAAATAATAGTTTGACCAGTCTCTTCATCAGTGTTTACTCTAAAAGATGGATCTTCAGCAGCAAGTTTACTTAAAGCGATACCCATTTTTTCCTGGTCAGCTTTAGTTTTTGGCTCAACTGCAACAGAGATAACCGGATCCGGGAAATCCATTCTTTCTAATACAACTTTCTCTTCACCTGTACACAGAGTATCACCAGTAGTTGTAGCTTTAAGACCAACAACTGCACCGATTTCACCAGCGTAAATCTCTTTAACTTCTTCACGTTTAATCGCGTGCATCTTAACGATACGACCAACTCTCTCTTTTTTATCTTTAGTAGAGTTATGAACGAATGAACCAGCTTCTAATGAACCACGGTAAACACGTACGAAAGTCAGTACACCAACAAATGGGTCAGTCATAATTTTAAATGCTAATGCAGCAAAGTCACCCTCATCAGTTGATGGAACAGCAACTTCAACTTCTTCATCATCCATAAGTGTACCCATGATATCTGCAGACTCAACTGGAGATGGAAGGTAAGCAACAACAGCGTCAAGTAAAGTCTGAACACCCTTGTTTTTAAACGCAGTACCAACAGTCATTGGAACGATATGCATACCAAGTGTTGCTGCTTTAATTGCTGCTGCGATTTCCTCTTCAGGAATCTCTTCACCCTCTAAGAATTTCTCCATAAGCTCTTCGTTACCATCAACAGAAGCGATCTCTTCGATCATCTTCTCACGGTACTCATCAGCTTTGTCTTGATACTCAGCGCGGATATCTTGAGTGTTATAAGCAGAACCCATAGCAGCTTCAGCATCCCAAACAATCTCTTTCATTTTAACTAAGTCAATAACACCTTCAAATTCCGCTTCTGCACCGATAGGTAGTTGAATAGGAACCGGATTACCTTTAAGGCGCTCTTTAATTTGACGCTCAACTTCGTAGAAGTCTGCACCAGTTCTGTCATATTTGTTTACAAAAACAATAGATGGAACTTTATAACGGTTACGTTGTCTCCAAACTGTTTCTGATTGGGGCTGAACACCACCAACAGCACAGAATACTGAAACAGCACCATCAAGTACACGCATAGAACGCTCAACTTCAATAGTGAAGTCAACGTGACCCGGAGTATCGATAATATTTATCTGCTTTCCAGCCCACTCACAAGTAGTTGCAGCAGAAGTAATTGTAATACCACGCTCTTGCTCTTGTTCCATCCAGTCCATAGTAGCAGCACCATCATGAACCTCACCGATTTTATGCTCAACACCAGTATAGAAAAGAATTCTTTCTGTTGTTGTAGTTTTACCTGCATCGATATGCGCAGCAATACCGATATTTCTTACGTCATTAAGTTTGTGACTTCTTGCCATGTTTAGTACCTTGTTTTATTAATTGAGAGATAAGCTCTTTTGTAAATAAAGAATTTTTACTTACAAAAGAGCTGTCAATATATTGTTGCCAAA
>JAYEMB010000018.1:10071-20486 GCA_034717855.1 Campylobacterota bacterium
CGGTTAAAAGTAGTGACTACCAGCGATAGTGAGCAAATGCTTTATTTGCTTCTGCCATACGGTAAGTATCTTCTTTTTTCTTGAATGCTGAACCTTTGTCAGTTGCAGCTTCCATAAACTCGTTAGCTAATCTCTCAGCCATAGTTCTTTCGTTTCTTTTACGAGCAGCGTCAATTAACCATCTAATAGCTAAAGACTGTTGACGTACAGGGCGTACTTCTACTGGAACTTGATAAGTAGCACCACCAACACGGCGACTTTTTACTTCTATAATTGGTTTAATATTCTCAATAGCTTCATTAAATGTATCTATTCCTGATTTTTCACCACGAGAGCTAATGATATCCATTGCACTGTAGATAATTTTTTCAGCTGTAGATTTCTTACCATCTAACATTACTTTATTTATAAATTTCGTCAGTATTTTGCTTCCATAAACTGGATCTGGCATAACTGGACGAACGGGAGCTTTTCTTCTTCTCATTTGAGTTTTCCTTCTTCTTCAATTTTTTCAAATTTACTCAAAATTAATCACCTAAGATTAATCCTGTAGCTAGCTTGAATATTTTGGCAATAAATGCCTTATATATTGTTGTCTAAAAAATAATGAAATTATTTTTTAGGACGCTTCGTACCATACTTTGAACGAGCAACCATACGGTTAGCAACACCAGCAGTATCTAACGCACCACGAACGATATGATATTTAACACCAGGTAAATCTTTAATACGACCACCACGAACTAGAACTATCGAGTGCTCTTGAAGGTTATGACCCTCACCACCGATATATGAAATAACTTCAAAACCTGAAGTTAATCTAACTTTTGCAACTTTTCTTAAAGCCGAGTTAGGTTTTTTTGGTGTAGTCGTATAAACACGAGTACATACACCACGACGCTGTGGACATGAAACAAGAGCTGGTGATTTTGATTTCTTAATCACACGTTTACGCTCATTACGAATCAGTTGATTGATTGTAGGCATACAATTCCTTTTTACTTATTTTTTCCAGTAGAATTTAACTCTCTAATATTTTTAGAGAATTATAGACACGAGATAATACAGAAAATGTAATTAAAGTTAGCTTATTTTAAGTGTGGATTAAGAGATTGGGGAGTACCAAGTGGGTTTATACCCATTTGGTAAGGAAGAGTTACTTACTTTACTCTTCGTCTGCTTCGAATTGAACTTCTTGATCTTTATAGATACCAGTTCCAACAGGAATAGTACGACCAATAATAACATTCTCTTTTAGATTGTTCAGATCATCAACTTTAGCTGAAACTGCAGCCTCCGTTAATACTTTAGTTGTATCTTGGAATGATGCAGCTGAGATAATACTATCAGCAGATACAGCAGCTCTTGTGATACCAACAAGGAATGGCTCAGCAATCGCAGGACGACCACCAAGACGCATTATTTTCTCATTTTCTGCAGCAAATTTAGCCTTAGAAATCAAATCACCCTCGATAAACTTAGTATCTCCAGATTTAACAATCTTGATCTGACGAAGCATCTGAGTAAAGATAACCTCAATATGCTTATCAGCGATATTAACACCCTGAGAACGGTAAACCTGCTGAACTTCAGATACTAGGTAGTTATAGAGTGCTTTAACACCCATAATTCTTAGTAACTCATGAGATGAAAGAATACCAGTAGTCAATCTCTCACCAGCGTGAACAAAGTCACCCACATTTACAACTGGTTCATGAGATTTGTCAACAAAGTACTCTTTAACAATTCCATTATCAGAGTTAGAGATAACAACTCTAACTTTACCACGAAGCATTTTACCAAAGCTAACCGTACCATCTATCTCAGAGATAAGTGCAGTTGCTTTTGGACGACGACCCTCAAATAGTTCAGATACACGTGGAAGACCACCTGTAATATCTGATGATTTTTGAAGTGCTTTTGGCGTTTTAGCAATAATATCAGCAATCTTGACTTCAGCACCATCTGCAACATAGATAGATGATTTTGGCTCAATTGCGTAACGTAAAAGTTCACCATCTTGTGTTGCTAAAACAACAGTTGGTTTATACTCAGAAGAGATATGATCGTTAATCATTAAACGAGTTTTACCAGTTAGTTCATCTACTTGTTCTGAAGCAGTTGTTCCAACAATAATATCCTCATATGAAACTGTACCGTTAGATTCAGAAATAATTGGATTTGAATATGGATCCCACTCAGCAATAACAATAGATTCATCAGAAGATGGTTTAGCAATTAAAGTAGTTGAATCAACTACTTCATTGTCATCTGTAACGATTACAGAACCACGAGCAATATAGTGACGAACAGCTTCACGGTTGTTTGAATCAACTACAGTTGCAAAAAGACCTTTTTCAACTACTTCATATCCAGTTTTAACACCATCAAATCTCTCCAAATAGTCACCTTTTAGTAGGAAGTACTTAACAGTACCCTCTTCTTTAGCAAGAATTTTTTGAGTTACAGGAGCACCGTTATCAACTAAAAGCTCAGATGCATAAGGGATACGTGATGGAACATTCCAACCATCTTTAATCGTCTCAACAATTGACTCATCAGCTTCAACTTCCATACCAGTTTCATGAGGGAAGTAGTATTTACCTTCAATCTGACCAGAGACACCAGCTAACTCATTTGGTTTAGCAATCTCTATCTTACGAAGAGAGTAACGTACTGTATCAGTTTGAGATGCTACACTGATGATAACTTCATCATGAACAGTTTGAATCTCTACTTTACCTGCAAACGGAGCTTTAATTTTAGGCTCAACTAAAAGCACAGCTGCGTTTCTTCTATTTGCAACTATATTTTTACCCTCTTTTGAAGCGTAAGTTTTTAAGTTGTAGTAACGGATAAACCCTTCTTTATCAGCGACAACTTGTCTCTCTTGAGCAGTAGAACTTGCAGTTCCCCCAACGTGGAAAGTACGAAGTGTAAGCTGTGTACCTGGCTCACCAATTGACTGTGCAGCAACAATACCAACAGCTTCACCAGTACGAACAATGTGACCAGTTGCAAGGTTAACACCATAACATAAAGCACAAATACCCTCTTTACTTTTACAAGTAGTCGGCGTTCTAATATGAGCTGTTTTAATTCCTGCTTCTGCAATTACTTTAGCACTTACTTCATCAAGAAGTGTACCCTCAGCAAAAAGAATCTCATTTGAGATAGGATCAATTACATCATCCGCTAAAACACGTCCGTTAAGTCTATCTTCTAAGGACTCAATAAGTGTATTTTGATCTTGAATATCTGAAATCTCAATACCTTCGTGAGTATGACAATCATGTTCAACAATCTTAACATTTTGAGCAACATCAACAAGCTTACGAGTAAGATAACCCGCATTTGCTGTTTTAAGTGCTGTATCGGCAAGACCTTTACGAGCACCGTGAGTTGAAATGAAATACTCGATTACATTTAGACCCTCTTTAAAGTTAGAGATAATTGGAGTCTCAATAATATCACCAGAAGGTTTAGCCATAAGACCACGCATACCGGCAAGCTGACGAATCTGTGCAGCAGAACCACGAGCACCAGAGTCAGCCATCATATGAATAGAGTTAAAACCATCTTTATCAGTCTGAACTAAATCCATCATCTCAGAAGCAAGAGTGTTGTTTGTATCTGTCCAAACATCAATAATTTTATTGTAACGCTCTTGTTCAGTTAAAAGACCAGCTTCAAACTGTTTTTGAATCTCAATAACTCTAGCTTTAGACTCAGCAATTTTACCAGCTTTCATATCTGGTATTCTAATATCATCAGAAGAGATAGAAACACCAGCCGCTGTAGCATGTTTGAAACCTAAATCTTTAAGGCGGTCAAGGAAACCTGCAGTGATACCAATACCACCATGCTTTTGAACGTAATCAACAACTTCATTAATGTACTTCTTCTTCATAACTCTGTTCCAAAGCTCAGCAGGAACAAAATCAGGTAAAATAGCTTTTAACAGTAAACGCCCAGCTGTAGTATGAATAATACGTCCATCTACACGTGTTCTAACTTTTGCATGTAAGTCTAGTGCATCATGCTCTAGTGCGATGTTAATCTCATCAACATTAGCAAATAGTTTATTTGATCCTTTAACACCATTTTTCTCTAAAGTGATGTAGTAGATTCCAAGAACCATATCCTGCGAAGGTGTAGCAATAGCTTTACCTGATGCAGGAAGAAGGATATTCATAGATGCAAGCATAAGTACTTTAGCCTCTGCAATAGCAGCAGAAGATAATGGTACGTGAACAGCCATCTGATCCCCATCGAAATCGGCATTAAACGCAGCACAAACTAATGGGTGGAGCTGAATAGCTTTTCCATCGATTAGCTTAGGGTGAAACGCTTGAATAGAGAGTTTGTGAAGTGTTGGTGCACGGTTAAGCATAACCGGGTAACCATCAACAATCTCAGCAAGACACTCCCAAACTTCATTTGTTTTGTCCTCAATCATCTTCTTAGCAGCTTTAACTGTAGTTGCATAACCCTTATCTTCAAGTTTAGCAATCAAGTGTGGCTTAAACAGCTCAAGAGCCATTTTCTTAGGCAGTCCACACTCATCCATTCTTAAAGATGGTCCAACAACAATTACAGAACGTCCAGAGAAGTCAACACGCTTACCAAGTAAGTTTTGACGGAAACGTCCCTGCTTACCTTTAATGATTTCACTTAAAGATTTAAGTGGACGCTTGTTAGCACCTTTTACTGCGTTTGCACGACGACCATTGTCAAATAGTGCATCAACTGACTCTTGTAACATACGTTTTTCATTACGTACAATAATCTCCGGAGCTTCTAGTTCAACTAAACGCTTCAAACGTTGGTTACGGTTAATAACTCTTCTATATAAATCATTTACATCAGAAACAGCAAATTTACCGCCATCAAGTGAAACAAGTGGACGTAAATCTGGTGGAAGAACTGGTAAAACAGTTAACATCATCCATGCAGGGTTGTTACCACTGTTTAAGAATGACTCGATTACTTTAAGACGCTTGTTAATAGTTTTCTTTTTAGCTTCAGATTTTGTCTCACCAAGAGCCTCTTTAAGCATTGTGAAAAGATCAACTAAATCGATAGAGTCAAGCAGGTCACGAATAACCTCACCACCCATACGAGCTTTAAATCCTAACTCACCAAATCTTTGTACTAAAGTACGGTACTGCTCTTCATTTAAAACATCATACTGAAGAACTGGTGTTTTAGCTTCAGCATCATAGTATGCTTCTCCACCAGACTCAACGATGTACGCTTCATAATAAAGCACACGCTCAAGGTCTTTCATCTTGATACCTAAAAGAGTACCGATACGTGAAGGCAGTGAAGAAACATACCAGATGTGTGCAACAGGAGTTACAAGTTCGATGTGACCCATACGGTTACGACGAACTTTAGTTGAAGTTACTTCAACTCCACACTTCTCACATACAACACCCTTGTAACGCATCTTTTTGTATTTACCACAAAGACACTCGTAGTCACGTACTGGACCGAAAATCTTTGCACAAAATAGACCATCACGCTCAGGCTTGAGTGTACGGTAGTTAATAGTTTCAGGCTTTTTTACTTCACCGTGACTCCAAGACATAACCTTCTCAGGTGATGCAAGGCGAAACTGTAGCTGTTTAATATCTTTTGGTCTGTTATCTTCAGTTACTTCAACTGGTACTAATTTACTCATCTTCTTCTACCTCGTCCATAATCTCTACGTCAAGTGCTAGTGACTGTAGCTCTTTTGTTAATACAAATAGTGTTTCAGGGATACCTGATGCTGGTACTAATTCACCTTTAGTAAGTGCTTTATAAGCACGAACACGACCATCAACATCATCTGATTTGATTGTTAACATCTCTTTAAGAACTGCAGAAGCACCATATGCTTCAAGAGCCCATACTTCCATCTCTCCAAATCTCTGACCACCAAATAGTGCTTTACCACCAACTGGCTGTTGAGTGACTAGAGAGTATGGTCCAGTTGAACGAGCGTGAATTTTTTCATCAACTAAGTGGTGTAGTTTAAGAATATACATATATCCAACATTTACACGCTCTTTAATCTTCTCGCCAGTTAAACCGTTATAAAGAACTGTTTTACCATCAGAATCCATTTTAGCAAGTTCGTATATTTTTTCAAACTCTACTGCGTTTACACCTTCAAAGATTGGAGTTGCAAACCTAACCCCACCTTTTGCCCAGTCTCTTGCATGGTTTAAAAACACTTCATCACTCATATCTCCAATAACTTTAGCTGCATTCATTAAACCAGCAACGTCCGCGATAGAGATCATTTTAGCTCTTAAGTTATCAATAAAGTCTTTCTGTTTTGTATCAAACTGCTCTTGAATCTGATTACCAAGCTCACGTCCTGCAAAACCAAGGTGCATCTCTAAAATCTGACCGATATTCATACGAGAAGGTACACCTAGTGGATTAAGACATACATCTACTGAACGTCCATCTTCCATATACGGCATATCTACTTCAGGAACGATAGTTGAAACGATACCTTTATTTCCGTGACGACCAGCCATCTTATCACCAACTTTGAGTTGACGTTTCGTAGCTATGTAAACTTTAACATACTTCACAACACCATTTGGAAGGATGTCATCTTTTTCTAAAATAGTAAGCTTCTCTTCGTGCTCATCTCTAAATACACGCTTCTCTTTTTGGAAGTAGTTTTTAGTTTTATTATACTCAGACTGAATCTCTTCAGAGAATGACTTAACGATTGCATTCATTGCAAAACGGTTCACTTCAACTAAATCATCACCATTAAGAGTGTCACCGGCTTTATACTCAGTCTCACCAACTTTAATATCAGCTAAAAGAGGCTCACGTGTAAGAAGTTTAGTAACTCTTAACATCTCCTCTTTATCAATCATGATAAGTCTATCATAGTGCTCACGCTCTAAGTAATCACGCTCTTCTTTTTCTAACTCTAAAGCACGTGCATCTTTATCGTAACCTTTTTTAGTAAAGATTTTGATATCAACTACAACACCTTCCATAGATGGAGGACAGTAGAGTGATTTATTTACAACATGACCAGCTTTTTCACCAAATATTGCACGTAGTAAACGCTCTTCTGGAGTTGGTTTTACTTCACCTTTTGGAGAAACTTTACCAACGATAATCATGCCGCCAGAGATCTGAGTACCTAGCTTAACAATACCAGACTCATCAAGGTGTGCTAACTCATCATCACGAACATTAGGAATATCACGAGTAATCTCTTCAACACCATGTTTAAGCTCACGAGCTTCAACTTCTTTCTCATAAATATGAACTGAAGTAAATGCATCTTTACGAATCATACGCTCAGAGATAACAATAGCATCCTCAAAGTTATAACCATTCCATGGCATAAACGCAACCATAGCATTAACACCAAGTGCCAACTCACCTTGATCCATATTTGGACCATCAGCAATGATTTGACCCTTAACTACTTTATCACCAACATTAACGATTGGTTTTTGAGTAAATGAAGTGTTTTGATTCGTTCTAAGGTTTTTCTGAAGTGGGTAGTAATCAATATAAATCTCGCCATCTTCTTCACCCATAACATATATATGTTTGCCATCAACTTTCTCGATTGTACCAGAACGATTAGCTTTTACACACTCCCATGAGTCACGAGCAACAAGTTTCTCAACACCTGTTCCAACCATTGGAGAGTTTACTTTTAGTAGTGGTACAGCTTGACGTTGCATGTTTGAACCCATAAGCGCACGATTGGCATCATCATGTTCTAAGAATGGAATTAGTGATGCAGCGACACCAACAACCATACTTGAGGATAGGTCGGCATATTCACACTCAGCAGGATTACGAAGAAGAATTTCACCATCTTGTCTAACAGAGATTAAGCTTTCAACAAACTGATTATTCTCATCAAGTACATTTGATGCAGCAGCAATCATAACACCCTCTTCTTGAGTAGCTGTTAGGTAAACTACTTCAGAAGTGATTTGACCATCTTTCATAACTTTGT
Organism: Campylobacterota bacterium; assembly: GCA_034717855.1. Classification (GTDB taxonomy): domain Bacteria; phylum Campylobacterota; class Campylobacteria; order Campylobacterales; family Sulfurimonadaceae; genus Sulfurimonas. Next base: position 18,074 of record JAYEMB010000018.1, read on the forward strand.
ATGGAGCTTCAATAAAACCGTGCTCATTTACTTTTGAGTAAGTTGCAAGAGTATTGATAAGACCAATATTTTGACCCTCTGGAGTCTCAATTGGACAGATACGACCGTAGTGAGTTGGGTGAACATCACGCACCTCAAAACCGGCTCTCTCTTTAACAAGACCACCCTCACCTAGAGCTGAAAGACGACGCTTGTGTGTAACTTCTGAGAGTGGATTTGTTTGATCCATAAACTGAGAAAGTTGTCCACCAGAAAAGAACTCCATAATAGTTGAAGTAATCATTTTTGAGTTGATTAAATCATGAGGCATTAGCTCAGCCATCGGTCCACTCATCGTAGATAATTTATCACGAATCGCTTTTTGCATCTTGATAAGACCATTGTGTAACTCATTACCAAGTAACTCACCAATTGAACGAATACGACGATTACCAAGGTGATCTCTATCATCGATATGACCTTGACCATTCTTAACTTTAATTACATATTTTACTGACTCTATAATATCTTGATGTGTAAGCACTGTAATGTATTCAGGAATATTCATACCTAGTTTATGATTCATCTTCATACGACCAACTCTTGTCAAGTCATATCTCTCTGGATCAAAGAAAAGTTGGTTTACAAATATTTTTGCAGCCTCTTTAGTTACTGGCTCACCTGGTCTCATTACTTTGTAGATACGAATCGCAGATAAATCATTCTCATCTTCAATCTCTTCAGTCTGCTTAAGTAGTTTAAGTGAATCAGCATCAGCATTAAACGCATTGATAACTGAACTATCAACACCTTCAGCTAGATCATTAGCAATTTTGAATTCTGTTATACCAATTTCAGCCATTTTCTTCAGTTTAGTTTCATCGATATGAGTCATAGTATCAAAAAGTATCTCACCAGTCTCTGGATCAATGATAGGTTCAGCTAAGTATCTCTCTAAAAGTACTTCTAAAGGGTATCTAACTTCTGTAAGTCCTTCGTCGATAAACTTTTGTGCTTTTTTAGCTGATAATCTTTTAGCAGCACCAACTAATACTTTATCATTCATATCTACTAAATCATAAGTAAGTCTCGCTGCGTAATCACTCGGATTAAACGCAATAGAGAAGCTGTTATCAGCGATGTTAATAGTCTGAATTGGGTAGAAAAGTTTTAAAATATCCTGCTTAGAGTAACCTAAAGCACGGAACATAATAGTTACAGGAACTTTACGACGCTTATTAATTCTCATGTAAAGAATATCTTTTGGATCATACTCAAAGTATAACCATGAACCACGATCTGGAATAATCTGACCAGTATAGATCAGTTTATTACCAGCAGTAGTTGACTCCTCTTCTTTAAAAATAACACCAGGTGATCTGTGAAGCTGGTTTACAACAACTCTCTCAACACCGTTAATTATAAAAGAAGTTCTATCTGTCATTAATGGAATATCACGAACAAATATACTCTGCTCTTTAATATCTTTTACACCAAGTTTCTCTTTAGTGTTTTCATCTCTGTCCCATAGAACAAGACGAGTTTTCATTCTTAGTGAAACTGCATATGTAAGACCTCTTTCCATACACTCTCTAACCGTATACTTAGGGTTAGCAACTTCACTACCGATATACTCAACAGTAAGTCTGTTTTGAGCATCATGAATAGGGAATACTGATTGGAAGACTTCTTCAATACCACTAGCAGTTCTATCTTTTGCTTCTAGCATTAAAAATTTATCATATGAGCTTTGTTGAAGTTGTAGTAAATTTGGTACTTCAATTTCTTGAGGGGTTTTAGAGAAGTCTACACGAAGACGATTTCCGGAATATAAAGTGTTTAACATAGGCTAACCTCGATGAGTTGTTAATTAGGGGCTTAATTTCAATATTAAGCGTATCGTATCTAGACGTCTCTAGATAGATCTTACGAGCTCTTCAAATGGGCTCGATTTTATAGTGCTTATAAACGACATAAGGGCACTTGTGCCAAAAGAGTGAAGTCTCTTCGCACAAGCGCCCAAAAATGAGAGCTAAAAGCTCTCAAATTAAAAAGTGTGTAGGTTAGAAATTACTTAACTTCTACTACTGCACCAGCTTCTTCTAAAGCAGCTTTTGCTTCTTCAGCAGCATCTTTATCTACACCCTCTTTGATTGTAGATGGTAAAGCTTCACAAGCTTCTTTAGCTTCTTTTAGTCCTAGACCAGTAAGAGCACGAACAGCTTTAATAACACCAATTTTCTTCGCACCAACATCAGTTAATACTACATCAAATTCAGTTTTTTCAGCAGCAGCGTCACCACCAGCAGCAGCTCCACCAGCCATTGCAACAGGTTGTGCAGATACACCAAATTTTTCTTCAAACTCTTTTACTAATTCAGAAAGTTCTAATACAGAAAGTCCCGAGATAAATTCTAATACGTCTTCTTTAGTT
>JAYEMB010000019.1:0-5643 GCA_034717855.1 Campylobacterota bacterium
TAATCTGTGCAACAAGCGCAACTGATGAGCCAAAAGAGCGAATCACCTTGAGCCGTTTTTATCTACTGAGTGCTAAAAATCTCATTTTACATATAGAGGGTAGTGAAAAAAAAGAGCTCTTTGAAAAGGCCACTCATTCAGACGATGAAGAGAGTATGCCAATCATATCTATGATGCAACAAGAAGAACCAAAATTAGAGGTGTATTATGCAGACTGATACAAGATTAGTTAAGATTACAGATAAAATTATCAAACGCTCTTGCGAGTCTCGTCAGGTGTACCTTAAAAGAATGCAAGAGGCACATCACAGTACAGTGCAACGCGGAACCTTAGGGTGTAATAACTTAGCACATGCAATGGCTCCATGTTCTGAGCATGAAAAAACAGAACTCTCCTCTGGGCAAAAAGAGAACATCGCGATAGTCTCAGCTTATAACGATATGCTCTCAGCACATCAACCTTTTGTTAGTTATCCGCCACTGATAAAACGCGCACTCAACCTCAAAGGTGCCACTGCTCAATTTGCAGGTGGAGTTGCTGCCATGTGTGATGGTGTGACCCAGTCGCAACCGGGAATGGAGCTAAGCCTTTTTTCACGTGATAATATCGCAATGAGTACAGCTATAGCACTTTCACATAATATGTTTGATGGAGCTGTGATGCTTGGGGTGTGTGACAAGATTGTTCCGGGAATGTTTATAGGGGCTATGAGTTTTGGACATCTCCCAGTTGTATTTGCCCCAGCTGGACCGATGCCATCGGGTATTAGCAACTCAGACAAAGCAGCTATCCGTCAAAAGTTTGCTGAGGGTAAAGTTGGTGAGGATGAGCTACTCAAAGCTGAGAGCTCTTCGTACCACTCTGCTGGAACCTGTACATTTTATGGAACTGCAAACTCAAATCAGATGCTTATGGAGATTATGGGACTTCATCTCCCTGGTGCCTCTTTTGAAAACACAAATACAGCTCTGCGTGATGCACTTACAGAGGAGGTCTCTTGTAAACTTTTAGAGTTCTCGCCACTTGGTGAGAACTATATGCCACTCTCACAACTCATAGATGAGAAAAGTTTTGTAAACGCCATTGTTGGACTCTTAGCGACAGGAGGTTCAACTAACCATACTATTCACATCATCGCTATGGCTCGTGCCTGTGGTATTGTCTTAACATGGGATGATTTTGATGCACTCTCAAAAATCACTCCACTGCTTTGTAAAATGTACCCTAATGGAAGTGCTGATGTGAACCATTTTCATCAAGCTGGTGGTATGGCTGTCGTAATAGCCGAGCTTTTAAAAGCGGGACTTTTACATGAGGATGTAAACACACTTATGGGGAGAGGTTTGAGTAATTACTTGCAAGAGCCATACTTAGAAGATGGAAAACTCTTGTATAAACCAGCCACAGCAAAATCTTTAAATACTGATGTTATTAGCAGTGTAGATAAACCTTTTTCTAAAGAGGGTGGACTGCGTGTTTTAGATGGAAATATTGGACGTGCAGTTATTAAAACTTCAGCTCTCAAAAAAGAGCATAGGGTTATACAAGCTCCTGCGAAAGTTTTTTACTCACAAGAGGCACTCAAGACTGCGTTTAGCGCAGGGGAGCTTGAGATGGACTTTGTAGCAATCTTACCATTTCAAGGTCCAAAATCAAATGGTATGCCAGAGCTTCATGGACTTCTACCCTCTATGGGAGCCTTGCAAGATAGAGGTTTTAAAGTGGCTATTGTAACAGATGGAAGAATGTCAGGAGCATCGGGAAAAGTGGCTTCAGCTATTCATCTCTGCCCTGAAGCCAAAGATGGCGGGGTGATTGCTAAGATTCGAGATGGAGATATTGTCACGCTTCATTGCGAGAGTGGAGAGCTGCTTTTGGATGTTAAAGATACAGTGATAAATAATAGAAGAGCTAATGGTGTTGATCTCTCTAAAAATCAATATGGAGTTGGAAGAGAACTTTTTAGCATGATGCGAGCTTGTAGCTCAAGTGCTGAAGAGGGAGCTTGTAGTTTTTCTTTAAGTGGAGAAGAGATATGTTAGATGCACGTGAAGTTATGAAAATATCAAAGGTTATACCTGTAATTAGTGTCAATAGTGTAGAGGAGTCCCTGCGTTTAGCAGAAGCACTGCTTCAAGGGGGTGTGAGTATATTTGAGATAACGCTGAGAACCTCTTGCGCGATAGAGGCTATAAACGCAGTCGCTAAAGAGTTCCCAAAAGCTACAACCGGAGCCGGAACTGTTATAAATCCTGAGCAGTTTAAGATGGTAGAGGATGCTGGAGCTACCTTTGCGATTAGTCCAGGGCTTACAGAGAGTTTAGCAAAGTATGAGAACTCTATTCCCTTACTTCCTGGTGTTTCAAATGCGAGCGAGATTATGCAGGGCTTGGAGTATGGTTATGATGCTTTTAAATTGTTTCCAGCAAATGTAGTTGGCGGTGTGGATGCCTTAAAATCTTTTCGGGCACCTTTTAGTGATGTAGTATTTTGCCCAACTGGTGGCATAAACGCAGCGAATGCTAAAGCCTATCTCACTTTGAAAAATGTTTTATGTGTAGGCGGAAGCTGGATAGTACCAAATGAGTATATAAAACTCAACAGATACGATTTAATCACCAAGTTAGCACAGGAGGCTACAGATTCTCTTTAAGGTAATCCTTGAGTATTTTTTTATGGTCGAAAACCAGTTTTTCTAAGGGGATGTTGTTTAGAGAGTAGATAGAAGCCTCTTTTGCATCATCTGCACCAACAGGTTTCCCGTAGGCTTTACAGATATAGACTGCAGAAGCAGTATGAAAACGCGGATCTCTAGCGGGATCAGAGTAGAGACCTAAAAGTTTTGTTAGTTTTACATCTAGAGATATCTCCTCTTTCATTTCACGAACAACAGCACTCTCTATTTTTTCGCCTACATCCACAAAGCCTCCTGGAAGAGCTAAACCAAGCGGTTCATTTTTTCTTTGGATGAGAACAATACCTAAAAAGTTTTCCTTCTCATCATAGATCTCAACGATTCCATCTGTAGTAAGATAGGGTGTTTTAGGGATAAAAGCCATTAAAGAACACTAAGCACAAGTGCTTTTGCCTCGTCTTGAATTTTGCCTAAATGCTCTTGAGAGATAAAACTCTCCGCATAGATTTTATAGATATCTTCAGTACCTGAGGGACGAGCAGCGAACCAGCCATTTTTAGTGCTTACTTTGAGACCACCAATAGCTGCATTATTTCCACTTGCGTTTGTATAGATACCGGTTATCTCTTCTCCTGCTAAAGTTTTTGAGGTGATAGCCTCAGGAGAGAGTTTTTTGAGTTTTGCTTTTTGCTCACTTGTCGCTGGAGCGTCACTGCGTTCATAGTAAGATACACCAAACTCTTTTTCAAGTTCTCTATAGATTTGTGATGGATCTTTTTTTAGTTTTTCAGTTATCTCAAAAGCTAGGAGGTTTAAGATAATCCCATCTTTATCACTTGACCAAACAGTTCCATCTTTACGTAAAAAAGATGCTCCGGCAGACTCTTCTCCACCAAAACCTACAGTTCCATCACAAAGACCATCTACAAACCATTTAAATCCAACAGGAACTTCTATAAGGTTCTTTCCAATTGAGTCTGCAACTCTATCTATCATAGAGCTTGAGACTAAGGTTTTTCCGATAGAGAGCTCACTGCTCCAGCTTGGACGGTTTTGAAAGAGATACCAAATCGCTACTGAGAGGTAGTGGTTAGGATTCATAAGCCCAGTTGGGGTAACAATACCGTGACGGTCAAAGTCTGGATCGTTTGCAAAGGCTAGGTCATACTTCTCTTTTAAAGATACAAGTGAAGCCATTGCGTAGGGAGAGGAGCAGTCCATTCTCACTTTTCCATCATGGTCACAGGACATAAAACTAAAAGTAGGGTCAACTTTGTCATTGACTATATCAAGACCTAAGCCATAAATCTCATTTATCTTTTTATAGACTTCGATACCAGAGCCACCAAGTGGATCAACTCCAACTTTTAGACTACTGTCTTGCAGAAGTTTCATGTCAATAATTTCATCTAAAGAGTTTACATAAGGAGTAATAAAATCAATCATCTCTGCGTTTTCTAAAGCCTCTTCTTCACTAAGACTCTTTAGCCCAGCTAAACCATTTTGTATATAAGTGTTGGCAATTGACTCAATCACAGAAGTTATATCTGTATCTGCGGGACCACCATTTGGTGGGTTGTATTTGAAACCACCATCTTGGGGAGGGTTGTGTGAGGGAGTGATAACAACACCGTCACACGCTTCTTTACTTATTTTGTTTGCTTCAATGACAGTGAAAGATAAAACAGGTGTTGGCGTATAACCACTGTCTTTTGCTATTGCACATTTAACCCCGTTGGCACTGAAAACTCTAAGCGCTGTTATCTGTGCGTGGGATGAAAGAGCATGGGTATCTTGAGCGATGAATAGTGTTCCTGTAATCTTGCTCTCTTTTCTATAGTCACACAGAGCCTGAGCAATAGCTAAAATATGTGTCTCATTAAAACTGTTTTTTAAAGAACTTCCACGATGTCCGGATGTTCCAAAGACAACTCTCTGCTCAGCTAGGGAGGTGTCCGGTTTTAAAGAGTAGTAGGAGGAGATTAGTGAATTTATATCGATTAACTCCTCTTTTTTTACTTTTAGACCAGCATTTTTATGTGCCATTATAAAACTCCTATAGAATATGATTTGAAAATTATATCAGATGATTCTTAGAGTTGTTAATTATTGATGATTATTATTTATACAGCAATATTGTACAAATATTATACACTCAAATAAGCTTAATTCTTTTTTTCTAAGATAAAATGTTCTTATGAAAAAAGATAACTATATTGTGTTTACTGATTTGGATGGGACACTCTTAAATCATGATGATTACGACTTTAGTGATGCTAGAGAGGCCATAGATTACCTTGGCGCTAAAGCAGTCCCTATTATAATCGCGACAAGTAAAACATTTTCTGAAGTTGTTAAGCTCCAAAAAGAGATAGGGATTCACGCCCCTTTTATTGTCGAAAATGGAGCAGGAATCTTTATTCCTTCAGACTGTATATTAGCAGATGCTATGATTTATAAGGATGATTGGATCACTGTTTCTCATGCACACTCATATATTGAACTGAGGCTATTTTTTACAAGTATGAAACGCGAATACCCAATCAAAGGTTTTGGAGATATGGGTGTAGAAGAGGTTATGGCGTTAACAGGTCTTGGTGAAGAGGGTGCAATAGATGCGATGAAACGCGACTTTACCGAACCTTTTATAATAGATGACCGCTCCTTAATAGAGGAGTTGAAAGAAAAAGCAAATTTTGAAGGTCTGGACATTGTAGAGGGAGGTCGTTTTTATCACCTTATTTCACTCAATCAAGATAAAGCGAGCGCTATGAAAAATCTTACACATATGTATGATGAGTATCATGATACCCTTCATAAAAAAATAGCACTAGGAGATAGTGCAAATGATTTCACTATGATCAAAGAAGCTGACATAGGAGTTCTTCTACAGAGGTATGATGGCAGTTATGCACCTATAGGCAGTGATGATGTGCGTAGAGCTGCGTTTGCAGGCTCAAAGGGCTGGAGCAGTTCGATAAAAGAGATTTTTGATGTCAAATAAAAT
>JAYEMB010000020.1:0-5637 GCA_034717855.1 Campylobacterota bacterium
GAAGCTTTCAAAGAAGAGGTGACAGTAGATAATTATTCGTATAAGGTATCGGCTAATATAGTAATTAATATGTATCCGGAGAAATCAACTTTTGATGAGTTGATTAGTTAAAACTACAGTTGCTAAAACTGTACCTTTTGGAGCATGTTCAAAAATTCAACTCTATTTGGAACAGTCTTTCTGTTACTAAAAACTGCTCCAAAGATAAGAATATATTTAACACTATATATTTGATATATTGAAAAAATTAACTTCAAAAGGCTATTTCATAGTAATTTTAATTTATTCTTAGTTTTTTCATATATAATTTACTTTAAAAAGGATTAGCATGCTTCTCTTAAGACTACTTCCTTTCTTCTTAATACCTATCGTTGTTTTCGGATTTGAATCAGAAATTGGTACTTTTGGATATGGGCGTATTCAAACAACATTTGACAAAGATAAAAGTGATGTATGCTTTGGGGTACCTGGTGCAAGTTCAAAATACCGTCTGGGTAACGAGTGTGAAACTTGGGTAGAGCTAGGGCTTACACAAGATATAGTATTTGACAATGGTATCAAGATGCATAATCAAGTACGTCCTATATTTTATGCACCAAACAATGAAAAGATCGACTTTTTTGATTGGGGTGAAGCATATAGTGAAATCTCAAATATCATAGATAACTCTATGAGTATTTGGATTGGTCGACGTTTTTATAAACGCTGGGAAAGTCATATGAATGACTATTGGCCATTAAATATGAGTGGTGATGGCTTTGGAATTAATAATCTTGACTTAGGTAGTTTACAACTTTCATATGCTTTTATTTTCGAAAATCTCAATCCTACTATTGACCTTTCAGATCAGTCATCTCTGTTTGCAAGTCATGATTTACGTTTTGTTAAAGAATTTGATCAAGGTGAATTAACATTTTTTGCTAACTATATGCACTTACAATCAAAAACTTTTGATGCAACACACCACCTAGATGCTCAAAAAGGTTACACTCTTGCTGTATTATATAAAGACAATACAATTACAGAAAATATATTTGATATGAAAGGTGAAAGTGTTACAGGACTTTTTTACGGGTCTGGTCTTTCAAAAGACACAGGGGAGTATGTTCCTTATATGCAAAAACAGTTTGAACGTGAGTCATTAATTGACAATCTTATAAACTCAGGTACAAATATTGAAAACTCAAAAACCTATCGAGCTATTAATTACAACACATTTGAAAATGACAATATAGGGTTTATGACAAATCTTATATATGAATACCGTGATGAAGAAAAGTTTTCAGGGATTAAACAAAACTGGTTTTCTGCAGGTTTACGCCCTTATTGGTTTTTTTATACTAATGCTAGACTTGTGGCTGAGTTAGGATATGATCGTGTAAATAATAAAATTGATAATGAAAAATACGAACTTTACAAATCAACAATAGCTACAGAGTTTGCATTTGATAAAGGAATATGGGAACGTCCTGTTTTAAGACTTTATTATACAAATGCAAATTGGTCTAAAGATGCTCAAGGGAAAATTGGTGGGAAATATTACGCAAATGATACCTCAGGAGATGTTTTTGGTATCCAACTTGAGACATGGTGGTAAATAAAGAAATGGAGCAAAAAATGAAAATTAGAAAATTATTAATTTTTGTATTTGTAATGTTATTTACATTACAAGGTATCGCAGGTGATACAAATACATTAAAGAAAGAGAAGAAACAACTCGCTTATATTGTTTCGGATAGTCGTATCCCATTTTGGAATATAATGAGTCGAGGAATTAAGTCTAAAGCTCAAGAACTTGGCTATGAAGTTCAAGTGTATAGTGCTAATAACTTAATGAAAACAGAACTTGAAAATACTATAAAAAGTATTAAATCAAAAGTTGATGGCATTATTGTTTCACCTATTAGCTCCTCTACAGCAGCAACAATCCTGAAACTATCATCAGATGCTAATATCCCTGTTGTCATTTCTGATATTGGGACTGATTCAGGTGACTATATCTCCTATATCTCCTCTGATAATTTTCAAGGTGCATATGAACTTGGAAAGGTGTTAACAAAAAAGATACAAGAGATGCAATTAAAACATGCAAGTGTAGGAATTGTTGCTATTCCTCAAAAAAGAGATAATGGAAAATTACGTACATCTGGATTTATGAAAGCCTTAAATGAAGCAGGAATTAAAAGTTCAGGATTACGTCAACAAGTTGATTTTTCTTATAAAGAAACATATGATCATTCTCTTGCATTAATTAAAGGAGATTCAAATCTTCGAGCATTATGGCTACAAGGATCTAACCGCTATCAAGGAGCTCTTGATGCTATTGCTGATGTAGGGAAAAAAGGAGAGATTCTTTTAGTGTGCTTTGATGCAGAACCAGAATTTATGGAATTGATCCCTCAAGGTATTTTAGTTGGAGCTGCTATGCAACAACCATTTTTAATGGGTGAAAAAGCTGTAGAAGTGATGGATAAACATCTCAATAATAAATCAGTAGAAAAAAATATTCATCTTCCTATTTTAGCAGTTTCAACACAAAACATTGTTAAAAATAAAACTATTATAAAACGTAATGTTTTAGGTGTGGATAAAAACTAAGTATGTTTCTAAAAAAACCTCGACTCTATTTTATTATTGCTATTTTAACAACCTTAGTAGTCATGGGTTTTATGGGAGTTTACTCTTATTTTCAATATAGTGTGCAAAAAAAAGAGCTGGTTATAAGTTTAAAAGAAGACTCTAAAGTCACCCTCTTGTCATTACAAAAAAACCTCTCTCATTTTATTGAATCCTATGCCGTAAACGATTATGAAGTATTACTTAGAAATGAGATGCAACATCAACACTTTTCAGCTATCATAGTCGAAGATTTCAATATGGCAAAGATTACGGGAAAAGAAACTTATACTACGGGACAAATTCGTAATAATGACACTACCATTGAACAGTACAAAAATAATCATATATCATTAGATGAATGTTACTATTATGAAAGCGCAAAAATAATCTCCTCGATGGATGAAGAGATAGGTTTAGTCTCTATTTGCAGTAGTGATTTAGTTATACAACAAAATTTATTGACATTAGTAAAAGACAGTGTAATTGTTAGTTTATTCTTTTCATTTTTTCTCTCAGTCGCACTGTTTTTTATCCTACGACGTTTTACAATTGCTCCAATAACGCACTTTAATTATGTTCTATCTCAAAGAGATGATGATGGTATTCCGATGTATAAAGTTGAAGAATCCAATATATATGAATTTGAAAAACTCTCTCAAACCGTTAACCTAATGATAGACTCTGTCAAAAACTATAGAAAAAGAGAAAAAGAAAACATCATAGCGTTAAAGATGGAGCGTGAACGTTTTCAGCTTGCTATTGATGGTAGTCAAGATGGATTATGGGACTGGGACCCTAGAACCGATGAAGTCTTTTTTTCCAGTCAATGGAAACGAATGATTGGCTTTGAGGATCATGAGATTACAAATAAACTATCAGAGTGGTCAGACCGTGTCCATCCAGAGGATATTGACTCCGCTATGGAATCTGTTAAGAAACATCTTGATGGTAAGACAGATGTTTATGAGCATCGTCATAGAATGAGATGTAAAGATGGCAGTTGGAAGTGGATTCTTGATAGAGGTAAAGCACTTTTTAATAAGGACGGTAAAGCCTTAAGGTTTGTTGGGTTTCATAGTGATATTACAGAGCAAGTAGAACATCAAAAAGCATTAGAACATAGTGCTAAACATGACAGTTTAACGCACCTACCAAACCGTTTTTTATTTAATGAGCTTATTCAAACAATGCTTTCTCATACAATTAGAAATAAAAAAAGTTTAGCAATAATTTATATTGACCTTGATGGTTTTAAAGAGGTTAATGACACCTACGGTCATAAAGCGGGTGATGTTGTACTAACCGAAGTTTCACAACGTATGAAAGATTTATTACGTCAAGAAGATGTCATATCAAGGTTAGGTGGCGATGAATTTGTTGTAGCTATAGGTGATATTACTAAAAATGAAGATATTATACCACTTTTAAAACGCTTACTAGAGGTACTCAGTGAGCCTATTTCATTTAATGATGACTCTATTAAATATTTACAAGTTTCAGCAAGTATAGGGGTCAGTATTTATCCACAAGAAATAGAACTAGGTCCAGAAGCATTATTACGTCAAGCTGATCAAGCGATGTACGAAGCTAAAAATGCTGGAAAAAACCAATATCGATTTTTTGATTTAGAAGAGAATCAATTATTAAGACAATATCAAGAGTTTTTAATAGAGTTTACTCATGCTATTGCATCGAATGAATTAGAGCTTCATTACCAACCTAAAGTTGATATGAAACAAGGAAAAGTACTTGGAGTTGAAGCATTAGTACGCTGGAATCATTCAGAAAAAGGATTATTGTATCCTGATGATTTCTTGCCACAACTAAATGCTAACGAAGAGATAATGCTAAAACTCGGTCGTTGGGTTGTTAAAACGGCAATTGAACAGCTATCTTTTTGGCTATCAAAAGATTATACACTCTCAATGAATATAAATATTAGTTCGCATGAGTTTAACAATAAAGAGACTTTACCTTTTATTAGCTCTTTATTAGAAAAATATAAAATAATTAATCCTTCACAGATAGAGTTAGAAATATTAGAGACTCATGCATTACAGGATATAAATATGGCACATCAGATGATACAGGAGTGTCATTTACTCGGTCTAAGTATTGCTCTTGATGACTTTGGAACAGGCTATTCAACAATGAGTTACTTAAAAGAACTACCTGTAAATACACTTAAGATTGATAAGAGCTTTGTGATTGAAATGCTCAATGACAGTGGAAGTTTTTCAATTTTAGAAGCTGCTGTGGGGCTGTCACATGCATTCCACTGTGAGACGATAGCAGAAGGTGTAGAAAGTGAAGAGCATGGAAAAATGCTTATTGAATTAGGGTGTACCATTGGACAAGGATATATTATAGCAAAACCAATGAATGTAGATGCCTTTGAAATATGGCTACAAGAGTGGCAGCCATTTGATTCATGGATTGGAATGCCCCCCTGTAAACTAGACAGTTGCTAAAACAGTACCTTTTGGTACAAGTCTTTACCTTAAGGAGCTAAAGGTTTGATACTTTCTAGCTCTTGAGCTTCAATTTTTTTTGAGCGATAAATATCCCAGCGTGTTTGCAGGTTTAACCAGAAGTCTTCACTTACACTAAAATATTTTGCGAGACGAAGTGCAGTACTAGGTGTAACTCCACGTTTCATATTTACGATTTCATTTACACGTTGATAAGGAACATGTATCGCATCAGCAAGCATACGTTGTGTTAGATTCATAGGTTCTAAGAACTCTTTTAAAAGCATTTCACCCGGATGTGTTGGTTCTCTATGAGTTGGAATACGCATCTTTTCTCCTTTTTAATGATAATCTATTATTTCAACTTTGTCTGGACCACTATTAGTCCATGTAAAACAGATTCGGTATTGTTGATTAATTCGAATACTGTATTCGCCATTTCTGTCACCACTTAGTTTCTCAAGATGATTCCCAGGAGGAACTTTTAATTCATCTAATATTATTACAGAATCAAGTTGATCAAGTTTTCTTACAGCAATCTTGCATA
>JAYEMB010000021.1:0-5601 GCA_034717855.1 Campylobacterota bacterium
TAACATTTTGAGCTATTTGAGGCTTTGGAGTCTCTTTCTCTTTAACATTTTGAGCTATTTGAGGCTTTGGAGTCTCTTTCTCTTTAACATTTTGAGCTATTTGAGGTTTTGGAGTCTCTTTGTCTTGATTACCCTGAACAAGTTGTGACTTCAAAGCTTCTTTAGTCTCAACTTTAGGCGACTCTTTGAAAGCTGTTTTAGCTTGAACCTCTTCAATAGTTATCTTTGAAATATCTACACCTATTTTCTGTGCTAAAGTAGCGAGACCTTTTAAAGTCTTTGGAAGCTCTTTAAGTTGTGCGTTTTTATATTCATCGCTACTAAGTATCTTATCTTTTAAATACTCTTTAGCTCCAGCAATCAAAGTTTTAATCTCTTTAACACTTAGGTTTTCTACGAGTTTTGGATGCAACTCTAATGGCTCAGCCTTCTCTTTGGCTGTAGTTTTAAGTAGAGAGAGAAGTGTTTCATTTTTTAAAGGTTTTGCGCTATCTTTACTCTCATTTTTATCACCCTCTAAAGATAAAACGAGTGCTCCATTTTGGATAAGTTTATCATCTTTTTTGAGAGTAACTCCCTTTAATAGTTCTCCGAAAGAGAGGGTAGCTTTCTCTTTTTCAGTCGAAAGGTTCAGAAGTGAAGATGAGCTAGTAGCTTCTGCTTTTTTATCTATCAAAATCATCTTTAATCTCCCATATATACACTCTAAAATAGTAGAGTTTTTAAAAATATAGCATTTTTTGTTCCATGATTAAAGTTGATTTTTTTTTCTTAGTGCCGATATTGTGACTATGGATAAACTAATTTACCTTTTACTGCCCGCTTTATTACTCTCTAGTCCATCTTTTGAGACAAAAGTCTCTGATGAGAATAAAAAGGCTATGACAAACGAAAAAATAAAATGCAGGTGGGTCTGTGACAAGAAGTTATACAAAGAGCAAAAGATAGCTGATGCTATCTCATTTTATAAAAATTCTAAAGATTATAACTTTACTAAAAAGGTATTTAGTAGTTTCTAGTAAACCTATCTAAACAGTGCAGGTCATCTTGAAAAAAGGTACTCACACTATCTTGCATTGTTCCTAAAATCTCTTGGGATGTCTCACCATCCGCTGGATAACTGAGTAGAAAAGAGTTTAAGAACTTAGCAAAAAACTCATCAAACATCTTCTTAACAATCTCTGCTCCATACTTATCAGTGTACGGCAAAACAAAAAAGTAGTCACTGCCATCATGAACTATAGAGTCAGATGTTCGAAGGATTTCAGCCAGACAAGTATCAACCACATCTTGTTCAATACCTGAGAAATCACAATATAAAAGTGTAAAACTCTCCGCGCGATTCTCATCGAGTCTATCCGATATCCCTATATTTAATTCCATAAGTTGTTTAAAGTTCTCAAATGAGAAGTGTATTCCTGCCATAAGTCTTCCTTTAAATTTATTTCATTACCCTCAAGGGGCACCTCGAACTTTAAAGGGAACCTTTTGATACGATTATTTCAATGCTGGAAGTAATTCCATCATTTACGTTAACACTAAGTTTCCCTCGGCGGGAAGCCCACGCAACTAGTTGCTTTTAATAGGCTTCTTTATCATTGGAATTAAGTATATCAAATAGTTATAAAATAGTAAAAGGTTTCATAGCCTCGCGTGAAGTAAATGGACTACCTGTAACTTCTTCACCATCATATGATAATGTATAACTATTATCAACAGATGTTTTACAGTAAGTCAGAACTGCTGAAGTAGCTAAATTTTTATCTTCTGCAGTTGCGTTTTTACTAAGAAGGGCATGAGGTCCAGGCAGACCTACTGTTTTTATATGGTAATATTTATCATTATCTATATTTTGAAGATGAAGATTCTCATCTTTATCTCTACCTATCACAAGCTTTGCCCCATTTTGTAAACGAAAGTGACGACCAAACTTCATAACAGGGATATCTTTTACTTCAAACTTGTCATATTTTATAAAATCAAACATTTTTTTACCGAAGTTCTCATCTGTCAAAAGACAACCACCACCGGGAGACTCAAAGTCTTCAAGACCTATCTCTTTCGCTAATTCTAACTGTCTGTCACGTGAACGACCAGTTATTCCCTCTAGCTTATCTCTATCTACCCAGCCCTTCTCTTCAGCAATAGTTGGAGCTAAACGCAGTGCTGACATCGGACGCAGTAGAAGCCCATCACAATTACTCTCATTTAAAACGGTCTGAAGAGCATCTTTGTTTTGACTCATCGGACGCTGACCCATAACTTCACCACTTAGTAAAAATGAAGCACCCTCATCTTCCATGATGCGTTTAGCAACTGCAAACATTTTTGCATGACAGTCGATACAAGGGTTAAAGTTTTTACCATAACCGTGTTTTGGGTCAAAAAGAACATCTTGTAAGTACTCACTCTGAATATCTACTATTTTTAACTCTGCACCAACTTGATTACACATACTCTGCATATGCTCTAACCTATCTTTTGTGCTTCCAAAACCTGTGTTGATATTTACTGCCAAAACCTCGATGCCTTGGTCTATGATGAGTTTCATCGCTAATGTAGAGTCTAATCCGCCACTAAAAAGTGCTATTGCTTTCATTTATATTTCCTTGGTTGGGCACAGGAGCTGCGTTTGATAGTTAATCACCAAACGCAACCAGTTCACCTCGTTTTAATGCTGCAATTTTACCACGAAACTTACGAATATAGAAAGCTTTCTCCTCAAATGAGATATTCTGTTGCATATTTATTTTTTTTAGTTCTCTTTCGTAGTATCTTGAGAGAAATGTAATAAGTTCTGCTCTGAGTTCATCTTCACTTTGAAGAGGTTTTATTGTTTCATCAACCAAAATAGCCATTAAGTAAGGGTTCTCATTTTGTCCTTGCAAGGCTGCTGTGAACTCTGATGAGTGAAACTGCAAAAGAGAAGGGTCAAGTACATCCAAAATCTGGTCTATAAAACGCGGATGTTCCAGAACTGTTTTTATCAGGCTTAGCTCCCACATATCTTTGTGAGTGTTTTTCTGGATGAGCGGTGCGTTTTGATTGTTAGTGTTTGTTTGGTTTGTTACTTTTAAAAGTGACGGAGAGACTCCAAGCCCTCCTAAACGCGAGGCAAGATAAGTCTTGTACTCCTCTTGGAGAAGTGGCGAGAGTGTTTTGAGATAAGCTACTCCCTCAGCCATACAAGACTCTTTAGCCTTTGGATCACGCAGGTCATAAAGCGAGAGTATCTCATCGAGTACAAACTCTATAAATACCTTTGGCTCTCTAAACATATTTGCAAGCTCTTCAACTCTGCCATCTTTTACCATATCAGCAGGGTCTAAACCACCGCCAAAGATAACAACACCTCCACGAAATCCTGATGCACTCAGAAGTTTCGCCGCTTTAAGTGCAGCTGCACGTCCGGCATTGTCTCCATCGTAAGCCATAACAACTCTTGGGTCACCTTTTCTTAGAAGAGGTAGATGCTCAACAGTTAAAGCTGTACCAAGAGTTGCTACTGCATTATCAAAACCTGCCTGGTGTAACATAATAACATCGAGATAACCCTCTGTTATGATAATTTCACTGCGTTTATACAGTGCCTGTTTTGCAAGATGGTAGGCATAAAGCAGGCGCGATTTATTAAAGAAAGGTGTCTCAGGTGAGTTTACATACTTTGCTTGATGACCAGTGATAGTTCGTCCACCAAAACCGACTAAAGAGCCATTTGCAGAGTGGATAGGAAAAGTGATACGTTCTATAAAACGAGCAAAGTTTCTTCCACCATCATAACCAATAACACCCATCTCAACAGCTTCATTCATAGTAAACATCTGAGACTTCACATAGTTTATAGTTGCGTTTGAGTCTGGCGCATAACCGATACCAAACTTCTCAACACTACTCTCATAAATCCCACGCTCTTTTATATACTCTACTGCTGTGGACTTAGAGTTTAGAAGACTTTTGTACCACTCATTGAGCGAGTCCATAACTTGTGAACGGGGTTTGTTATGTTTGTTATCTGTGTAGCTGAGTGTAAAGTTATAAGAGTCAGCCAACTTCTCAAGAGCTTCGGGGTAGTTGAGTTTCTCATACTCCATAACAAACTTAACACTATCTCCACCAGCACCACAATTTCCTACTGCAAAGTGATTAGATAAAAATGTATGTGTTTTATCTTTAACTGTAATATCATAAACTAGCTCTTCGTGCCCTATGTTTTCTATCTCTTTAACTCTGCTAAAAAGGTATTTCACACCATTGACATACTCATAGAAACCTTCTATTGACTCTCTTTTTCTAAAGTAAATAGTATAACTTTGCTGATGTTTTATGCCATTTTTATCTACATGCGCTTTAGCAACTCTGCAACTTGGTAATTCACCTAAGCTTATAGCTAAATCAATTATCTCATCCGCTAAGGTTTCACTAACAGTATCGTAAGTTCTTCTGCTATAACATCCATCACCATCCATAAGTCCAGATAACAGAGATTTTCTCAAAGACTCATTTAAATAGTTAAACCAATATGGATAGTTTTTATTGCTAGCGCCCTTGCCAAAAAGATTTTCAAATATATATTGTAAATTTGTACTTGATACAGTTACTTCTAAAGAGTTTTTTCTATCTTTTGGATAAAAAAGTGCACCTTTTTTATTAAATAGCTTATGAACAATAGTTATAATTTTACTTGCATAAGTAGTCTCTTTAGATGATAGAGAGAACTTTATTCCCCCTCTGTAACTACTGCCTTCAGCCACATAGATACCTGCCAACCACATAAAGTCTTCACAAATTTCTACTCTTTTTATTTTTTCGACACTTGGTCCAAATTTTTTTTTATCCCAAAAATGGGAGACATCAATATATTTATCTTCTTTTGTCTCTCTATCTGCTGGATATAAAAAATAGTCACCAACCCTGACATTATTTGCAAACTCTCTCTTTATTGCTAAAGAGTAATCTCTTTTTATTTTTTTAATTCGTCCATAAAACTTTAATGGTCTGCTCTTTTCAACACGAAGATATGGAAACTCTGATATAGCATCCTCTTGTTTTATAACGAGCATATCATGATTTTGTGTAAAGCAGGATTCTTTTGCACTCAGAGATGTTTTAAACGCGAGTATATCAAACTCGCTTGTGTGATAAACACTCTCTATAACTTCAGTTACAGTTCCATCTGCTGCAAAAACTTTATCTCCAATTTTTACATCTTTTATCTCTTTATAACCATTAGGTGTAGATACTCTTTGATAAGGAGGCAGACACCCAAAACAGTGATATATCTGTTTTTGTGGGCTTACTACAAAAGAAGGGGATTTTTCATCATGAAAAGGGCAAGGTGCCTTAAAGTTACCACCCGCTTTTTTCAGCTCTACATAGCTTCCTACAACATCAACAATATCAAGTCGTGCCTTGAGGGCTTCTATGGAGTCTTGAGCAATCATGGAGGAATTATATCTTGAAGTAGATTAAGAGCTTATTTTAGATTTTTAAGATTAAGATAAAAGATTGTTCCTTTGCCAACTATACTATCAACACTTATTTTAATCTCTAGCTCTTCACACAGTTTTTTAACAATATGCAGACCGATTCCTATACCTCGCT
>JAYEMB010000022.1:0-5558 GCA_034717855.1 Campylobacterota bacterium
CAAGAGATATTTGCAGCGGCATATATACTTTACACACGTTACTATAACCCTTATGAAAAAAGAGACAGTGATATCTTTGATACTATAGAGACTATTGTTAAGATGAGAGATTAATATTTAGGTAATTGAACCCTCTTAACAATTAGCAATTAGATTCTGGGTCAAGCCCAGAATGACGGTGTACTCGTCACCCTGAACTTGATTCAGGGTCTAGTTTACAATTAATCAAAGATTGAAAACATTTTTTGAACAAGATGTCCTAAACTAGAAAGCCTTTTAAATAATTATGATTTTGATTCAGATAGTTTGGAGCGGTAACTTAAATTCATACTTGGGGAAATGAATACAAAGAACTTGCACTCAACGAATGCCCATCTTAAAAACTTTGGACTAATTTATGATGGTATAGATGACATAAGATTAGCTCCTGCATACGATGTTGTATCAACTACTGTATATATCAAAAATGATATTCAAGCCCTGAACCTTATGGGTAGTAAAAAGTGGTGGTCTAAAGAGCATCTTATCAAGTTTGGGATACAAAACTGTAATCTAATGTCAAAAGAAGCTAGTGAATATTTTAATGAGTGTGTAAATGCTATAAAAGATGTTTTCTGTGAGATACAAAAGAGACTTAATTTAGAAGATGATATAGATAAAAAAGAAATTCTAGAAAAGCTTGTTAAAATTTTTACTTTTGTTACTTAAATATCTTCACCAAGCATTATAATATCAACACCGATGTCAGTATGTTTAATCTTATTGCGTTTGAGTATGCGTATTAATCTGTTAAAATCTTCTATATGTGTAGGCGACTCACTTTTAGAAGCGTAGAGTATTCTATCTGGGTCTTTGTAAAATTTGAAATGCAGTAAGTTGTTTTCAACTAATAACTGATTTATTTGATTCTCAAGTGAAGAAACAGTGTTTATATCTTTTCTGGACTCAGCAAAAGTAATGTCTGGATTATTTTTTGTACCTGTAACTTCAAGTTTGTCTTTTGGTAGTAAATCTATAAGTCCCATAAATTTATCAAAAATTTTATCATCTATATCTATTTGTATTGTATGCACATAAACTTCTTTTTAGAGAATTTTAGCTTATATTTTACATAAATGCAATTAAGCAGAAGTATTTATTTATATTAAGAGTGATGTCAACAGTTAAATAGTATCCTTTTGGACTTAAAATAAGAATTTTTTAATGAAGTAGGCTATATGTTTTTTAACAATAATAATAAACTAGAAGAGAAGATAGAAGAGAAAGATGAACAGATTAATACACTTCAATTGGCTATTAAAGAATTAAACGCAGAGTCTGAGCATAAGCTAAAGCTAAAAGCTGAAGAGATTGGTAAGCTCAACAGAAAACTAAAACTCAAAACAGAAGAGTTTGAAGAGCTAGAGAAGAAGCTAGAGCATAAAACGCGTGAACTTGAAGCTTCAGTTGACAACCTTGAGAGAGTTACAAACACAGATACCCTTACAGGTGCTTACAACAAACGTTACTTTTATGATGTAGCAGAGAGTATCATCTCTTTGGCAAAAAGAGAGAAACACTCACTTTCACTTGCTATGTTAGAGTTAAATGAGTTTGAAGAGATAAATAAAACACTTGGCTATAAAACTGGAGATGAAGTTTTACAAACATTTGTACATAAAATCACTTTACGAGAGAGTGATGTATTTGTACGGTTTTCCGATACAGAGTTTGTTATACTCTTGCCAAATACAGATATTAAACAAGCGGTAACAGTTTCTCAAAAAATAAGAAAAGATATTGATTCGTATGATTTTTTTAAGAGTATAAAACTTACTGTAAGTCTTGGGGTTACTGAGTATGTACTTGCTGAGGATAACATTTACAATGCTCTACAAAGAGTGAAGGGTGCGTTAGAAAAGGCTGAGAATAACAGTGTAAATAGTGTAGTGTAAGCCTAATTATTTACTATTTATAATAGGGTATAAATCTGTAGCCGACACCATATATACTCTCTAAAGAATCTTTAGGTAGTTTTTTTCTTAGTTTTGAAACAAGTTTTCTTATGTTTTGAGCATCAATATTTTCATTTTCCACTAAATAATTAGAGACGATATCTTCATTTGAGTAGATTTTCCCTATATCTGTAGTTAACTGTTGAAGGAAAATAATTTCATATTTGGTTAAATATATATTCTCTTGATTGTTTTTTAGAGAGCTATTAAGTTTGTTGTAAACGCAGAACTCACCTAAAGGGATAACTTCTAAATTATTATCAGCTGCGTTTGAGTCTGCACTGTTGATGATTTTCTTAGATGTGTTAAGCAGAGCCTGTAGTAGCTCTTGAAAATCTAAAGGTTTTTTTATAAACTGCTCTATACCAAGGTTAATCAGTGGAAGTAGAAATTTTGACTCGTCATGTGCAGAGAGGACAATTAAGCTCTGTTTAGGATTGATTTTATATACACTTTGTGTCAGTTCAAGTCCATTAACTTTTGGCATTGCAAGGTCTGTCAAAACAATATCGTAATATTTGCCAGAGTTCTCTCTAGCGTAACTGTTGTATTTATTAATTGCATCATTGCCATCTTCTGCGTTTTCAACAATTTTAAAAAAGTTTTTTAAAACTTCTGTCGTACTTATTCGCAAATCATCTTGATCTTCTACGAATAGTATCGAGAGCTCTTTTGTATAATTTAATAATTCTTTTGAATTTATCATTGCCTACACTTTATATTTGCTTTATTTTGAAGTGAGTATATCAGGTATTGAGCATAAATTCAAGAAATATAGATACAATTACGAAAATAAATAGTGAAATATTATAAGAAAGAGTAGATATGAATATTATAGTAAATGGTGAATCTCGAGACTTTAAAGAGAGCATAACGCTTTCAGGCTTGTTAAGTGAGTTGGCTTTAGATGGAAAAGTTATGGCTGCAGCGGTAAATATGGATATAGTTAAACAAGATAGTTGGGATACACACAGGCTCAAAGATGGTGATAAGCTAGAGCTTCTTGATTTTGTTGGTGGTGGCTGAGTTTAAACCTTTTCTATAGCCACAACAGCTATAGCATACTCTCCATCATGTGTTATAGATACACTTGTATCTTTTATCTTAAACGCAGTGATAAGCTTTTGTGAGAGTTTAATTTGTGGAGCGCCTTTAGGTGTTTTGAAAATTTCAATATCATGAAAACTACACTCACTCCCAATACCAACACCGAGTGCCTTAGAACACGCCTCTTTAACAGCCCAAAATCCAGCAGCAGTTTTATAATTTTTAACAAGTTGTATCTCATTTTCACAGAGAAATTTTTGGAGAGCTTTATCACCAAACCGCTCCATTAAACGGCTCATACGTGAAGACTTTATGAGATCTATGCCAATCATCTACTGAATGACAAATTCTGAGTATTTTGCTGACATGAACTTGCTCTCCTTGCCTGTATTACATTGTTGTGAGTGTTTTTATCTTCGCTAAAAGTCCGCCTATTTTTACACACGAATTTTTAAAATAATTCTTTACAAAAAAGTATTTTTAATTTATCAAGTAAATCATTATTTACTTTAGCAATAGACTTGTCTATTATTTCTGTATTTATAGTAAAACATTTATCATATTTAATATATGACTTTAAAGATAATGTACTATTGTTTAAGTCACTGTTCTCTATTTTTAAAAGATTTGATTGTTCAGAATTTGAAGTTATTTGAAAACAAACTATATCATTTAAATCATTTTCAGATTTAACTACTAATACAGGTCTTTTTTTTGATTTTTTTAAGTTAGTAAATGGAAATTTTACAAGTATAATATCTCCAGTTTTATAACTCATCCCAAGCCTTGTCATCATCATTGTCCCAAGTTTTAGACATAGAGATTCCTTGTGATTTTATAAGGTCAATATTGGAGCTGTCTTGATTGGTGGTAGTTTTCATCTTATCATAGCTATTTTGGATAAATTCAAAAAACTTTTCTCTGTTACTGTGAAATTCATTTAAAAATATACTTTCTACTTTTTCATTCTCTATTTTTAGTGTAATCATAGTTAACTCCTTTTATTTATTTTAGTAATTATAACATAATAGAAATTTCGAGAGATTTATTATACATATATAGTTTCGTTATCTATTCTACGTTTTAAATAAGGATTCATTTTATCTCTTATTCTTACAAGATCAATAGAATTAGATAAAAGCTTTTGAAGTTCATCTTTTATATGTACTAATACAAACATATCAGGAGTCTTTGTTTTAATGCAAATATCAATATCACTATTTGTAGAAGCTTGATTTCTTGCAACAGAACCAAATAAACCTAGTTCAACAATATCATACTTATTGATGTTATTTTTTTTATAGTTTCTAAGTATATTTAGTATTTCATCACGATTAATCATAGCTTCTCCTTATTGTTTTAGTTCTAAATTATATCATAATACATAGGTTTACCTTGTAGATGTTAAGAGAGTGGGAACGACCATGTTTTGTGAAGAAAAGTAAAGACCTTGGCTTTATTTTAGTAGGGATAGATAATTTACTTTAGTTTTTTGAGAATTAGATTTACAGTATTTTCAAATTTATCGAACTCTTCATCTAATGTATCCCATAAAACTTTATCATCTACTCCAAAGTAATGATGAGTTAAAACATCTCTCATTTTAGCTATTTCGCTCCAAGGAATTTCAGGGTACATTTCTGCTATCTCTTTGGGAATATTTTTTACAGATTCGCCAATATTTTCAAAAGCTTTTACAACTGCATACACTTTTTCTAGGTTATTTGTAAATTCTTCATAGGTAACATCTTTGGTAAATGTTTTTATATTTTTACATTCACTAGATATGTCTTTAAGATAGAGTTTAAAATCTCTGTTACTTTTAAACATATATTAAATCTCTATCTACATATTTTTTGACTGTTGGTTTAAGAGTATCAACTCTAACTAAGTCAATTTTTTTATGAAAAAATTCTTCTAGCTGAGAAGCAATTTTGAGATACTTAAACATAGATAGTTTTTTATCTTTATCAATGTCGTAAAGTATATCAATATCACTATCTTTGGTTTCATCTCCTCGGGAGAATGAACCAAACAATCCAATGAAATTTATACCAAAGGTATTGTGAAAATATGGTTGTTGTTCTTGTAAATAATTTATTATTTCATTTTTATTCATAAGTAACACCTCCATATCTATTTTTATGATTATAGCATAAAATATTTTTAGGGATATGCTTTCACATAAGGTACTTTAAAAATAGCGAAGCTCAAAATTAAGCTAATTATTATTGATATTCCAACACCAAGACCTACTATTTTCTCAAGTATAACTCCTGAAAAACTGAATGTAAACAATAGTATAAATCAGCAAGCAAAAAGTTTATATAAAAGATTTCCACCACCTCTAACTATCTTCTGTCAGTTTGAAGAAATTTGCTTAAACCAGCCTACTGAATGACAAATTCTGAGTATTTTGGTAACATGAACTTGCTCTCCTTTCGTGTAGTACATTGTTTTGAGTGTTTTTTATCTTCTTTAAAAAAGCACCAAGTCCGCTAAAAGTCCGCTTAATTT
>JAYEMB010000023.1:0-5543 GCA_034717855.1 Campylobacterota bacterium
ACAACAGAAACGGTAAGTAAGCTCAAACTCGTTTCTAAAACAACTCCAAATATAATGAATATCACACAACATCAAAAAAAAGATGGAACAACATATGGAGTGCAATCTTATATACACCCTATTACTTATGATAAAAAAGATGCATATGTTATCTATGACATCAAGATATCTGATGAGAAAAGAGCTCAAGAGGAGATACTAAGACAGAAACAAAACCTTGCAAAACAGGCCTACTATGACACGCTAACTGCTCTTCCAAATCGTGTTTTGTTTTATGATCGTCTCTCTCAAGCTATAACAAAATCAAAACGTACCAACAAAGAGTTTGCGATTATGTTTATAGACCTCGATAATTTTAAAGAGGTAAACGACACCTTAGGACATGATACAGGAGACTTAGTTCTTATAGAGATCGCTATGAGACTCAAAGATTCACTCAGAGGGGTAGACACTGTAGCTAGATTGGCTGGAGATGAGTTTTTAGTTATGATAGAAGATATAGACTCAAAAGGGTCCGTAAAAAACATAGCACAAAAGCTACTCAACTCTCTGAGTAAGGTTTTAACTATAGATGAAAATGAACTCTATATCACATCGAGTATAGGAGTTAGTCTCTATCCAGACCATACTCAAGATCCAAAAGTACTTGTGAAACATGCAGATCAAGCTATGTATAAAGCCAAAAATAGCGGTAAAAATAGTTTTGAATTTTATAATGATTGATTTTTAGCTAAAATACTCTTTTAAAAGGATTTTAGTGGACTTAAAAGCGACACTCACTAGTGATAATATTGAACTACCAGAGAACTTTTTTTATAATATACAAAAATACAAAGAGCACCTATTTAAGTGGAATAAAATCCATAATATGACCGGTGCAAAAGATGAAAACACTCTTAACGAGTTTATATATGATGCAGTTTTTCCTGTGAGTTTTTTACCAAAAGTTGAAACTCTCATGGACATTGGAACAGGGGCTGGTTTTCCAGGGATGATTTTAGCTCTAGCGCTTCCAAAAACGCAGGTAACTCTCGTGGAGCCCTTAACTAAACGCGCGAGCTTTTTACAGTTTATAAAGGCTGATTTAGGGCTTAACAATGTAACAGTTGTGAAAAAGAGAGTTGAGGAGATGGAGCCTAAAATATTTGAGATGGTTACCTCACGCGCTGTAACAGATACAAAGATGCTTCTACAACTAAGTCAAAACTTTCGTGATGAAAACTCAAAACTTCTTTTTTACAAGGGTGAAAAGGTTTTTGATGAAGTTGAGGCGAGTGCTTTTAGTAAAACTATGAAGCATAAGATTATAGAGACAAAAAATAGACACTACTTACTTCTAGGAGAAGATATATGATACTAAAACTACTGCTGGTTATAGGCGTTATAGCCGCTGTTTATTTTATGTTTTTTAAGAAAAAACCTATCAAAAACAAGACAAGAACTAAAAAAGACAAAAAGAGTGAGAAGCTTGAAGCAAACGATTTGCTAGAGTGCCCGACATGCGGCGTTTACAGTGAACTTGGTGACTCTGTTTTGAGTAACGGAAAATACTACTGCTCATCAGAGTGTGCTTCAAAGGCTCTTTAGATGTTAATCTTTGGACATAGATTTATACCGAGTGAGTCACTCTACCACACTCCCAACATAGACTCTATCACCAACACTCCGCCCTCTTCTACTATCTACTTAGAATTTAGTGAAGATAATCTAGACATTATTGAGCACGCTAACTTAAACCAGATAAGTTTTGCCCTTAGTGTTGCAAATATCACCCAACTTATCTACGCATCATCTCTAAACGCAAAGTATATTTTAGTCTCCAAAGAGATGGCAAAAACTGCGCAGAGTATCGCAGAGAGCTATCTCTTTGATGCTAAAGTGTTAGTAAGTATTGAAACTGAAGAGGAGATAGAAGAGCTGGCACTTTTAGGTGTTGATGGTGTTATCTTCTCAAACGCAATCATAAAGACTAACTCATAAGATTATGAAACTTTTTTTCATTTTACTTGGCACACTGCTTCTTTTAGGTGGCTGTTCAAGTAAAAAGATCTCCACTACAAAACATAAAACATCAAAAAAATCCAGCTACTCTAAAAAAATCAAAACTGACAACTGGATAAACGCAGCTCTCTCTAAAGAGTATGCGAAATGGGACAGTACGCCCTACAAATATGGGGGAACATCACTCAGAGGTGTAGATTGCTCCTCTTTGATGCAGATCATATACAGAGATGCCTTTGGAGTAAAGATTCCTCGTACAACAAAAGAGCAGGCAAAAATCGGTTATCAGGTGAAGAAAAAGTCTGCAAGAGAGGGAGACTTAGTGTTTTTTAAAACAGGACGAAGCACTCGACACTCAGGAATTTTAATCTCAAATGGAAAGTTTATTCACAGCTCTACAAAACACGGAGTTATCATCTCAAGTCTTAACAACCCTTACTGGAAAAGTAAATATTGGCAGACAAGAAGGGTACTACCTTAAAAGCTTTAAAGCCACTGTAATAAAATTGTAACTAAGCTGTAACATTTATCTTGTTATAATAATACATGAATCAATTATTTAGCACTAGAGTTTTATATCTTATCCCCCTTATTTTTTTAATAGTCATTGTTTTTCGAATAGCACTAAACTACCAATTAACTAAAGATGAAGTCTATAACTTTGCAAAAAAAGAGGCAGAGGTTTTAAACAGCCATGCAATGGCACACAGAGAGTACTATCAAGAGCTCTTTATATCTAAAGTTTTACCACTAAATGAAGAGACACTCCCTGCACTTCCAGCCTATGCATCTCGACCCATTTCAGAAACTTTTTCAAAAAACAATCTCTTAAATGTAGAGATACACACAGTTTCTGACAGAGCTAGAAATCCTATAAACAGTGCAAATTCAGATGAACTAAAGGCTATCAAATTCTTTAAAAACAATCCTGATCAAACAAAATACTTCAGCGATGAGAATGAGGAGTTTTTTCAGTACGCCTCAGCATTAAGAATCAAACAAGCCTGCTTAAAATGTCATGGTAAAAAAGAGGACGCTCCTCAATTCATTCAAGATAATTATCCAAATGCTTATGATTACAAAATAGGTGACGTAAGAGGAGTTATGAGTATTGTCATACCAAAAAAAGTGATAAATGAGTACTTCTACAAAAATTTTCTTCGCTCTATTATCTATGATTTACTGCTCTTTATAACTCTGTTTATCACAATATTTTTTCTTCTTAAAAAGTCTAAAAAACTCAATGACTATCTAGAGATTGAAATCAAATCAAAAACGAAAGAGCTTAAAGATTCACTTGTAATAGACAGACTTACGCAGCTACCAAACAGACTGAAGCTTTTAGAAGATATCAAAAACCATGATGAGAGTTCCCATAGACATTTAGCCATACTCAATATTGACAGATTTAAAGAGATAAATGATTTCTATGGACATACAACCGGAGATGAGATACTCAAACAGACCGCTTCAACCATAAAGAAGATATGTAAATGTCCCCAGAGTATAATCTATAAACTGCCAAGTGATGAGTATGCAATCTTTTCAACAAGTAATATCTCAGCAGATCAGTTTTATACCTATGTAAATAATACTATCACCTCTATCCAAGAGAGAAAATATGAGACTGGTGACAATATCATTTTCATCACAATTAGCTGTGGAATCGCATCAAACAGAGAGCTTATAATCACAAAAGCGGATATGGCTTTGCAAATTGCTAAAAATGACAAGAGAAGAGTAATCACCTATAGTGACTCAATGGACACAAGTGAGAGAATCAACCAAAATCTTCAGGGCATGTTACTCTTAAGAGATGCAATCAAAAATGATAATATAACACCTCACTTTCAGCCAATCTATAATGTCAATACAAAAAAAATTGAAAAGTATGAGTCTTTAGCTCGTATAATTCTAGATGATGGAAAAGTTATTGCACCGTTTGAGTTTTTAGATATCGCTATCAAATCAAAACTCTATCCGAGTATTACGAGAAATATTATCAGGAAGTCATTTGAATTTTTTAAAGAGTATGATTATGATTTTTCTATAAACATCTCGATTAAGGATATTCTTAACAGTAATACAACAGATTTTATACTCAAAAGTCTAGAGGATTTTGAGAAACCCCAAAGGGTAGTTTTTGAGATACTTGAGAGTGATAAAATCGGAAACTATGCAGAGCTTAAAGAGTTTATCTCAAGAGTGAAAAAGTTTGGCTGTCAAATAGCCATCGATGATTTTGGAAGCGGGTACTCCAACTTCTCTCACATCTTAGAGCTCGATATTGATTACATAAAGATTGATGCCTCTTTAGTTAAAAGAGTTGCTACTGATAAAAACTCCAAAAAGATAACTGCTACTATCATCCAGTTTGCTTCAAGTCTTGGGGTTAAAACAATCGCTGAGTTTGTTGAAGATAAAGAGTCCCTTGATACACTCCAAGAGATGGGTGTTGATTTTGTGCAAGGCTACTATATAGGCAAACCTGAGAGTGGGCTCAATAAAAGCTTTAAATAATCTCTCTTTTTATCTTCGCCTTGAGAGATGTTAAGACTTCGTAGCTGATAGTCCCTGCCATCTCTGCAACATCTCTTGCATCACTGAAGATAAGCAGTTCATCTTCACTACTCATAAATGAACTGTTATCCATAGAGATACGCCCGAGTAACTTTACATTTTCTGGAGTTTTGTAAGCCTTTGAACAAGCTCTTAAAAAACCATCCCCGTAGCCGAAGTCATAGTTACTTACCACACAATCTTCATCCGCTACAAACGCAGCTCCATATCCAACTGCGGCACCCTTTTTTAAACTTCTTGTGGAGACTTTATTCGCATAGAGTGACAATACTGGTTTTAAATCTTCTTCATCAAACGCAGCTGGAAGTTGCATACAGCCATAAGCAGCAATCCCAACTCTTGCCATATCCTCATCAAAGGCACTCTCTCGAAAAAACGCCGCAGAGTTACAAGAGTGAAATCTCAGCTCACCAAAACCATGTTTTAGAGCTAACTCTCTTGCACTGCGTTTTACTTTTTCAAAGTTCTCATTTTGTATTTCATATAAACCGTTTAACTCATCTGCACAGCCGTGATGTGTGAAAACAGCCTCTAAACGCAGTCCCTGTTTTTCAATAGCCTCAAACGCAGCCTCAAGCTCTTGCATCTCTATACCGTTTCTATTCATCCCAGTGTTTACTTTGAGTTCCACTTTTGTATTTTTAGCAAATTTTTCTACTGCGTTTATATCGTTGATTGTGTATCTTATTTTTTCACTCTGCTCTTTTGGAATGTCAGCTAAGACAAGTAGATACTCAAAAAAGCCTTCTATACTTTTCGCCTCTTCTTGAGTCTGAACAACCGCTCTTTTTATCCCATACTCTTTTGCCAAAACAGCAATCTCTAAAAGTCCATGCCCGTAAGCATTATCTTTTAAAACTAAAGCAATTTTATCTTTTGCTTTGCTGCGTTTACTTATAATATCTAGATTATTAAAAAAATGTTTTTTATTGAGAGTTATGAAAGCCATGAGGGAATTATAC
>JAYEMB010000024.1:0-5498 GCA_034717855.1 Campylobacterota bacterium
GCTCTAAAGAAATTTCCACTTTTTTCATAGTTATTATCTTCTAGTTTTTTTCTATAATATTCCAGAGAAAATGAGTATGCCATCAGCACAACCACAACTAGGATTTTAGCATGCATCCAGCCATCACCCTGAAGTAAATCTGGTCTTAGATAGAGCATCCAGATTCCACTAATAACCGCACCCCACATCGCAGGAAGTCCTATATATTTATACATTTTATACTCTTGAATCTTTACAACTTCTACAAAATCTGGTTTACTTTTATGTTCTGTATGATACACATATAACCTTGGTTGATAAAAAAGCATTGCCATCCACGACATTACTGCCATTATGTGAAAAGTAACAATCCATAAGTAATAATCCATAATATCCATTCTCGTCTCTCCCTATTAAAAATTTTTCTCTATTGAGATAGTGTTATAGTTTGAGCCACCATAAACGCCGCTATACAAGCCGGCAACACCCGAACGATGTTTCAGAGTCCAGCCTATATAAGTCTCTTCCAAGGGTTTGTACTTTAGCAATTTCCCCAGGTCAACATCAACACTAATATCAAGGTAATTTAAAAACCTAGAGTACTCATCATCTTCACTAATTGCCTCTTTATACTCACTCCATAAAATATCAGTCGTGTACGAGACTCCTTCGCCAAACCCAACTCTCACTCTATTGTCTAAAAAATCTAACTTGCCATAAACCTTCAGATAGAGAGTTCCTTCATAAATATGCTCTCTTGTAGGTGCATTGCCCTCATTAAAATAACTCACTCCACCTTTTAGATACAGATCAAATGGAAACTCAAACATATCTTCTACTAAAAGATATCCAGCATCTAAAGAGAGTACTGTTAAGTTGTCAGGATGTTCTTCTGAATCAACTATTAGGATATCACCCAAGTCTTTACTACTTGCGTTTCCATATGCAAACCGCAAAGAGTACTCATCTTGCGCAAAGAGAGTTAAAGAGAGAAAAAGCAACAGCAGTAGTTTCAAAAAATATCCTGTGATTAAATGAGGGAGGGTAGCTATATGCCCTGATGGCATATAGTGTGACTATGCGTCTAGTGTTTCTAAATCTCTTACAGAGCCTTGTTTGTGAGAAACAACTTTTTCATGAAGACGACGAAGCGCTTTATTGGCTCTGTCAATCGCTAAGTCAATAGCAGCATCTAAAACATCATCACTCTGGTTGATAACAACCGGTTGAGCATGAGCAATATGAATATCGAATTCAACTGATACACCCTTTTTCTCGGCTGCTACAGTCGCGTTTATAGTAGTAATATCTAAAGAATATTTTGTAAATGCTTCAATAGCACTCTCAATGTGAGCTTTTGTATTATCTGTTAATGTAACATCTTTTGAACGAATATGTAAGTTCATTATAAATCCTTTATTTTGAGGGCTTTTTAACTCCTCCGTATATAGACATATGTTAACTAAATAAAGCTGAGATTGGT
The DNA here is from genome assembly GCA_034717855.1 of Campylobacterota bacterium. Taxonomy (GTDB): domain Bacteria; phylum Campylobacterota; class Campylobacteria; order Campylobacterales; family Sulfurimonadaceae; genus Sulfurimonas. The sequence goes on from JAYEMB010000024.1 coordinate 1,463, forward strand.
ATAATACGATAAAAAATATTTAGGAATATAGTATATGAGAGTTTTAACAGGTATTCAGCCCTCAGGTGATTTACATATTGGAAACTATTTTGGTTCTATTAAGCAGATGGTAGATGCGCAAAAGCAGAGTGAAACCTTTGCGTTTATAGCCAACTATCACGCAATGACAAGTGTAAACGATGGAGAGAAGTTAGCCAAACTTACTATGCAGTCAGCAACAGATTTCTTAGCCCTTGGCATCGACCCCCAAAAATCAACTTTTTGGGTTCAATCAGACGTAAAAGAGGTCTTAGAACTCTACTGGATGTTATCATCATTTACTCCTATGGGACTTCTCGAGCGTGCTCACAGCTATAAAGATAAAACTGCTCGCGGTATGGCAACGAACCACTCACTCTTCTCATATCCTGTCTTAATGGCAGCAGATATTCTCCTTTTTTCTCCAGAGATTGTTCCTGTTGGAAAAGATCAGATTCAACATGTAGAGATTGCAAGAGATATCGCTGTTAAATTTAACAACCAGTACGGAGATATTCTTACAGTTCCTAACTTCAGAGTTCAAGAAGAGGTGCAGACAGTTCCTGGAATAGATGGACAGAAAATGTCTAAAAGCTACGGAAATACTGTCAACATCTTTGGTGAAGAGAAAAAACAGCTCAAAACAATCAAAAAAATAGTTACTGAAAATGTAGCGATGGAAGAGCCAAAAGAGTTCGAAAATTGTAATGTTTATAACATGGCTAAACTCTTTTTAGAGGGTGAAAACCTAAAAGCCCTTGAAGATAGATACAAAAAAGGTGGAGAGGGTCACGGTCACTTTAAGATCTATCTTGGTGAAGTTATGTGGGAGTACTTCAGAGAGTTTCGAGAGAAACGCGAATACTTTGAAAATAACCAAAGTGAAGTTAGAGAGATTCTAAATGCTGGTGCTAATAAAGCCAGAGAGAAGGCTATGCCTATGATTGAAAAGCTCAGAAGTGCCACCGGCATCAATTACTAGGCAGCTTTTAAAATAAATAAAAAAGGATTCAGTATGCGTTTATTGTTAATCGTAACATTTTTAATTTTTAATTTGGAGGCGAAGTCACTCTTTAGTAATAATAAACAAGCAGATAGTAGTGTATATATTGGTAGTCTTAAAGACTTAGTGATAGCTACACAAAAGACCAGAGGTCTTAGTAACTCCTATATGAACGGAAATACTGCGGCACTACTCCTTGTATATACAAATAGAAAAGAGATGAAAAGAGCAATCGGTACGATGGAGTCTCTCTCTATGGCGGCTGACCCTGTTATAAACTCTAGAGCAACAGCAATCTCGCAAGCTCTTATAGCACTCAATAATAAAGCATTTAAACAAAAAGCAGATGTTGCATTCTCTAACTATACTGAACAGATAGGTCAAACTTTGATGCTAGCTCAAACAGTAAGTAAACGCTCAGCTAAAGATTTGAACCCATTTGGGAAAGAAGCTTCTGTTATCATGATGGAAGTAATGCTGCCAATGACAGAGTATGTTGGTCAACTTCGTGGTTTTGGTTCAGGTTTAGCGGCTAAAGGCTCGAGAAACAAAAAAGAGTTAGCAAAAGTAGAAGTTTTGATAAATGAAGTAAAAACGCTAAATATAAAACTACAGTCTGAAATGAACAGACTCATAGCAGCATATCCAAACAAGCTATCAGCAACTGCTAGTGCTGAAGTTGCTTTAGTAAATAAGACTGCAAATGCTTATACAAGTTTTGCAAAAGATAAGTTTACAAACGATATCAAAAATATAGACCCTAACACTTACTTTGAAACTGGAACAAAATTAATCTCACAAATTATCAAAGTTTACAACACTAACAATAGTGCGATGCTAGAAGATTCTAAAGGGTGGTTATAGAACCTACCATGAGAGTTCTACTGTAATATCAATCTTTCAGAGGTGATAAGCGTCTTACGTGACCATGTCTCACCTTTGAGTTTAAGTATCTTCCTAACCTCCTCATTTACAAGACGATAGTAGAGTTTCACCTCAACATTTGAAGCATCACTGTTTTTAGCAACTTTTATAACCCTTTTACCTTTTGCTGGAATACTTAAATCTTTTGTAGCCTTTACAGCTAAGTGCGGAATCGTCGGTTTACCTCTTTTAGATGTGTAGTGTGTTGTGAGTGAAATAAATTTTGTATCTAAGTTCTCTATGCCTTTTTGATAGCTTACCTCTAAAACAAGTTCTCTTGCACCAAAACCACTTGGTACATTATGAGGTTGTGGATTTGAGATAGTAACAAGAAGGTTCTCACCTTTTTGCGAGAGTTTTAAACTAAGAGAATCTTTTAAAATATTTGCCATGTGAGCACCCTCAAACTTATGGCTTCTTACTATTCTCTTTTTCACTTTTCCGCCGTCAATAGGAAGAGTTGCAGCTATACCCATTTTTTTAGGGCCCATATGACAATCTACACACCCCTCTTTGCCCTTTTTCTTATACTCTTTTTTCATATCTGTAAAGACCATACCAGAGACTGATCTATCATTAGCATGGCATACAAAACATAACTGATCAGACTTTTTGTCCATAAAATCACGATGTTCTACTTTATGATACGGAGACTTAGCATCATCGTAAGGTCCACTCATAAGACCAGATTTTGTCCACTCAACACGATTGATACCGCGTTTTGACTCATCTTTACTTGTGTGGATTTTATCAATATTGTGACAAACCACACAGTTTATACCCTCATTTATTGCGTCACTCTCAAGTGCTTTGTTGACATCTGAGCCCTTATCAAGTCCCATCACAGCAGCTATCTCATAGTCCATATCTGTACTTGTAACTGAGATTCTTGGATTGTGACAAGTTGCACACTGTACTTTAACACTATTTAAACTTTTTCTAGTTTTTCTACTTACATAATCAGTAGTCGCTTTAAAGTACTCATCACTCTTGTAGTGACTCTTAGCATGCCAAGACTTCTCCCAATCAGAAACTATGTGCATATGACAAGCCTTACAGCTCTCTGACTTTTGAAACTTCTCTTCAACATTGACAACCTTCGCTGCGAACAAACTGCTGACAATCACCAATGCTGCTATTATAAACTTCATCTGACTATTTCTTTTTTTTATCCAACCAAACCATAAGACCCTTTTGAGCATGCAGTCTATTTTCAGCTTCATTAAAAACAATCTCTGAGTGCTGTTCTAAAACTTCCTCAGAGACTTCTTGCCCACGATACGCTGGTAAACAGTGTAAAAACTGAACATTTTTTTGAGCAAGACAGAGCATTAAACCATCAACCATATAGCCTGAAAAATCTTTTACTCTCTTCTCTTTTTCATCCTCTTGACCCATTGAAGCCCATGTGTCAGTAGTTACAATCGTCGCTCCTGCTATCGCCTCTTTTGGATCATTTGAAATCCTAATAACTGCTCCACTCTCTTTTGCAAGCTTTATAGTATCTTTTAAAATATCAGCATCAACCTCATAGCCTTTAGGTGTTGCAACTCTAAGCTCAAAGCCCATTTTAGCTGCTAACATCATCCACGAGTGTGTCATATTGTTTCCGTCACCCACATAAGCGACAACTGCGTTTTCATCTATTCCATACTCAACCATAGTCATATAGTCGGCTAAAAGCTGTACTGGATGATAAGAATCTGTTAAACCGTTAATAACCGGAACTTTAGAGTATTTTGCAAACTCCTCTATCATCGAGTGCTCGAAAGTTCTAATCATAACCATGTCACACATACTTGAGATAACGCGTGCTGTATCTTTCACAGGCTCACCACGTCCTAAATGTATGTCACGGTTAGAGAGAAACAGAGCATGCCCACCAAGTTGAAACATACCAGTCTCAAAACTAACACGTGTTCTTGTTGAACTTTTTTCAAATATCATCGCTAATGTCTGTTTTTTCAACTCATCTTTATAAATACCAGCTTTTAAATCTTTTTTTATCTCAAGACCAATATCTACAATCTCTAGTATCTCTTCTTTCGTAAAATCTTTAAGTGTTAAAAAATGTCTCATACTTTTTCCTAA
>JAYEMB010000025.1:0-5493 GCA_034717855.1 Campylobacterota bacterium
AAACACGACAATATCACATTTGCAACTACGCAGTGGGTAGCTCGTGATGAACACTCAGACATAGCACACCTTCTATCACTTCTAAGCTATACCCCTCACGCTCTTTATACTGAGTTTAGCTTCGAAAACGCAGAGATTCCTGTCCTTAAAAAGTACGATGAGGGTGAAGCAAAAGAGGGTGTTGGAGCCGGTGCTTGTTTAGCTTATGGAGCTACTAACTCGCTGAGCAATGAAGATATTTTAAATGAGATAGAACTCATAATGTACATGATGTGATGAAAGCTCTTTTTATAGGTGGCATCAAAAGTGGAAAAAGCATAAACGCAGAGAAGTATGCAGTTCAAAACGCAGACTCAAAACCTATCTATTTAGCCACAAATGAGTTCTTTGATGATGAGATGAGAGAGCGAGTCCAAAGACATCAAACGCAGCGAAGTGAGAAGTTTGAGACTCTTGAAGAGCCGATGGAACTCTTTAAAACAATCAAACAAACTAAGGCTTTAGTTTTAGTTGAGTGTGTCAGTATGTGGATAAACAATATGCTTTACCATAAACGCAGTGAAGAGTCGATGATAAAAGAGATAGAGTCTATAGTCTCACTTCCAAATGATGTCGTATTTGTTATTAATGACGTTAGCTGTAGTGTTGTTAGTGATAACAAACTCGTTAGAAAATTCGTAGATATAAACGGTCGTATCTCCCAACTTTTAGCTTCAAAGTGCGAAGAGGTCTATCAGACAACTGCGGGCATAAGTGTGAAGATAAAATGAGACTGCTCAAAGCTTTCGCACTTGCGTTTAATATGCTCACAATCATTCCATTTTTTAAGGTGCACGATTTTTTCAAAGGCATAAACGGCTACTCTGCTATGTTCTTTCCTCTTGTTGGTTTTATTTTAGGGCTTCTACTTTGGGCTACTCACTCTTTATTGCAAGACTCTCTTCCCTCAACTCACCTAGCTGTTATCATCTTTTCGCTTTGGGTTTTGACAACAGGAGCTCTACATCTCGATGGACTCAGTGACACGATAGATGGGCTCTTTGTAAGCAAAGATAAAGCTCTTGAGGTTATGAAAGACTCTCATGTTGGTGGGATGGGGATGGTGTTTACACTTGTTTTTCTACTGCTAAAACTCTCCTCTGTGATTCACTTTGAAGCCTTTTATCTGCTTCCTATAGTCTTGATGTTTTCACGATTAAACGCAGTTATAGCTATCTACTTCTACAACTACATCAGCAGTGGTGTTGGCAAGCTTTTAAAAGAGGAGCTTAGCTTTAAATACTTTGCCTTTGGAGTTTTTTACTCTCTAGTTCTTGCCTACTTTTTCTCATCTGTGTGGATGTTTTTAATAGCCCTTTTTGTTCTACTTATCATCGCAAAGTTTTTTACTCTAAGACTCGGAGGATTAAACGGTGATATCTACGGTTTTATCATCGAAGTAACTGAACTCGCACTTTTAAACTACATCATCATTAGTCACTTCTCATGAGAGTTACACTTGTAAGGCACTCTGAGCTTATTAAAGAGTATCAGGGGAAATATAACGGTCACATCGATATAGCCCTCTCACAAAAAGGCAAAGAAGATGCAAAAGAGTTAGCTCAAAAACTGCAAGATACTGCGTTTGATAAGATTTACTGCTCTGACCTACTTCGAGCAAGAGAGACTCTGCAAGCTTTTAGTTTGGATGTAAAACCTATCTTCACAAAAGAGTTGAGAGAGAAGTCTTGGGGACGACATGAGGGTAAAAGTTTTCAAGAGATTCAAGCTGAAGGTATTGAGTACAAAAGTTTTGAGCAGTGGATATCTGCTCTTGATGGTGAAGATATCCAAGAGTACATCCAAAGGATTCGAGTATATTTTTATGAGACTATTTTCAAAGAGGATGCTCAACATATTTTAGTTGTTACTCACTCTGGAGTTATAAAAACGCTACTGAGTATCACAAAAAACATCTCACTCCAAGAGGCATTTTCAACTGAGTTGCCCTACTCATCATACATAACACTGGATACCAAAGATGGCAAAACTACTAAAAACTTATATAACCAAGAGTACATCACTCTCTTAACATCTAGGATATCTCTTAGCTATCCCTCTTTTGAGAGTGTCAACTTTACAAAAAAAGTTTTTGATGAAAAGTGGCAAAACAGAGAACTTAAAGAGAGGATGAGACATATCTCGACTACTCTCTATGAGTTCTTGCCAGATGAGTATGAAAAATCTATAGAGATATTAAAAAATACCTTTACAAAAGTGAACTCTAAACACGCTTTAGAAAATATGATTTTTCAAGATTTCGTCGAAGTGTATGGAATAGATAAGTTTGAAATCTCTATGGAGGCTTTAAAGTATTTTACAATCAACTCAAGCAGTGAATTTGCCATTAGGCAGTTTATTTTAAAATATCCAATTGAGACTATGAGAGAGATGCTGCTCTGGGCGGAAGATGAAAATGAGCATATTAGAAGACTCTCTAGTGAGGGGTGCCGACCAAGACTCCCTTGGGCTATCGCTTTAGAGGTGTTTAAAAAAAATCCAAATGATGTGTTAAAAATTCTTGATATTTTAAAGGATGACACAAGCAAGTATGTACAAAAGAGTGTTGCCAACAACCTTAACGATATCTCAAAAGACAATCCTCACACTCTCAAACAGCTTGCAAAAGAGTGGATAGGCAAAAGCAAAAATAGAGATTGGATTTTAAAACATGGCTGTAGAACTCTACTAAAACAAGGCGACAGAGAGATTTTAGAACTTTTTGGTTTTAAAAACAGTGGTGACATTAGCGTTAGTTTAGTAGTGCCAAATAACAAAATAGATATTGGTGACACTCTTAACTTCTCTTTCTCTTTGGAGTCTAAAAAAGAGTTGGGAAAACTGAGAGTTGAGTATGCGATTAATTTTGTGAGACAGAACTCTAAAAGTGCAACAAAAGTTTTTCAAATTGCCCAAGGGGTATATAAGCAAAAAAGCAGAGAGTTTAAAAAGCACTACTCATTTAAAAAGATATCTACGAGAAAATATTATCCTGGAGAGCATGAGCTTAGCATCATTGTAAATGGTACAACTCTAAGGCAGAAGAAATTTTGGTTACAATAACACTATGAAAAATTTTAAAATAACTGATGAAAATATACAAAACCTTGAAGCATTTAAATCTCTACTAAATAAAGACGAAAACACAATGATAAACGAAGCCTTAGAGCTCTACTTCGCCGAGGAGAGTGAGAAACTTCAAGATGAAAACAACTCCCAAACTAACCTAAGTTACGATGAGTTTTGGGATGGTGTGGATCTTTAGTAAAGCCAAGAGAGTACAGCTGTTCCAACTGTATGAATCTTATCTTCCCCAGTAAACTTAGGTGTACTCTTTGTCTGCATAAAATCAAAAACAATATTTTCATATCTGGCAGTAAAACCAAAGCCTAGGTATCCGACAAAGTTCTCTTTATCCACAGAGTGACTATCTTTAAAAGTATTTCCATCTAAAAAGATATCGTGTGCAACTGCTGAACCGTAACCGTTGAGATTAAAACTAAAGCTCCATTTTTCTCTTCTCATGTTTTCACACTCATCCAAAACTAAAACTCCAACTTCTCCTCCGGAATCAATAGTTGAAACTCCAAAATCTTTAGGAATATTCCAACCAAAACGCGCACTCACACCTCCGGTAGCTCCTATAGCAACATTTCCTAAATCTCCTTGAACAAAAGGAACATAGGATGTCTCAAAACTTCCCAAAGGTTCAGGTACAAAACGCCACTTATGGACATACTTCAGATTAATCCCTAACTCATTTTGAAGTTGATTGTCCCATCCCTTTGGAGGTGTACTATCAGTCATCTCGTGTATTATCTCTTGTATCTCTTCAGTCCTTGATGCTGGACCAACCATACCAACATGAAGATAGAGGGACCTTAAATCTGTTTGTGAACTCTTATGTATAGCGTACTCAAGGTAGGTCCATCCTGCATAAGGACGGTCATCTTCTATAAGTGCTGTTTCACTGAGGTCAGCTGGTGTGTACATCTGATTTACAAGAGAGAAGCTCACATAGGCATCATACTCTCCATAATCTAAATACAAGAGCTCATAAAGCGGATTTGAATGGTTGATTACATGATAAATAAGACTAAACTTCTCTCCCGATGAGTACTGAGAATCTGTTGTAGAGAAGAGGTCATTTTCAAAAAATACGTTAAACCGGTTAAATTCCCACTTCTCACCAAACAGACTCAAGGGTAGCAACAACATTAAAATAACAGAGACTACAGAGCTCTTCATTTTTGACATATTTTTTCCTCTTTTAATATCCAAACTCTTCCCATCCATATCGATAATATCGATTTAAATCATACAGACCTGCTCTTAAAGGGTCTGATTCGTTAAAATTGTTTTGAAACCAATCAAAATATTCCCAAAAATTTTCATCATCACGACCTATAAAGTATTTTGACATTTTTGCTACATATTCATCACTGCCATCAAAATTTTGCAACAGATCAAAGAAGTCTGGAAGATCTTTTTCATATACATTTACAAACATATTTGGATAAGAACCTATTGAGCCAACAAGTATATCCAGTGTATCTTTTTGCGGGTCAATCTGTTCACCATTAAAGAGGGAGTTTACATTATCATGCCAACGGTTGATAACTATTGTTCGTACTAAGCTTGAACCATCTTCTAATATTATTCTAACTAACATCGTATTAATCCCATTATCAGTTACATGAGAGATAAAGCCTGAACCAGGAGCCGTTAAAGACCTTGCTCCATCTTGAAAATCTTTAACGGTGTTAAACTCTTTTGGCATTTTTGGTGCTTTTTCACCTTCTTTGTAGTAGTTTATATCATCAAAATCTATCTTCGTTGATTTCAAAATATGCTTATGAACAACCTGCTCTATAAATTCACTTTTATAGTTCTTTGTTTGGTACTCTATCTTTGAGCCGCGTTTAATAAGCCTATATCCCCTGGCACCCTCTTTATCTTCAATATTTTCTATGTCACCATCATTAATATACCATGACTTGAGCATATCCAATCGACTGCCGGGTGGCATATAAGATATAAAATTAAGTTCACCTTCGAGGCGCAAGAAGTCCATATAGCGTCTAAGATTTGTCTGATGAGAGAGATTTCCAAAAATATCATATCCAGCTACCAAAGCATAATATATACGCTCAAATTGCGCATAATCTATTACCCACATAGTACGAGGAAGTCCGCCTAAAACACCTCTGTGAACAGAAGCACTGTCAAAGTGACGATAAACAGTCAGTAGAGGAGAATCCTTTGCACTCTCCCCCTTCCAGATTCCTTCTAATCCAAGACCCTCAGGATATGTTCTGTCATAGAGCTCTTGCTTGGCATAAAAATATTTTTCATATTTATTTTTATAAGCGTCATTAAATGTTTTTAGCAAAGCCTTGTCGCTCGTCTCTATAGGCATACTTAAGTTGTCAAACTGGGCTTTCATAAACTCTA
>JAYEMB010000026.1:0-19763 GCA_034717855.1 Campylobacterota bacterium
TATTAAAATTTACAAATTATTAGAAAAGGATTTCAATTGAAATTACTTGTTGTTGATGACAGTTCTACAATGCGTCGTATTATTAAAAACACTTTAGCTCGTTTAGGTTACAAAGATATACTTGAAGGTGCTGATGGTGTTGAGGGTTGGGCTCAGATGGATGCTAATCCAGATATTGAGATGTTAATTACTGACTGGAATATGCCTGAGATGAATGGTCTTGAGCTAGTCCAAAAAGTTCGTGCAGATGAGCGTTTTAAAGATACACCAATTATTATGGTTACAACTGAAGGTGGAAAAGCTGAGGTTATTACTGCACTTAAAGCTGGTGTAAACAACTACATCGTTAAACCATTTACTCCTCAGGTACTAAAAGAAAAACTTGGTGCTGTTATGGGTGTTGCTGAGTAATGCAAGAGTACTACTATGAGCTAGTAGTTACAGTTTCATCTCACCACTCACTTTTTTCAGATTTTTTATCAGATACTGTTCCTGTCGGTTTTGAAGAGACTGACAGTGGATTTATAATTAGAAGTGAAGATGAACTTAACACAATCGTTTGGGGGCTAGAGCAGTTTAGTGAAGCTCTCCAAAAAGCTTTGGGTGAGACTATAGAACTTGAGTGTGAGCAAAACAGACTACAAAATAGTGACTGGGTTGAAGTGTACCAAAAAAGTATCTCTCCTATCGCTATAGATAAGTTTTATATTCATCCAACTTGGGATGAACCAAGTGAAGATTTACTCAATATAGCCATAGACCCAGCACTCGCCTTTGGAACTGGACACCACCCTACAACCGCATCATCACTAAAAGCCATTTCAAAGTATGTAAAAGAGGGCGATAGAGTTATAGATGTTGGTTGTGGTAGCGGAATACTCGGCATTGGTGCAATGAAACTAGGAGCAGTAGTTGATGCTTGTGACACTGATCCTGTTTCTGTAGAGAATTCAATTGAGAATGCAAAACTTAATCAGCTTGAGTTTTCACATATTTGGGAAGGTTCGTGCTCTATTAGTAACTTAAAATATAATATAGTAGTTGCAAATATAGTTGCAGATGTCTTAACATTTATATCTAAAGATTTAAAAAACGCGATGCAAGATGACGGACTCTTAATCCTTTCTGGAATTTTAGATAAGTATGAAACAAAAGTTTTAACTTTCTACAAAGAGTGTAAAATTGTGCAAAGAATTGCCCAAGATGAATGGGTAACCTTAGTCTTAAAACAAAAATAGGAAATAGTAATAATGCAAAACAGAGATGATAACAACAATAATAATAATTTTTTCAATAAAAATCCATTAATAACATTTGCAATTTTTTCAGTTGTAATAATTTTACTTTTTAAAGTTGTAGTTGGTGAAGGTAGTGGAACGAACAATGGAATGGCTTCAGCAAATACAAGAACACAACAGGTAAGTTATTCTGAATTAAAAGGGCTTGTAGATTCAAAAAGTGTAAAGAAGGTTGAAATTGGACAGACTTACATTAAGGCTGTTTCAACAGATGGCTCTCAAATATATACTACTAGAATTGTAAAAGGCGATACAAAGCTTGTTGAGTCTCTTGACAAACAAGGCATAGAGTACACAGGTTTTAGTGAAACAAACTGGTTTACAGAGATGTTTGGATGGTTGTTTCCATTTTTGATTATCATTGGTATTTGGATGTTTTTTGCAGGAAGAATGCAAAAGAGTATGGGTGGTGGTATCCTTGGTATGGGTAACTCTAAAAAAATGGTTAACTCTGAAAAACCAGATACTAAGTTTGATGATGTAGCCGGTGTTGAAGAGGCAAAAGAGGAAGTTCAAGAGATAGTTGACTTTCTTAAATATCCTGGTCGTTATGTTGAGATTGGTGCGAAGATTCCTAAGGGTGTTCTTTTAGTGGGTTCGCCGGGTACTGGTAAAACACTTCTTGCAAAAGCAGTTGCCGGTGAAGCTGATGTTCCTTTTTTCTCTGTAAGTGGTTCAAGTTTTATTGAGATGTTTGTTGGTGTTGGTGCTGCTCGTGTACGTGATCTGTTTGAGCAAGCAAAGAAAGATGCTCCAAGTATTATTTTTATCGATGAGATTGATGCTATTGGTAAGAGTCGTGCAGCTGGAATGCAGATGGGTGGAAACGATGAACGCGAACAGACTCTAAATCAACTTCTTGCTGAGATGGATGGTTTTGGTACTGACACGCCTGTTATTATTTTAGCAGCAACAAATAGACCTGAGGTTCTTGACCAAGCACTGTTGAGACCAGGGCGTTTTGATAGACAGGTTTTAGTTGATAAACCAGACTTTGAAGGTCGTATTAAGATTTTAAAAGTACATATGAGAAACGTTAAGATGGATAAAGATGTAGAGATAGAAGAGATTGCTCGTCTTACAGCTGGACTTGCTGGTGCAGATTTGGCAAATGTTATCAATGAAGCTGCTCTTTTAGCTGGTAGAAAAAGTCAAAAAACTGTTAAACAGAAAGATCTTTTTGAGTCAGTTGAGCGTGCAATTGCAGGACTTGCTAAAAAATCACGTCGTATTAATCCAAAAGAGAAAAAAATAGTTGCTTACCATGAGAGTGGACATGCACTTTTAGCAGAGACTACTGTAGGTGCTAAGAAAGTATCAAAAGTCTCTATAGTTCCTCGTGGACTTGCTGCCCTTGGTTATACTCTAAATAAACCAGAAGAAGATAAGTTTATGATGCAGAAGCATGAACTTTTAGCTGAAGTAGATGTTCTTCTTGGTGGTCGTGCTGCAGAACAAGTCTTCATAGGTGAGATTTCAACTGGTGCAGGAAATGATTTAGAGCGTGCAACTGATATTATTAAGTCTATGGTTCAGACTTACGGTATGAGTGATGTAGCCGGGTTAATGGTTCTTGAGAAGAGTAGACAATCTTTCTTAGGTGGTGCACAGCAAGCTGCTCGTGAGTATAGTGAGAGGATGGCAGAAGATACTGACTCATTCATCAAAGCAACTTTAGAGGAGCACTATGCATCTGTTTTAGCGAGACTTGAAGAGTATAGAGGTGCCATAGAAGATATGGTAGCACTTCTTTATAAAAAAGAAAATATTACCGGTGACGAGGTAAGAGAGATAATTATTAACTTTGAGAAAGAGAACTCTATGGAATCAAAAATCACTGAGAGTACTGATAATATAGAGTCTGAGTTAAAAGTAGATGCTACAATGGCAGATAAAGAGTCTAATGAAGATGAGAATGAGCAAAGTGATGAAAAGTAATCTACTGCCAATATCAAGTGTAGGCTTTAAATATATAGGCTACACTACTCTTGCGTTTGTTCTCTTAAGTGTTTTAGATTTAGAGTTTTTGGCATTTGTATCTTTTTTATTACTCCTTGCATTAGTATTTGTGTATAGAAATCCTGAGAGAGAACTCTTGTCATTTGAGCCAAACAGTGTTATCTCTCCAGTTGATGGAAAAGTCATCTCTATAGAAGAGAACATAGAAGATTCACAATACGCTTACAAGATAGAGATAGAGAGTAATTATTTGGAAACTAGCGTTTTAAGAGCACCACTTGATGCTACTTTAGAGAGTTTAAAACTCAAAAGAGGTACACGTCTCTCAAAGAATTCTGCGCTAAGTAAAGAGATAAATGAAAATGCAGAGCTTATTCTTGTTGATAGTAACTCAAATAGAGTAAAGATAAGGCATCAATTAGAAAGAAGTTTTGATACTTTACATATAGATATCGCTGCTTCTAATACTCTGCGACAATCTTCAAGATATGGTGTTATGCTCAATGGTATAACAACTATCCATCTTCCTCAAAACTTTCGAGTTGACCTTAGAGTAGGGAGCCACCTAAAGGCATCTCAGACTCTTATTGGTTATTTTTCTTAGTAATCTTTTTTAGATGTAGTTGATTGTGATCAATCTCAAAGTCAAAGAACTTTGAGGTAAAAGAGTCATTGTGTATTCTTGAGAGTTGAACAGAAGCTCCTCTGTTATTTTTTATCTCTAGATATAGTAGGGCAAGTGCATATCTACTTTCGGAGAAACTCCCATCTTTCATTTTAGATAGCTCTAGCAGCGCAATAGCATTTTCATGGTGCTTAGCTGCAGTTGAAGCAACAGCCCCAAGAAAGAGTGTATATGCGTCACGAATTTTCATCTCATCAATGAGGTGATTGTATAGTGTATAGGACTCTTCAAACTGCTTATCATACAGAGATGCTAAAGCGAGAGCACTCTCTATCTCGTGAGTGTATTCACTTGTCGTTTCCAAAACTTCTTTTAACTGCTCTCTTAAGAAGTAGAGTTGCCCTGTGATTAAGTTTTGTTGTATATAGAGATATCTTGTAATGTAGGGACCGAAGTAGAGGTCGTTAAAGTTGAATTCTTGCTTTTTTAGATAGCTTAAGACTTTAGAAGCGTACTGTAGAGTTTTTAATTCTGAATAGTTAGCATCTATATACATCATATGAGGTACTATATCGTTTGGAAGAAGTATAGTGAGCTTAGTAGCTGATTTATCTGCTCTATTTAACATATTTAACTTAAGAGAGATGATTATATCAAGTGCTAAGTAGAGTGGTCTCTGTTTGTAATCATTATCTAGCCAATCAACAGCTGATAGAAAATTATTTTCACTAATATAGAGAAGTGTTTGATAGAGGTTCGTCTCTTCACTAGGCTCTTCATTTGCTATAGAGTCCTTTAGTATTGAAGTGAGTTTATAGTTCTCTTTATTTATAATTTGACCTGTTAAAACTGCATAAACACCAGAGAGATAGTTTTTGGCGTCTAAATGGTAAGAGCGTACAAAGTGACTATTTGCTTTGACAAGATTACCCATTTGAGCATAGGTTAAAGCTAAGTTATAGTGTAGTATAGAGTGCTTTGGTTGAATCTTTACCAATTTTTGTAGCTCTTGATTCGCTTCTCTTATTTTAAAGGAGAGGGCTTTTTTTATTGCCTTCGTTATACCGATATTTACATTCGAAGAAGATGCACTCTTTTCGAGGTACTCTTTAGCAGATTCTACATTGTCAATATAAATATTTGCGTTTCCTTTCCTAATATAGCTGATAGTTTGGTTTGCATTGAAAATTTTATAAGGAGAGAAATAGAATATTTTTTGATAGTTTAGATTTTTTGTGCTCGCTATATTTTTTCTATAAGCTTTTTGAGCTTTTTTAGGATCAAAGAGGGAGTCTTTGAGGTTGACTTTGATTGGATAGTGTTTATAAACCTCTTCTGGAAACATATCTGTAACGTTTTTTATCTCTTTGTTTGCATTTGCAATACGACCAGCTTTCAAGTTGATCAGACCAAGTGCAAGTTGTGCTTTAGCTGGTTCAATATTTTTGAGTATAGCTTCATTTAAATGGTTTATAGCGAGTGTGAAATCACCGACTCTTGCATAGAGAAGTGCCATACTAAAATCATCATACTCTTGAAAGTTTTTCTCCATAGCTTCTATGGCGTCATAATCGTTACCAAAAAGAGCATTGATTTTAGCACTTAGGTTTTTATGAACATAGGGGTATTCATTTGAAGTGGAGTTTTTTAAAGCACTTAGCGCCTCTAAGTAGTTGTTGTTATAGTAACTGATAAGAGAGTAGTAGTAGGAATACAGAGGAGAATTAATCTCATGCGGAAGATAGGCATGCGCTAAGTCTATGTAGTACTTAAAACTCTCTTTATCATCTAGGTGCAGTGAACACACAGCTGCGTTTATAGCACTGACACATCTCTTTTCATCATTTTTTATAGCTTTTTGAAAAGTATTAAGAGCGAGTTGGTACTGCTTATTTTTGAGTTGAGCAACTCCAAGATTGTATTGTGATATCGCTTCACTGTAGTGGGCTATTTTCTCATATAAAAAGAGTGCTTCATCTTTTGAGCCACTTGAATAGAGATAATTCGCTTTTGCTATCATATCTTCGAGTTTGCTTGTCTCAATAGGCTCCTCTCTCTCCTCTTGAAGTTTTTCTTCAATTAAGTCCGTAGAGAGTAGCTCTTCACTTTTGGAGGATTTGAGGAGTATTACTAGCATAATGACTATTATTGCGACAAGTAAAACGGCTATAGCAGAGAAGATAATTATTTTTTTCTTATTTGTACTTTCTTCATCAACAGGTAAGTCGTCTTGAGTAGATTGGTCATCAACTTCAGCAGCTTCGCTGTCTTCTATGATTATAATATCTTCTTGTGCTTCAGCCATCAACTACCCTATCTAAATCTCTATAAACTGTGGATATATAGCAAAAAAAGTACCACTATGTAAGACGATTGAATATTTCGTCAAAGTCCTCATGTATACTTAAAAATATATCTATAAGTTCAGGGTCAAAACTCTTTTCTCTTTCATTTGAAATAATCTCAACAGCTCTATCGTGAGTAAATCCATCTTTATAAACCCTTTTACTTCTAAGTGCATCATATACATCTACAATAGCAACAACTCTAGCAGACTTAGGAATTGCACTCCCCTTAAGCCCGTCAGGGTAACCTGTACCATCCCACTTTTCATGGTGATACATAGCGATGTCACTTGCAGTTTTTAAGTAACTGTCTTTATTAAAAATGCCTTTAAAAGAGACATTCGCTTTTTTGAGAACTTCACCACCAAGTTTGGCATGCGTTTTTATTATAACAGTTTCATTATCAGTGAGTGGAGCAGGTTTAGTCAATATCTCTTTTGGAATCATCAGTTTCCCAATATCATGAAGTATAGAAGCAAAAGGTATCGAAGCGACATGCTCTTGGGGGTTATCTTTGGATATTGGTAAAAGACTAACTATCCTCTGTGTGTACTGTTCGATTCTTTTAACGTGAGTTCCTGTATCATCATCATAGCTCTCAACCATATTTGCAATCGCTTCTATGGATATCTGCTGAGTGTATATTATCTCTTTAGCTTGCTCTTTTACTTTTTCATCAAGATATCTGTTTACATCTTCTAGTTCACGACGATACTCAATCAACTCTTTATGATTGCTAATCTGTTTTGTTGCCTGGTATAAAATATTCATGAGTTGGGTTGGGGCAATAGGTTTCATGATGAAGTAGGTGACACCAATATTTATAAGCTCGATAAGCCTTTTAGAGTCGTTGTAAGCAGAGATAACCATTACAACCTGTTCAGGATCGATTTTATGTACCTCTTTAATAAGCTCAACACCACTCATTACAGGCATATTTATATCTGTAATTATTAGGTCATAATGGTGCTTGTTTTTAGCATGATAGTTTAAATATTTTTCTAGAGCGAGAGATCCATCTGTAGCAGTATCAACAAATGAAAAAAAATCTTCTAGAGCCTCTTGCGTTTCGGCTAAGAGCTCTTCATCATCTTCAACATATAGAACATTTAAATCTTTTGAGTACTTTAAAATATCTTGAAATATCATTACCAATCCCTTTGTTGATTTATTATATCATATTAGTTTTTTGAGGTCTATTTTTTTTCAAAGTATTATTATATATTATTATGATATGATTGCTAAATAAAGAGTGAAATATAAGGGGGAAACATGAGGAATAGAGTCTATTCGATGCTACTTGGATCTTGTTTAGTATTTACGAGTCTATATGCAAAAGATGCTCAAAACGGTAAAGATTTGTATTATGAAGCGAAGTGCCAAAAGTGCCATACTTCAGAGGATTTTACAAGTGAAAAGAGAAAAGTGAAAGATTATGCAAAACTTCAGTGGCGTGTAAAAAGGTGTGACTTCACTATGGACGCTGGTTGGTTTGATGAGGATGTTGAAGATGTGGTTCATTATCTCAATAGTTCATTTTATAAGTTTGACACAAAAAAATAAATTTTTTGTACCTATAAGTAACAAATATGAGTCTAATTAGCAGATAACTTTAATCCTCTACTCATCATATAAGTTTTCATGATGCTTTAAGTAAGGCTTTTCTAAAATTACAATATAGTTACAAATAAGTAAAAATTATAATATATTTGATTGTATAAAAAGAGTTAACATAGAAATGGAAATAGTTATATGAAGGTAGAGATATCAAGAAGAAGATTCCTGCAAGGAACTGTCGCATTGAGCGTTGTTGGAGCTAGTAGTGCTTCAGGCGTTTTCAAAGAAGAAAAGAAGCCACAACTTTCAAATTTTAAAGTAGCTACGGTTTGTGAAGTGTGTGTAAATAAATGTACAGCATATGCAAGTGTTGAAAATGGTATAGTCAAAAAATTAGACCCAAATCCTCTCTTTCCAAAATCAAAGAATATGCTCTGTGCCAGAGGGGATGCAGGGATACATACTCTCTATGATCCAGATAGACTTAAGTACCCTCTTATCCGTATAGGGGAAAAAGGTAAAGGGGAGTTTAGACGTGCTACTTGGGATGAGGCGTATGAAGCTATTTTAAATGGTACAGACCTCTTTAAGGGGATGAAACAGATACTTGATGAAGAGAAAGATAACCGCTCTACTCTTGGCTACTGTGCTGGTGAAGGTATGGGAGAGCATACTTTTAAACAGTTTATGGGTGAGCAGTTGGGCTCAGTTAACTTTGTAAACCACTCCTCTATCTGTCTGCAAACAACTATTGCTGGATATGCATTAACCTTAGGTGCTTATGGTAAGTCAGATATGGACAATGCTTCGTACGTAATTATGGCAGGAGCAAATAGAGCTGAAGCAATCTTAACTCCCGACACAATGGATATGTTCAAACGCACCAGAGGAAGAGGACTTAAGTTAATAGTTTTAGATCCTCGCTACACAAATACTGCACTTCATGCAGATAAATGGCTGGGTATAAAAGTGGGGACAGACCTTGCGTTTGTGCTTGCACTCACTTATGTCGTGATGAAAGAGACACTCTATAACAAAGAGTTTGTTCAAAACAATATGAACGATTTTGAGACTTACAAGAAACATATTTTAGACAACAACTACACGCCAGAGTGGGCAGAAGAAATTACAGGTATTGATGCCCGAACAATAACCACTATAGCGCGAGATTTTATGGCACACGCTCCTAAGGCTATATACTACCAAGGTAGAAGAACAGCCTGGAGCCTACAAGATTTTCAACTCAGACGAGCACAAGCTATTTTCTCAGCTCTAGGCGGAGGTATCGATGTTAAGGGTGGTATCGTTTTTGGTAAAAAACTCCCCTTAGGGTCTCACACTATTGAAGCGCCAGTCTATACAAATGTAAAACAGAGAATAGATCAAGATGCAGCAACATTTGTTGGCCCTAACGGTACATGGATTGGGTTTAGAAATATGATTGCCCAAAAGAACACACCTTATCCTCTTCGTGCAATGTTTTCATATAAACAAAATCCTATGCAGGCAGTGCCAAACATCGCTAAAACGCGAAAGATGTTTGAAAACCTAGATTTAGTTGTAACTATCGACACTATGCCGAGTGATACAGTAATGATGTCTGATGTTGTTTTACCTGAGTGTACTTACCTTGAGCGTGAAGACCCTGTAAAATCTTTTGCAGGAGTTGAACCGGCGATTATTTTGAGAAATAAGGTCATCGACCCTATGTATGAGACTTTAGCACTTTTTGATATTTTAAAAGGTTTGAGTAAAAAAATAGAAAAGCCTCTTTTTGAAATTTCAGCTAAATATGATGAAGAGTTAAAAGAGTACTTGGAAGATGATGGTTTTGAAGAGACCTTTGAAGATAACTATTTTAACCTCTCAAAAGCCTATGAGCACTCACAAGAGCATATAAACAGAGAGCGTGTAGTTGATTACTATGGTGAAAGTGCTTATAAAACGTTAAAAGAGAAAGGTGTTTTTTATCCTCATATGGATAAGTACTTTAAAAAACTCTCAGAAAATGAGTATGAGTACTACCCTGAAGATAAAAAGTACTATAGCACTCCGGGTGGTGAAAAAGTTGATGCTCAAGATACTTGTATTGATGAGAAAGAGATGGCTGCTTTGAAAAAAAATCTTGGTACTAGATCGGGGAAAGTAGAGTGTTATCTTAGTGCTATGGAAGGTAAACCTGTAGATACTATGCCAAAGTGGCGAGATGAACTCTACAAAGAAGCTCCAAAGGGTAAGTTTAAATTTATCACAGGCAGACATGCGCAACAAACGCAGAACTCTACCTCAAATAATATTATGCTTTTAGATGTTATGCGGGAAAATTATGTCTGGATAAATAAGGATCAAGCAGAAGCAAAAGGCATCAAGTATGGAGATATAGTTGAGGTGAAAAGTTCAGTGGGTTCAGTAAGGATAAAAGCATACCCTACGATAAAGATAATTAAAGATGTAGTCTTTTATGTGCATGGATTTGGACAAGAGTCTACGGGACTTACTTTTGGATATAGAAACGGGGCTAGTGATAACATGATTATAGAAGATATAACTGAGAGTGTATTTGGTTCAGCAGCCATGCATGAGACAGTTGTTGAAGTGAGGAAGGTGTAGTATGAACTTTGCAATGGCACTAGACTATCAGAGCTGTATAGATTGTAAAGCGTGTGAAGTAGCGTGTAAAGAAGAGAATGGTGTTCAGCTTGGAGCTGATAAGCAGAGAATATGGGTAACACAAGTAGAGAAAAGTATCTTTGGTCAACCCTTTGTCTCTCTGCACCCTTCACAATGTAATCACTGCTTAGATGCGCCCTGTGTTGATGTATGTCCTACTGGAGCCAGTTTTTTTGGTTTAGGTGGTATTGTGATGACAGATAAAGATACCTGCATACTATGTAAGGGATGTATGGAAGCTTGTCCCTATGATGCTCGCTTTGTCGATGACACTCATGTTGCAGTTGACAAGTGTACATTCTGTTATGACACTCGTATAATAGAGGGTGAGATGACTACGGCGTGTCAAGCAACATGTCCAACAAAGGTAAGACTCTTTGGTGATATTGATGATGAAGAGTCTGATCTTGTTAAACTCTTAAACAGTAGAAAGTTTTATGTACTCAAAGAAGAGGAGGGGACTGTTCCAAAACTTTTCTATCTTCTACCTGAACATGATGACTACTATGCGATGAACTCAGTCAGTCCAGATACAAATATATACACTTGGCAAGAGTTTAAACCTATTATTGAAAAAGCAAAAGCGAAGAGGGAGGGGCAGTGGAAAAGTATGTAGTTGCTGGAGTTGAAGTAAATAAAATTTCACTCAAAGACCTTCTCTTTAATAAAACTATGTATATCGCTTATATATTTTTATTTATTGCGTTTTATGGAATTATTGAGGTTATTTATCATCGCTATTTTCTTATCTCGGCTACTGCGTTTGATGCAGGGTTGGCACCTGGAAGTCGTGAAGTAGCAGAAGCTATGAGAGAAGCTGTTTTCGGTGCTGGTGGAGAGGTTAAGAGAGAAGCTCCTTGGTCTCTTTATATTGTGAACTATATGTATATGATTTATGTAGGTTCAGGCATCGTTTTTTTAGTTGCTCTTGCTGAACTCGCTGATGTAGAACTTATCAAAAAAACAGCTGCTGGGTTTTTGACTATTGGTCTAGCGATGGTTATGGCAGGGTTATTTACTATCATGATGGATTTAAACATACTTAATGTACATTGGATGTTATTGTCTCCTCAGTGGAGTTCTGGAATGTGGTTGATGCTACCACTCTATGCAGTCTATATACCACTTGTAATGTTTGAAATCTACCTAATACTGAGTCATAAAGATAGTTGGGTGAAAAAAATAGCGGTAGTGATTTTGATTGTAAGTCTATTAGTTGAGTTTGTAGAGTTCTATGTTCAGGCGAAACTTTTTGATATGAACTCAGCGAGACACCTCTGGACTACATATCCTATCTTACCACTCTATTTTATGATTTCATCATTTGCTGCATCTTTGGCAATTATGATTTTGTATGCCTATCTGGCTCATCGTAGCCTATTGCTAATGTTTATACTTGAGAAAGCAACGCTTTACTTTGTTATGGCTTTAGGAGCATATGAAGCTACAGCATATCTCTTTATCGATAAAAAATGGGCAGAGATAATTCTTTTTGGAGACTTCAAGTACTACTTTTACCTATATCTTGTAATGGCAGTAGCTATACCCTTTGCACTTCTTTTTAAACATCTGCCAAATATCTATCTTAGAGTAACAGCAACTATTTCTATAATAATTGGTACATATATAGGAAAAATGGTCTTTTTATATGGAGGAAATGCATATCCTTTGAGTGATAGATTTGGTGTAGGTTTTGAAAAATATTATGAGTATGACCAAGTAAAAGAGGTGATATTTTTTATGCCACCCTTAGGCGAGATAGCTGTAGTTATAGGTTCTGTAGGCGTAGTCTTAGTTATCTATAAAGTAGTGGACTCTCTCTTCTCAGTCTCTTTAATTCGGGAGCATTAGTAGTACAAAACTACTCTGCTGCCTCCCTCTCTTTCTTCATCATATCGCGTTTCATCTGTAAGCTTGAGCCTTTTGAGACATCGTTGATTACAAATGCAAAAGAGAGCATATATAAAAATGAGAAGCCACCTATTAAGGCGATGACTATGTAAATATTAAAATACTTTTTAATTATCTTTTTCATCATAATCCCCCGAAGGTTTTCTATGTTATAAATAATAGTACGATATATGAACTTATGAAGAGTGAATTATTTTGGTGTAAATATTTTTTTAAGATTTTAATGGTGAGTAGCAGATTTAATCGCTACTCGTGATACAGTTATTTGTTTGTTAGAAGTGACTCAATTCTATCTAGTTTAAGCTCTAAGACTCTATTTTTCTCTAAGATTTCAACTATGAGTTCCTTATCCTCATCTACCCTCTCTTGCTCCTCTTTTTTATGCTCTTCGTTGAGAGTATCCAAGATAATCCCAATGATCATGTTTAAAAATGTAAATGTAGTTAAAAAGATAAAGAGAAGGTAGTACATCCAGCTCCACGGGTGAACCTCCATAGTCTCATACATCACATCTGTCCAATCCTCAAAGGTCATAACTCTAAAGAGTGTTAGAAGTGCTATCCCAACATCACGCCAAAGTCCAGACTCCATATTTTCAAAAAGTATAGTTCCAACTACGGCAAAAACATAAAAGATGATAAACATCAAAATCATCACATAGCCGATAGATTTTGCAGACTTGAAAAGTGCCCCTATAATTACTTTTAGCTCCGGTAAAAGAGTGATGAGTCGTAACATTCTAAAGATTCTAATGAGTCTAGCTACATTTGCGTAGTTCTCATCTATAGGTATTAGGCTGACTGCTACAATAACAAAGTCAAAAACATTCCATCCATCTTTAAAAAAGTCACTAGGCTTTTTCTCCGCTGCAATACGCACTGTAATCTCAACAACAAAGATAATTGTGATGAGACTATCTACATAAAAAAGTATGCTCTCAAAGAGAGGGTTAATGTTAAAAGTATGTATTCCAATAACAAGTGCTGAAAAGATAATGACAGCCATCATACTAAACTCAAAACGTTTATCTTTTGTAATTTTAAAAAGTTTTTCTTTTAAGCGTTCTGCTTCAACCATGAATTAATATCCTAAAATTTATTTTTGGAATTCTACCAAATTAATAGTAAAAACTATGTTTTAAAGTCTCCTTATGATAAAATCATATACATAAAATATTGTATAAATTTTAAAGAGAGCATTATGGATAAAAATTTTAACTATTCCAATTTAAAACTGGGAATTATTGGTGGGGGACAGTTAGGAAAGATTATGTCTCAAAAAGCTAAAAAAATGGGTTTTCATGTGACTATTTTAGACCCAACTTTCAACTGCCCTGCAGCTCAGGTTTCAGATAAACATATTATGGGTGGCTTTCATGATAGTGAAAAACTTGAGCAGTTAGTTCAAGAGTCAGATGTTACAACTTTTGAGTTAGAGCATGTTGATACAACTATCTTAAAAGAGCTCTATGATAATGGTCATAATATTCATCCCTCTCCTTATGTAATAGAACTCATCCAAAACAAATATGAGCAGAAAAAATTACTTGATGAAAAGGGGATTCCAATCCCGGCATATAAAGATGTTAAGAGTAAAGAGGACTTAGCTGCGTTTGGCTTTCCTGTAATGCAAAAAGCAAAAATGGGTGGATATGACGGAAAAGGCGTGCAGATGCTCAAAACCAAAGATGACCTTGAGATTAGTATTCAAGCTGAATCCTTCATAGAAGAACTCGTTGATATTGACAAAGAGTTAGCTATTATGATTGCTAGAAACATTGAAGGCGAAATCAAATGCTATCCAGTTACAGAGATGCTTTTTGATGAGAGAGTAAATATCTGTGATATTGTTATGGCACCTGCGAGAATCTCTAAAGAGGTTGAAGAAAAAGCAATCGAGATTTCAATAGAGTCTATAAAAGCTTTAGAGGGTGTCGGAATTTTTGCTGTTGAGCTGTTTTTGACAAAAAAGGGAGAAGTTTTAGTAAATGAAATTGCTCCAAGACCTCACAACTCGGGACACTACACTGTAGAGGCATGTGCCACTTCACAGTTTGAACAAATCATTAGAGCGGTTACAAACTTACCCTTGGGATCAACAAAACTAATCTCTCCAGCCGTTATGATTAATGTACTCGGGGAAGAGGGGTATGAAGGGGAGCCATTTATAGATGGTATTCATGATGCTTTAGAGATTCCAGAACTCTCTTTTCATTTTTATGGAAAGAGTTTCACAAAACCATTTAGAAAAATGGGACACATGACGATACTTGATGATAACATTGATAAAGCTTTAGAAAAAGCTATGAAAGCAAAAGATATTTTAAAGATTAAAGGAAGTAAGAAAGTATGAGTAAAGCATTAGTTGGAATTATTATGGGGAGTGACTCTGACCTACCAGTTATGAGTGCTGCAGCGCAGATGTGTGAAGAGTTTGGAGTTGATTTTGAAGTAGATATCGTATCTGCACATAGAACACCTGATAGACTGGCTGAGTACGCTTCAAGTGCTGAAAAACGCGGTCTTAAAGTTATCATCGCTGGCGCTGGTGGAGCAGCTCACTTGCCAGGAATGGTTGCATCACAAACTGTACTTCCGGTTATTGGTGTTCCTGTAAAACTATCTTCACTTGAAGGAATGGATTCACTTTTATCTATAGTTCAGATGCCAGGCGGTGTTCCAGTTGCTACTGTAGCGATTAATGGTGCAAAAAACGCAGGTATCTTAGCTGCTCAGATTATTGGTTCAGGAGATGCTTCTATAAGAGAGAAAATAGCAACTTACAAAACAAAAATCAAAACAGAAGTAGAGCACAAAGTAGAGAAGTTAAATAAGTTAGAGTACAAAGAGTACTTAAAAAACATGGCTAAGAAATAGCCAAAACTATACAAGGAGATTAGAGTATGATTCAACATTTACATACAGTAGAGAGGTTTATAAAAGACGAGTCGTTTAGTGGTGTTTTACTATTTATAGCAACAATAGCTGCTGTTATAGTTGCAAACTCAGCACTGAGTGAGAGTTACTTTACACTATGGCAGATGGCTGTAGGTTTCAATATAGGCGAATTTAAAATAACTATGAGCTTAATGCACTGGATTAACGATGGACTGATGGCTCTCTTTTTCCTAATGGTTGGGCTGGAGATTAAAAGAGAGCTTTTAATTGGTGAGCTTTCATCTGTTCAAAAAGCAAGTTTTCCTATCATAGCGGCTATCGGTGGTATGGTGATTCCTGCTTTAGTATATGTTGCGTTTAATCTGGACGATCCAAAAGGTTTTGGTATTCCAATGGCGACGGATATTGCGTTTGCACTGGGAATCTTGATGCTACTGGGTAAAAAAGTAAATCCTGCTCTGAAACTCTTCTTAGTTGCTCTTGCTGTTGTCGATGACTTGGGTGCTATTATCGTTGTTGCGACTTTTTACACAAATGAGATTCATGCTGAGTACTTTTTACATGCGGCTTTAGCATATGCACTTATCTGGGTACTTAATGCTAAAAAAGTAACAATGCTTATGCCATACCTAATTCTTGGAATCGCTCTGTGGATTTTTATACACTCTGTGGGAGTTCATGCAACTATCGCAGGTGTGCTTTTAGCTTTTGCTATACCTATCAGTTCAAAGGTTGATGAGAAAGAGTTTATACAAGGTACTAATGAGTCGGTAAAAGAGTTTGAAGCACATATGGATGACGTTCCTATATTAAATCATCATCAGATAGATGCTCTTGAAGATATAGCATATAACTACGATAAAGTACAAAACCCTTTAGTAAAACTAGAGCACCAACTTCACGGGCTATCTGCCTTTGTTATTATGCCTCTATTTGCGTTTTCAAACGCAGGTGTAATACTAGACTTCTCAGCTGTATCTCAAAACATGACGATAGTTTTAGGTGTTGTGCTTGGACTTATCGTTGGTAAACCTATAGGTATTTTAGGTTTTACATATCTGGCAGAAAAGTTGAAACTAGTTAAGAAACCTGATGATTTATCTTGGGATGAGATTATGGCAGTTGGTTTCATAGGTGGTATTGGTTTTACTATGTCTATCTTTATCACTCAGCTAGCTTTCTTAGACGCAGGTGTAATCGCTGCAGTTAAGTTAGGTATTTTCTTTGCCTCATTTATCGCAGGTATTATAGGTGTTCTCTTAATCTTAAGAGCGCACAAGAAAAAAAACCTCGCATAGTTTCTACTTAACAGGCTGTATATATCAGCCTGTACTCCATCAAACGCAAATAACAAAGAGATAAAAATTGGTATACGATAACATAATATTAATAGGCTTCATGGGAAGTGGAAAAACGAGTGTAGGTAAAGTTCTTGCAAGAAGACTCTATAAAGATTTTGTAGATGTTGACACTCTTATCGAAGAGGAACAAAAGAGTAGCGTTTGGGATATGTTTCAAGAGAAGGGAGAAGAGCCTTTTCGTGCTCTTGAGCAAAAGTGCATAGACAAAGTAGCAAAGAAGAAAGGTCAAGTGATTGCTACAGGCGGTGGACTACCTATATACAGCTCTATACCAGAGAACTCTCTTATTATTTACATAGAGGCTGATTTTGATGTTATACTCAAACGTTTGACAAAAAAAGAGCGTGATAAACGCCCTCTGCTTCAAGATGAATCTAGAGCAAAGGCTCTGTTTGATGAACGTATAGGAAGATATAAAGAACTTGCAACCTTCAGTGTGGATGCAAACCAAAGCATACCGACATTTATACATGTTGCACTCGATTTTATTTTAGACCAAAGAGTTTTATAACTCTTTAATCCTCTTTTACTCTTCGTTCTCTTGAGCTATCTCTTCACGTATCTTGTTCATATCAAGACCCTTTATATGCGCTATCATCTCATCGAACTTATCTTCAGGAAGCATACCACCTGAGTTTAGCAGGATAATACCATCTCTGACTACCATAATTGTTGGAATCGAGTGAACATTGTATTTGTGTGCTAATGCCTGCTGCTCTTCCGTGTTTACTTTTCCAAAAGTTACATCAGGATTGTTCTGGGCTACCTTTTCAAAAATTGGAGCGAACTGTTTACATGGACCACACCACTCTGCCCAAAAGTCAATAATAACTATCTCGTTACTGTCGAGAGTCTCATCAAAGCTTTCGTTTGTTAAATTTATATATGACACAATTTTTCCTTTGTCTGTTTTCTTTATGGTTCGTAGTATACAGTGATTTTACTTTGGTATTTAAAAACACCTGCTACAATCACTCTTATGAAGAGAAATAAAGAGATTATTGAACAGGTACTGACACAAACGCAAAGACTTGTTTTAGGTAAAGAGAAGCAGGTAAAATTGGCACTTGCTGCGTTTTTAGCTGATACTCATATACTTATAGAAGACCTTCCTGGTGTTGGAAAAACGACACTTGCAAAGACACTCTCTTATGTACTCGGACTAGAGTACTCACGAATTCAGTTTACAAGTGATCTACTCCCCTCAGATATCTTAGGGGTGAATTTTTATAGCACAAAAGAGGGCACATTTAACTTTAAAAAAGGCCCTGTTTTTACTCAGTTTTTACTTGCGGATGAGATAAATAGAGCTTCGTCAAAAACGCAGAGTGCACTTTTAGAAGCTATGGAAGAGAAGCAGGTGAGTATAGATGGAGTTGAGTACCAATTGCCAACGTCTTTTTTTGTCATAGCAACTAAAAATCCAAGTGAGGAGATAGGAACTTATGAGCTTCCATCTTCACAGCTTGATAGGTTTGCTTTAGTATTCTCTTTAGGCTATCCAAGTCATGAGGCTGAACGTGCAATACTCCAACAAAAAAACCAAATTTCTCTAGAAGAGTTGACAGCTTTAAAGTATGAAGAGATACTAGAGTTAAAAAAATCTTACCAAGATATTTATGTGCAAGAGTCTATCATCGATTTGATTCAGGATATACTACTTTTTACTAGAGAGAGCGGGCTGTTTAAAAATGGTTTATCACCTCGTGCGGCACTTATACTGCTTGGTGTATCTAAAGCGTGGGCATCCATAGCCTCAAGAGATTTTGTTATTCCTTCTGATTTACTAGATATTTTACCTTTTGTAGTTCATCATCGCTTAGAGCCAATCAAATCGCAAATGACACATCAAGAGATTGTCGATGCAATCACTCAAAACCTTACTATCGATACATAAAAATGTAAAAGTGCGTGCTACGAAGTATTTTATACTTCTAGTACTCGCAATAGTCAGTCTGTTTATTCAGGCATATATGCACAACTATAATATTGTCTATATAATGATGTTCTTTTTGACTGCAGTTGCTGGTACATCAACAATCTTTGGGATGTTAAACCTCTCTCCTCTTGAGTTAAAACTTTTGTCAAACACAAGAGTTTTCGCTACAAAAACTAGCCCTTTAACATTTTTAGCAAACAATAGTGCAAACTATGCTATCTATGATTTAGATTTTAGTTATGAAAATAAAAGTACCTATCTCAGTAACTTAGTAGCAAATAACTCCAAAGTAATCTCTTTAGATTTTTCTTTTTCAAAACGCGGAGAAGAGAAGCTAGGAAGTATACATGTAGAATCATTTTTTCCTTTGATACATGAGCGAAAATTTAGAGACTTTTTACTTGAGGAAAAAATTCTTGTCTATCCAAATCCTAAAGGTATCTCTTTAGAGCAGAAGATGTCACAAGCTAAACATAGTAGCGGAGATTTAGATGATTTTAAAGGTTTAACACGATTTGAACAAGGGGAAAACTTCTCTGCAATTCATTGGGCTTCTTTAGCTAAAAATGAGAGACTCATGGCAAAGAGGTTTGAGTACTCTCAGGCACAGGAAAAGTTGTTCTTTTCATTTAATGAACTCAGTGGAGATACAGAGGATAGACTCTCACAATTAACACTGTGGGTTTTAGAAGCTGAGAAGTATGGATATGCGTTTAAACTTGAGTTAGGCTCAACTATATTTGATTCAAAAAAGGTAGGCATAGATGCAATTCTTGACGCGCTTGCTCAGTACTAAAAAACCTACACCACAACAACTTTTGGATGTAGCCATACTTTTGGCACTACTGCCTCACCTTTTTGTTTTAAAATCGTTTATGTTTTTTTATCTTTTTGTCGTACTACTCTATATGAGAAAAGAGTCTGTGAAAACAAAAGATACGATGATAGTTTTAATCATAGGCTTACTATCTATAGCACTCTCTTTTTTTAGTAGTTACAACTTCTCAGATTTTTCAAGAATGCAGTTTTTTGTATCCATAGTGAGCTCTCTACTGATTTTAGCCTTGACACTGCAAAGGTTGACTAGAGAGATTAACAGTTATCTAAAGGCTACACCAGCGATGTTGTTACTGCTGAGTTTCTTCTTTTTTGACACCATGAGTATGCTTATATACTCTCTTTTTACATTTTTTATTTTTGT
>JAYEMB010000027.1:0-5352 GCA_034717855.1 Campylobacterota bacterium
ACCCTGCCTGATAAATTACTTATACTCTCAGTCACAACGTCTTGGTCTCGAAACAAATGACCTATTTGAGCAACTAGGTCATCCAATCTCTGTATCAGACTTTCAAATTTAGAGTCTGTGGTTTCTGATTTAGACTTGTTGAGTTCTTTGTGCTGATTAATTAGGTTATTTAATAGCCAGCCAATCACAGCAAATATAGCCGTTGAGAGACCAAAGATAATTGAGATTATTTCAAAACGTGTCATTTTTTAGCTCCACCTTTCCATACCCCACCAAGCAAATAGAGAGTAACAGCAGCACCCATTGGATACCACGCATATTGTGATTGAGCAAACTCGATGAGATCAGCAAGGACACTATCTGCCTTCAAACAGATAGCAACTACGATAACATTGAAGAGTACAGCCCATTGGAACATGATGATTGTCACCATGATTCTCTGCATAATCTTGAAAGGTTCGAGGGCTTCTAGTTGTTTGATGCCCCATTCTTTAACCAGCAGAGCGTTTTCAGCCTTCTCAGCATCAGTGTAGGACATGTCATTGATCCAGCCACCAGCACGAACTAGGATACCTTTATCTTTGTCCAACAGATTATCAACTGCCTTGTCTGTGCCGAAAACTTTTCCTGCTATTTGACCAAAAATGCTCATAAGATCCCCGATACTTTCATTTCATTATGTATCTGTTTTAGTTCTTTGCTAGACCTTGTTTTCCTGTCTATTACGTTTGAATACTTCTTGATAATAAGTGGTCTTTGTTTTTTCTTTTCTGCATCAGACATATAATGCCAAGTGTCTATTGCATTTAGTATTGTCAGTCTGTTAATAGCAGAACTTAATTCATCTTTATATGCTGGATTTAACTTCCCGTCAATGTATTGTAGTCTTGCCTTAGCGTTTCTGAACTTAATCTCATTGATTTCTCCATCAGCAAGCATCTTTCTCAAAGGTTCCTTATTCCCTTTTCCATATGCATATGCAGCCCTACTGATTTCTTCTTTTAGTCTCATTTCCGCCGGTTCTTTGCTCTTTCCTTTGTATGCAGATCTGCTTAACTGATATGCCCTATTAGTTGCCGGACTATGCAGAGCAACCGCAGGAGCTTTAGTTAAACCACCAAGTGAAGTAACCATAGAGATAGGATCAAGCCCCTTCCTCTTGTAATTAGCAATAGCTGAAGAAACTGATATTGGGGCTATTGATAGCATATGAGTTGTTATATCAACAGCTTGCTTTAAATAATTGTCGTGGTTGTCTCTAACCGTAACCCCTCTCCAGTCTTCTCCTCTCCATAGATCATGTGCATTTAAGACCAAACTGTTTAAACGTCCAGATAGAAGTTTACTTGGTTCTGGGTGAGAACCCATCAAACCAATATGATGAAGGATCTTATATAGCTCTGTTACGTAGGATGGAATAACAACACGTTGTCTCGGATCACTTGGATCAACTCTTGGGAAAAGTAATTTAGTTGTTAAGCTTGTTTCTTCATCATCTGGTACTTCATCACCAGCAGCTCCTGCTATTGCTTCATAGGCAAGTTGTACGGCTTGAGCAGTAACGATATGAGCAATAATAGCGTTAACACCCCACCAACCTTTTTGGTTGAGTTCAATCTTTGTCTTCTGGTTTTCATCTCTACCAATATTCTTAACAGAGAACCAACCAAGTTTGCCAATATCAATACCTGCTTTTGATAAAGCTTTCCATGATCCAGTTACCCAAGTAAAAGATCTCATCAAGAAAATAAGAGCAGACTTTGTTCCATTGTTCATCCACTGAGATTTCCAGTTAACCTCACCCATTCTATCTTCAACAAACTTCATGGTGTCGTGAGCAATTGCCATTTCAGTTAGTTCGCCGCTAGCAAGCTTTTCCTTATTGTGTGTAAGGTTGGCAGTATATTCCTTCATCCACATTGCCATCTTGATCTTCGGTATGCCAAATTCCATCAACCAAGCAGACGGGCCTTCTAAGGCAGCAAACCTAGCAGTTTTCAACATATTAAGTGTGGGGTTATCAGGATGCTTTGCATTCAAATTCTTATGAGCATCTTTAATTGAAGAATTAATGGTTTTACTAAGAGATGAAATACTTTTATCACCCTTTGTTACAACGGCTTGTCCATCAACTATCTCAAGAGTCCCATCTGTTCCATATTTCATTTGTCCATAGTAATGATGTCCTGATCTTAAATCATGATCTTGAGCCATCAAACCACCAACAGCAAAATACTGCTTTACCAATCCATAAACATCTGCACCTTCTTCTATCTTTAGAAGTTCTCCGGCTCTCTTTATTATGGCTTGATCTTTAGCAAGAGTTGGATCAGCAAGAACAGCCTCAACAATAACCTTCAGCTCTGAAGCATTCCTCATACCACTCTTAAACGCTGTATAAGGATTCATTGCTTTTATTTTATTACCAAAACCAACTGCATTTCTTACTTTGTGTCCAGCTTCAGAAGATATTGTCTCCTGTGCAATAGTAAATGCATGGAACATAGAGAAAGCAAATTCTACTGTAGTAGAAAGGTTTTTAGCCCAAAGTAATTTCTGTCCAGAGATACCAAACATTGAAGCACTCTTGAACTTATCCTTAGAGACAATTGTTCTGAGCATCTTAGCAAGATCTTCTTCAAAGAAGACTTGTGCAACAACAGCATGTTTTGTCTCTTCAAAGATTGGTTGCATAACAATTTCAGAACCATCTTTTTCTAACTTTGCCTTTTCTTCTTTTGCATACCCAATATCTTTCAAGGTCATCAATTCCTGAAGACCAAGAACTTTGTGTTGCTTGAAGAGTGTATAACCAACTAAGGTCTTTTCTGATGACCCAGCAGTTACAACTTCTACTTCATCTGTATGTGCTTCAGAGGCTACTATGGCATCTTGCATAGAGGTATATGTAGTACGTTTGCCTTCCTTATCAAGCAGCGGCATACCATCTTTTAGAAGCTCATATCTTGTTGTCATTCCCTTAGTGATTGTTTTCTGGAAAGCAGGGTCATCAACAGCATGGAGGCCAGAAGCAACGCCATCATCATAATTATAAAATAGCTTGCCTCTACCTTCAGCAATAGCCCTATTGGCCATCTCATGTGTATTAATCAGCTTTTGAGTTTCATGAACGTACTCGAGGAACATTTCATTTGGGTTAATAGTCCGATAGCGCAATTTATGCTTAGCAGCAATCTGGTTACTATTAAGATCCATATTACGTTCTTTGGTGTAATGATCACTACCTTCAACTGAAGACTTGTCTGGATATATTATCCTGTCAAATTCGTCATTAACAAAGTTACCATCTTTCTTTACCCATCGAATTGATTGACCATAATGGAATTTATTAAATGGTAAATCTGGATATACCTTCAGGAGTTCTTTGTGGATCAGATCTGATTCCTTTTTGTAATCAAGGAAAGCATCAATAATCTCCTGTGGGAGTCCTTCCTTCAATGCTGTGTCCACATCTTTTTTATTTGAGAGGTCTAGTGGCTTTAGCTTCTTTTTAGTAGGCTCACCATTCTCATCCAACAAAAATCCTTTAGTTATTCTATCGTGGATACCAACAAGTTCTTTTTCAGAATACTTGTCATAAACATTTTTATGTTTAGCAATAACGGATCTTGTCATTTCTTCTACCTTCATGGTTGCACCATGATTAACGATAGAAGCAAGCTCCATTGATTTTTGGTCCGCTAAGAAGTCATCAATAAAACCTGTTGGTTTATATTTCTTGATCATCTGTTTAGCTTCTTCAATCCACTTTTCTACCTGATCCATGATCCTGACTTTAATAGAATCATTTCCATTGGTGATATTGTTAAAATCACCTTTGAGCTTTTTAGCAGCTTTGCTTTCTTTAACAGTTTCAAGACCAGCTTCAAGTTCTGCAACAGAATAGAAACCACCCATTGAAAATAATCGTGGCTTACTATTGCTCATGTTTTTATAGTCTTTGCCTCTTTGGACAAATTCATCACCCATAACCATTCCAGCAAACATCTTCTGCAATGATTCAAATTCTTCCAAGGTAAACGAATCAACTATATCTTGCTTGTTGTAGTAAGCAGAGGTTTTAACTACCTTGTCTAGTTTGTCTACATAGTCAATCAAAGAAACAAGAACATTTGATGCTGCTTTTCGTCCTTCATAACTTCTTGCTAGGTCTTTATAAAAAACAGGAGATGTAAGTAACCTGCCAATAACTTCACCAACAACTCTATCGTCAATATTATCAAGATTGTTTTCTTTAACTTTTTTCTTTGAAATCAACCTATCTAAACCATTGGATAGACCTTCTTGGTCAGTGGTCATTGTTCTTATGCTGTTGGCTAAAGCATTCTTTTCTACTTGTGTAAATGAATTAGTTATGTGAGCAGCAAGCATGTCACCAAACAGCGCATTAGGTGATCGTGGACTTCTTGCATTAATAACTATTTTAGCATTCTCAGTTTCAGTTGGTGGATAATAAGCACTTCTGTTTCTGGAGCCTCTGATATTTGTACCACCAGAAACAATAATAAGATCAGCATTAAATACTTTTGCTGCCTTTTGGTAAAACTCCTGCTTCTCTTTGTTCTTAAACTCACCAACTATTGTGTCAGAAGTTAATAGTGATTTTTCATAACGAGAAAGCTTTTCAGTGCCAACACCAGCAAAGATATCTCCAAGTGTAAGCTCTTGATTATTCTCAGCTTTTATTCTTTCTATGTCTTGTTCATTCTCACGTTTAAAAAGTAATTCACTTTTTATTTCCAGAGATGCCTTGACCTTTGCTTTTTGTTTACTATCAAGACCATTCAAATCATTTTTGTAGTAAGCAAGAAGACCCTTGGTTGACATTCCTCTGGTGAGGAACTTATCAATAGAAAGTGTTTTATTTCTACCAGAGTCCCATCTATCACTTGTTATCTTTTTCTGTTCATCTATATTATTACGATCAATTAGATTGGCTAGTTTGTTTTTGAATCTTCTCTGATCACCAAAAGACTCTGCATATATCTTTCTTACTTCTGAAACCTCAAGACCATGCTTCTTAGCTAAAGGTTCTAGGTCTTTAGTTGGGACAACAAGAGAGTCGAGATTTCTTCTAGCAATGGAAAGATTTAGAGCTTCTGCATGTTTCTGGATATCATTATTAATGCTATTTCTTTCAGCGTTACTAAGATGTTCTTTACTGTTAAGACGCTTTCTTTGTGAAACGAGGTGTTTATATAAAGCTTCTCCGTTTTCAAAAACCGAGGTATCGTTCCAGCTGTTATTTCGGTTATTATCTACATGGATATCTAGCAGTCCGAAGTTATAAGCATTGTCAAAGATCTCATCTTGTAATTCATCTTTTAAGTA
>JAYEMB010000028.1:0-3651 GCA_034717855.1 Campylobacterota bacterium
AAGAGATAGATATTTTCACTCAGAGACCTCTCAATCTTTAAGTCAAACTCTAATAGATACTCTTTTAGATTTTGAGGATTTTTCAGTTTTAAGATAAGTCTGTCACTCACACCAAGAACTATACCTCTACTGTTTTGATAGTAGTCTATCTTTGTACTACTTCTAAAAGGTTTTGGCTGTAGTTCCACTTTTTGAGAGTTCTTATAGTAGTAGCTATCACTTGCACATCCTACTTGAGAGAAGAGAAGCAGAGTTGCTGTTAAAACTTTTATACTTGTAGTTTTCATAACTTACCTTGTCATTATCTCATAAGGGCGTTTGATCTCATTTATCACCTCATCAACACTCATGTGACGAGATTTTCTCAAGAACTCTTTGCCATCTAAAAATATCAAAACAGTAGGAATAGCAAATACTGCAAAGTGAGGGGCGATATCTTCTTCAACTGATATATCCACACTCTCAATATTGAACTCTTCA
This sequence comes from Campylobacterota bacterium, assembly GCA_034717855.1. Lineage (GTDB taxonomy): Bacteria > Campylobacterota > Campylobacteria > Campylobacterales > Sulfurimonadaceae > Sulfurimonas. Next base: position 481 of record JAYEMB010000028.1, read on the forward strand.
AAGTTTGCATCAAGAGCCTCTAAAAGTTTTGGTTTTAGAGCGTGACAGACATTACAGGTGGGTGCGGAAAAGTAAACCATCACAGCCAAGTTCTCTTCTATCGTTTTATTTATATTTTCAATTGTTTGCATGAAAAGATTATATTATAATAAGGCTATGAGTTCAATAATCTTTTCTATTTTAAGTATTTACATTTTTATACTCATCGGCTATATTGCGAAGATGAGTTTCAAAGAGCAGATAGACGACAAAACTATCACTCTGATAAATGTCTACTTTTTACAGGTATTTTTAACTTTTTGGGGATTGCTGATTCGCCCTATAGATATCACTCTGCTCTACGCTCCATCTATCTACCTTCTTATCGTAGCTCTTGTTGTTATCATTGCAGCAGTTGTCGCAAAGTTTCTTTTTGAAAACAAAAAAGAGTACTCTATTGCTACAGTTGCCGCCATCATAGGAAATACCGGTAATCTTGGCATCCCTATAAACATCGCTATCTTTGGTGAAGAGTCTATCCCTTACACCACAGTTGTAAACCTTGTGAATGTCTTTGTGGTTTATACTATCGGCGTTTACTACTACTCGCGTGGAACATATGATGCAAAAACATCTCTTTTAAACATAGTTAAACTCCCCATCCTCTGGGCAGCTATCATCGCGATACTACTCAGCGTTTACGGATACAAACCAAGTGGGACAATTTTAAATACTCTCATGATGGGAGCCTACGCATCAATGACAATGCAACTCTTTTTATTTGGTATCTATCTCTACGGAACCAAGATAAAAGAGATTAGTAAAACTTTAGTTGTTTGGATACTCACTTTCAAGTTCCTACTACTCCCTGCTCTTGCGTTTATAGTTCTAATCAACATAGAGCTAGAGAGCATGATAAAAGGCATCATCTTTATAGAACTCATGATGCCCCTCGCTGTCGCGAATGTAAATCTCGCTTCACTTTATGATTGTAAACCCCGAGTTGTCACTGCCTTAGTCTTTCTCTCCTCTGTTTTATTTTTGGGAGTCATATTTATAGCAACAAAAATTCTAATCTACCTATAATTTTTAATTATTTATGATAATATTGTGATATGGATAAATTATTATGTATATTGGCCTTAAATGTAGAGTATGATGACAACTGCTCTTACAGAAGAATTTTACTTATCAGTATAATATTGATGGCTACTGTCTTTGTATTTGTACTTTTTTCGTTCGTTAATGCTGTTTTCTTACACAACTATATCGTTGCTTCTCTGGATGCTATTGCGGCTCTTGTATCTATATATGCAATCTACAATCTAAAAAAATATAATAATGTACCCTTAGCAGCTAAGCTCGCCACTTTTAACTTAATGTTTTTCTTCTTGACGTTTATCTATTTGAACGGAGCTAGTCATTTCTCTCTTATCTGGACAATCTTTTTACCAATATTTGCAATACTAACAAATGGAAAGAGAATTGGACTCTATTTCTCTATTCTCTTCTATGCAGTTCTTTTTACTATGGCATACAGTGCAATAGAAGTATGGAATAATGGAACATGGTTAATCCAAGACTGGCTTAGACTAGTTGTTGCTTCTTCAATGCTCACGTTTGTCATTTATATGAATGAGTCTGCTCTTGAGGCATCTGATATAAAACTCGCTGAGATTAGAGAAAATGAGAAAGCACATCTTAAAGAGTTAAAAAGTATCTCTATTACAGACCAGTTGACAGGTCTCTATAATCGCAGATACTACAATGAAATGCTTCCAAAACTTATCTCTTTAGCCAAACGCAAAGAGCACTATATTACATTTTTTATTTTAGATATTGACTTTTTTAAAAACTATAATGACCACTATGGTCACCTAAAAGGAGATGGGACTCTTATTAAAGTAGCTCACGCTATACGAGATTATATCCATAGAGGTGATGATTTTGTTTTTAGACTCGGTGGTGAAGAGTTTGCCGGAGTAATCCTCTCAGATGATTCTAATAAAACGCACAAATGGATCTCCTCTCTATGCGAAGTTATTGAAAACTTGAAAATTGAGCACGCTGACTCTAATATATCAGAGTATGTGACTGCTAGTATCGGTGTCGCTACAATCTCTCATGAAAAAAACAAAGATATGGACACTCTCTACCACTTCGCAGATGAAGCTCTCTATCTTGCCAAGAACGGTGGTAGAAATAGAATGAACCTAAGTGATCAATCTGCATAGGGTAAACTAAATCTTTTTATGAAGAACAACTAAGTTTTATATTTTTTGACTCCATCGGTGTTGCTTTACATAGATGCTCTAACTTCTCATGCTCATCAAAAGGAGTAAGTGCCACTTTTAAGAGTTCGTTTACCATGCTAAAGTCATGCTCCTGCGCTTTTTCTATCGCCTCTTGGAGTATATGATTTTTAAGTATGTACTTCGGATTTACTCTAAGCATCTTCTCATGGCGTTTAGTTTCACCTTGAGTCTCTTTGTCTAAACGCTCACTATAGATATCTAACCATCTATCTAGCGGTTCTCTATGTATTGCAATATCCAATATCTTGGACTTATCCCCATCAAAACGCGAGAGTTTCCTAAAAAACATTGTATAGTCAATCTTTGCGTTTTCTAAGGCACTAAGCATCTTTTGAAATAGTACTCTATCATCCTCATCTTCTCTCTCTAAACCCATTTTATCATACATAATTTCCGAGTAAACATTCTCAAACGTACTTTTAAAGAGATCCTCAAGTATCTCCTCGGCTAACTCATAGTTAATAATTGGAGAGAGTGTACGAGCAAGCATATCCAAGTTCCAATATGCAACTCCTGGTTGACTTGAAAAACTGTAACGCCCCTCTCGATCAGTATGGTTGCAGATATAATTTTTATCATAATCATCTAAAAACGCAAAGGGTCCATAATCTATCGTTCTTCCATCTATAGACATGTTGTCAGTATTCATTACTCCGTGGTTAAAGCCTACACTCTGCCACTTTGCTATAGTAGTTGCTGTATTTTTTACTATCTCAGTATACATTTTAAGATATACACCCTCTTCACCTTTAAGATAAGCAAAGCTCTCTTCAATGACATAATCCGCAAGTTGCTGGAGCTTCTCATATTGGTTTGTCGAGTTAAAGTACTCAAAGGTTCCAAAACGCACCCAAGTAGGTGATAAACGCAGTACTAT
>JAYEMB010000028.1:3751-5275 GCA_034717855.1 Campylobacterota bacterium
CATGAATAAATCACTACAGAGAGTTTTTCACTACCATGAAACAACTAAACACTCACAACAAAGATATGCTCGTTCACTAGGATATATGGACTGGAGTACTCAGCCAAATCCTTTTAGAAACTATAATGGGGTAGAGAGTATAGAGCTTCCATTAGCCCTAGAAAACACAACCCCGCCCTATCATCTACTTGATAGTTACCTGCCCTCAGCTCCACTTCTTAAAGAGTCTATCTCTCAGCTTCTCCAGTTCTCGATGGGTTTAGCAGCTTGGAAAGTCTCAGGAGATAGTTCGTGGGCAGTGAGGTGTAACGCTTCGAGCGGGAACTTACATCCAACGGAGACTTATCTAATTTTACCTCCTGTACTAGAGGAGCAAAATCACAAAACATCTGTGCTTCATTACACTCCAAAAAATCATGGACTTGAACACCTAACTGCGTTTGATACATCTTTTTGGGACACCCTTCCAAAACAGAGCTTTCTTATAGGACTCTCTAGTATCTCTTGGCGTGAAGTATGGAAGTATGGAGAGCGAGCATTTCGTTATGTAAATCTTGACTCAGGACACGCTTGGCAATCATTCGTCGTATCTGCCAAAATGTTAGGCTGGAAAATCACAAGACTTGATAGTGTAAGCGACGCAGATATATCTTCACTTTTAGGAGTAAATCAAGAGAACAGGTTTTTTGAAACAGAGATAGGAGACATGCTCTTTGTTGTATCTCCTGAGTTTGTTGACCCTTCACTAAATATAGAAGCTCTACTAGAACAAGTTCCTTTGAAGTATGAAGGAGTTGCAAACAAGCTCAGTCCAAGTATGCAGAGTTGGGACATCATACCAGAGATAGAAAACGCAACTTCAGCTCCTCAAATAAAGCAAGCCCAAACTCAACACTCTTCTATAGTGAGAGAAGCTACACAAGAGTCAAAAAATGTTGTACTTCATCGCAGAAGTATTCATGTAATGGATAAAGTAACTTCTTCTATAACTAAGGAGCAGTTTCACGCCATACTCTCTAGTGTTAATGAACCTCTTGATGCAAAAGAGAACTCAGCCCATTTAGTTCTTTTTGTTCACAGAGTTGAAGATTATGAATCTGGTTTATATATCTATATACGAAATGAGAGAGATAAAGAGCCTCTTAAAGAACAGATGCACACTGCGTTTAAGTGGAATAAAACTGAGTTAAAAGATTTATATTTTCTAGAGGGTAGAGATTTACAGATGGCTTCAAAGGCGATAAGTTGCTCACAAGATATAGCAAGTGATGGAGCCTTCTCTCTTGGAATGTTATGTAATTTTTCTGAGCAGATTCAAGATTATGGAGCACACAGGTACAAAGAGTTATATTGGGAGTGTGGAGCTATTGGTCAACAGCTCTACCTTGAAGCTACTTCTTTTAGGCTTTCAGGAACAGGGATTGGATGTTTCTTAGATGACACTGTTCATAATATGCTAGGACTCAAAGACAATCGTTTCCAAACACTCTACCACTTTACTGTTGGACGTGGTTATGTTGATAG
>JAYEMB010000029.1:0-1201 GCA_034717855.1 Campylobacterota bacterium
GAGATGGTTACACTCGAAGATCTGCCTTATCCTGCATCTGGCTCTTTTGATACAGATGGAACAGTTATAGAGATAGATTTTGAAAAGTTTAAAAAAGAGTTTTTTAATAACCCTACAGTTGCACTTAACTTCTTTAAATCACTCTCAAGAAAGATAAAAAATTTAGAGAGTGTGATATCTTTAAATATTGTACTTGACTCAACAGCAAGAATAGCGAAGTATATCTCTGAAAATGAAGAAGCACTTCGTATGAAGCACTCTCAGCTTGCACAACATCTTCATATGACGCCTGAAACACTATCAAGAATGTTTAAAAAACTTGTGACGCTTGAGCTGGTTGAGAAGACATCTAACGGTTATGTTATTACAAACAGAGAGGGACTCAGAGTTCTTTTTGAATAAATTTGACAATATTTGACACTATTTGATAAATAGTTGATAGATATCAATATTATCTCTATGAATACTTATTATAATGAACCATATTAAATTAGAAGGTTTTTATTATGATAACTATTCCAGACGAAGCAAAGAAAATAGAAGTTGAAGGCGCTACAGTAGATTTTTTTGAACTAGCAAAAGATGGTGTGAGTACTTACTACTTTGATACTTCAGCCGAGGGACCTCCTCACCCGATGGTAAACGCAATGAGTGGTCTTAAGCTCATTAAAAACACAGATAACACTTTAGTGATGATTAATCATAAAGCTCCAGGTGGACTCTTTGGCAAGTTGGAAGCTGATGTGGCTTATGATGTTGAAGATATTATGGATGGCTTTGTAAAAGTTACTTTTTCAAACATAAACGCAGGTGTAGATTCTGACCTCTCTCAAACAAGCTGTGGTGGTTAATTTACTCTTATGTCTTCTATCTCACAAGATTTTGCACCTCCATTTAAACTAATAGCTCCCTTTTTCATTATAGGGAGTCTCTTTTATCTTTTAAGTGCTTTGTCTATATTCTCTTTCAGTCTTGATGATTTATCATATCTAAACCCTAAAGTTTTAAGTTTTGTGCATCTGTTTTTACTTGGTTTTGTTATGATGATAATCTTTGGAGCGATGGCACAGCTAGTTCCCGTTGTCCTTGAAGTTGGGCACTTTGGAGTTGAACTTTTTTACGCCATCTGGCCTCTGCTTCTCATTGGAACTCTACTCATGGCACTCGGGTTTCTCTACTCTCCTGCACTGCTTCCTTATGG
>JAYEMB010000029.1:1301-16623 GCA_034717855.1 Campylobacterota bacterium
AGAAGTTCACAAGCTCAGTTTCTCTTTACTGCCCTTGGAGTTATTCTTGTTACAGTGGCATTAGCTACTAAAACAGAGCTGCTTATAAACGCAGGTGCCTCCTTTTTAGTGGTAGGTGCTGTTGCGTTTATACGCACTGTTTTTTACATGATATACTTTAAATAAACTTTACACCTTATCTATGTTATCATACATAAACAGAGGTGATAATGAGTGATTTAAAAGAGTTTAAATCTATTGCAAAAGAGCATACTGTCCTTTATGTTGAAGATAACAAAGCTCTCAGACTAAACGCAGCAAAACTACTCGGCAAGTTTTTTGAGAGAGTTGATGTTGCTGAAGATGGAGTAGCTGGACTTCAGCTTTTTAAAAAAAACCACTACCACCTTGTCATCACTGATATCAAGATGCCAAATATGGACGGTATTGAGCTTGTCAAGCGTATTAAAAATATTCAGCCGGCTACTAAGGTAGTCATCATGTCTGCGTTTGATGATAAAGAGTATCTTCTCAAATCCATAGAGAGTGGTGTCTTTCGCTACCTTCAAAAACCTGTGAATGTTAGTGAGTTGACAGGCGTACTTCATATAGCACTTCAAGAGATTAAACACGAAAAAAATACCCAGATTTTTTATACAAATATGCAAAATGTATTTAACTACCAAAGCTCTATGGTTATGATGTTAAACAGGGGCAGACCTCTCTTAGCAAATCAGATATTTTTAGATTTTTTCGGTGTTGATTCCCTTGAGGAGTTTACGGAGAGTTATGGTGACTTGAGTAGGCACTTTATGGAGCATAGCGGCTTTTTATATGATAGTGATGAAGAGAGGGCAATTAATAAACTACAACTCAACGATAAAAAACTTTTCCATATAAAAATGAAAAATCAAAAAGGTGAGATAAAACACCTGATAGTGAAGTATCAAATTATCCCTGAGAAGAGTGGATATGGAATTCTCTCTTTTGATGATGTTACAGAGTTAAAGCTTCTCAAACTTTTTGACTCAAAACAGAGCCAGCTTGATGATAAAGAACAAGATTCAAAAGCGATGTTTGACCTACTTGAAGTTATACAGAGAAATAGTGCAAAAATAGAACTGCATAACTACTATAAAGGTTTGAGTATTACGAACGATGGTGTGATAGCTGAGGTAAAAGATGAGTCCCTTGTTCTCAAAACACTCTATATGCAACTAAAAGCCGTGCAGCATGAGAAAAAAACTATCATTGTTTCAGAGGCACTCCCCTCTGCACTAGAGTGTATGACAGTAGTGAAAATAGGCTTTGAGAACCAAAATATAGAGTTAACAAAGCTAAGGTTCATGAACTCATCTCCAATAACAAGAAAAACAATTCGAGTCATCCCTGAAGAGAAACATAGTGTCTCTCTCTTTTTAGGTGAAAATAAATTTCATGGTGATGTGAGAGTTGAAGATATCTCTTTAGATGCTGTGAAGTTAAACTTAAACGCACTGCCAGCTGGTCTGCAGATTGGTGATGAGGTGATTGTTGATATCGTTTTGGAGTTAAATAAAAAGCCTCTTATTATAAATACAAAAGCAACTATGTTGAGAAAAAGTGAGTCAAGATACAGTTTTAGTGTTGTCTTATTATTTAAAGATTTAAAAACAAGAGAGTTAGTTAAGTATATAACAAGTCGTCAAATGTCGATAATCAGAGAGTTTAAAGGATTGCAAAATGGATAACAGAGAAAAAGTTTTATATGATGATGGTGTACATAAATGTGTAATGTTCTCCTTTGATGATGAAGCTCATGAGGACTCTTTTCTCTCAGTTAATCAGTACCTTATCGTCCAAAATGGAGTAGGTGTTTTAGTAGATCCGGGAAGTGCGGCTATCTTTGATGAACTCTATGATGCAGTGAGTGAGCATGTGGAGGTTGAAAATGTAAAGTTTATCTTCTTCTCTCATCAAGACCCCGATGTCTCAGGCTCTATCGCTCAGTGGGCTATTAGTACAAAGGCTAAGTTTATCATGCCGAGTCTATGGGTGCGTTTTATGAGTCACTACGGTTTTATGGAGATGAGCAGGGTTATGGCTCTGCAAGATGCAGGGGCAAAATTAAAGTTTGGAGATGAGTACCTTAAGTTTGTTCCTGCTCACTTTTTACACTCTCCGGGTAACTTCTCTTTGTATGATTCAAAATCAAAGATAGTTTTCTCAGGAGATATAGGTGCCGCAGTAGTAAACGCACCTAGTGACTACAAGCATGTAGAGAACTTTGAAGAACACATTGATAATCTACATGGCTTTCACAAACGCTACATGGGTTCAAACAAACTCTGTCGTGCTTGGGTTAAAGAGATAGAAGAGTTGGATGTAAACATAATAGCTCCGCAGCATGGACTTATCTTTGAAGGTGCAAAAACGCAGGAGTTTTTAGAGTGGTTTAAAGAGTTGCAGTGTGGCAGTGATTTTATGCAAGAGCTTTATAAGGGGTAGAGGATGATACAAAGAGATGCAGAGCGTTTTAAGTTAGGTGTAACAAGCTCCATAGTTGCTGCTATTGTATTAGTGGTTCTTCTTATTTTTATATCTGTGTATAGTTTTCAAACAGAGCAAGATAAGAGAGAACAGCAGGAGTATTCACGGAAGATTGATATGAGCTTAGAGCATACTATAAAACATTTCATGAAGGATTATGTTTATCGTACCCGTCGTATTGTTGAGACAACAGATATAGCAAGCATGATTGAAAGTGGAGACAGAGAGGCTGCATATAGGCTTTTAGAACCAAAGTTTAGACTCATGAGAGAGGAGAGTGAGCACTTTAAAGTTATGCATCTGCACCTAAGTGATGGGAGCTCATTTTTAAGAGTTCATAAGAGAGAAGAGTATGGAGACAGAATATCTGAGCATAGAGAGATGCTTAGAAATATTCATAAACATCATAAACTCATAACAGGGTATGAGACAGGAAAGTACGCTACAGTTTATAGAGTGATTACTCCTATCTTTAACAAAAATGGAGTCTATATTGGAGCTTTTGAGGTTGGGGTAAATCCAAACTTTATACTTAATGCAGTGAATAACATTAATGGTTTTGAAGGTATGATTTTTATTAAAAAGGATGAACTGCAACTCTATTCAAAGCCTAATAGTGTAGAGATAGGAGAGTATAGACTTCAGTCTGATATAACACCTGAACTTAAGAGAATTTGTGAAATATCTGAACGATCAAGAGAGTTAAAGAGTGGTATAGAGATTGATTTAGGAGATGTGAAATATATTACACATCTCGTTACTCTAAAAAACTTTAGCGGTGAAGAGAGTGTTAAGATAATCTTTTTTCAGAGATTTTTAAAAAAGAGCCTACTTCTTAATATGACTCAGTATTATATATATATCACTGTGCTTTTTATTTTAGTTGCAATGGCTCTATATGTCTATCGTCGTATAGGTAGATACCAAAAAGATGTGTCGAGTCTTTACTTGAAACAGATTGAGATGATTAACAAGAGTGAGAAAGAGCTTAGCTTTAACAAAGATTACCTTGAGAGTATTTTTGATGTAACTCCTAGTGTTATGATTGTCACTAATGGAGAGGAGATTTACAGAGCAAACCCTGCGATGCTTGAGTTTTTTGGCTATGAGAGCCTGGAGGCATTTAAGGCAGAGCATCAGTGTATTTGTGAGTATTTTACAGCTGAGAAGATTTGTCTAAACCCAGTAGTTGATGGTATCCCTTGGTTAGAGTATGTCCTTAGCAGACCTGATGAGATTCATTATGCATGTATGTATAAAAATGATCAGAGGTTTCATTTTATTGTTGGGGCAAACAGAATCAGAATTGATGATAAAAATCGCAGTGTAGTCATCTTTAATGATATAACAGAGTCAGAGTATATCAAAGAGAGACTTGAGATAGCAGTCAATGGAACAAATGATGGTTTATGGGACTGGAATCTTCAAACAGGTGAGCTGTACTTCTCCCCTCAGTGGAAAAAGCAAGTTGGATATGAGGATAAGGAACTTGAGAATAGCATTGAGACATGGGCAAGCCTAGTACATCCTGATGATAAAGAAAACGCAGAGCGTGACTACACAGAGAATATGGAAGGCAAAACAGACTTTTATGAAAACATTCATAGACTTCGTCATAAAGATGGTTCATGGGTATGGATTCTTGATCGTGGACAGACTAAGTTTGATGAAGATTCAAAAGCTGTTCGTATGGTTGGTTTTCATACAGATATTACGAAGCAAAAAGAACTAGAACTGCAACTTATAGAGAATGAAAAAATTTACTATGACTTTTTTGAGCATACAAAAAGTGCAAATATTATGTACTCAACAGATGATGATGGTAAAACCTTCAAAATAAAAACTTTGAACTCTTTAGTTGAAAAGTTAGAGGATATAAAAAAAGATGAGGTGCTTGGAAAAAGAGTAGATGAGGTTTTTGAGGGTATTGAGGAGTTTGGACTTTTAGATATCTTTAGAGATGTCTATAGAACAGGCAAACCTTATAAGATGCCAATATCTTACTACTCAGATGAAAACATATCTGGATGGAGAGAGAATTATATATTTAGACTCTCTAATGGTGATATAGTAGCCTCTTATGAAGATAGAACAAAAGAGAAAGAGCTTGAAGTTCTTTTAAACAACACTATAAACTCAGTTGAAAACCTTATCTTTGTCAAAGATAGTGAGTTTAAATATCTTGAGTCTAATGTAGCCTTTGAGAAGTTTATAGGGCATAGTAGAGATGAACTCTTAGGTAAAGAGGATTATGACCTTTTTGATAAAGAAGTAGCTGATAGTTTTAGAGCTTACGATAAAAAGATGTTGGAATCAGGAAAAACGCAATCAAACTATGAGTGGGTGACATATCCAGACGGTAGAGAGGTTTACTTACTCACAGTGAAAGCTCCACTTCGTGATGCTTCGGGCAAAATCCTAGGACTTGTTGGAAACTCTGTTGATATGACAGCACAGAAAAACCTTGAAGATGAACTGCGTTTATCCAAAGAGCAGTTTGAGCAGTTTATGAAGTATGTACCAGGGAGTATTCTTATCAAAGATGAGAATGCTCGTATTGTTTACGCAAATAAAACAGCAAAAGCTTTTTTTAATGATAAAGATATTATCGGATTAAAATCTGAAGATTTACTCTCAGTAGAAGATGTCAAGACTGCAAACGCAGTTGATGCGAGAATCTTAAAAGAGAGGTTTATAGATGAGGTTGATGAATATACAAATTATGATAATGAGAAGAGAGTATTCCGTACAATGGGCTTTGTCATAGAGGATGAAGACTCTAATAAAATAGGTACCATTATAGTTGATATTACAGATGAGTATAAGTTAAAAGATGCCCTGCATGAAAAAGAGGAGCTTATGATAGCACAGTCTCGTCACGCTGCCATGGGTGAGATGATAAGTATGATAGCTCATCAGTGGAGACAGCCTATCAGTGTTATATCTATGGATGCAAATAACATACTTGCTGATATAGAGCTTGAGATGGTAGATGAGGATACTCTTAGAAGTGCTTCTGAAGATATCATCAAGCAAACGCAGGAGCTCTCAAAAACTATAGATGATTTTAGAAACTTCTTTAGACCTGAAAAAGAGGCGCAAGAAGTTGTTGTAAAAGAGTTGTTTGATGATGCTCTGGCTGTTATAGGAAAATCTTTAAATAACAACCAAGTAGAGTTTATCTTAAATATTGATGAGCATAAAAAAATCACTACTTACACAAGAGAGCTGATGCAGGTTTTTATAAACATCATTAAAAACGCAAAAGAGGCACTTGTAGATAAGAGAGTTCAAAGTAAAAAAATATCTGTTTATATGAGTGAAGATAAAAATAACCTAAGGCTTAAAATCTGTGATAATGCAGGTGGTGTAAGTGAGGAGAACATGAAGAAAATCTTCAATCCATACTTTACAACTAAGGGTGAGAAAAATGGAACAGGTTTAGGGCTTTATATGAGTAAAACAATTGTTGAGAAACATTTAGAGGGTCTGCTTAGTGTAGAGAATGATAATGAGGGTGCTTGTTTTACGATTGAGCTTCCTAATGAACTTAGTACAGAGGAGTAAGGTATGACTTTAGACTATGATAGTGCGGTAACGATACTACGAGATATTTACTGGGTAGGTTTTGAGGAGAGAGATACGAATCTTCACTGTAACTCTTATGTCCTTATAGATGATGAAGAGGTGGTCTTTTTTGACACTGGATCTATCCCTGACTTTCCTGTCATAATGAGAAAGGTTTTAGAGGTTGTTGACTTTAAAACTGTTGGTGTGACAGTAGCATCGCACCAAGACCCTGATGTGTGTGGAAATATGGCGATAGTCGAAGATGTGATAGAGAATCCTGCGTTGAAAATAGCCGTTCACTCAAACACAGCGAGACTGGTGAGACACTATGGTTTAAAGTCTGATATATATGCTGTGGATGAGAATGATTACAAAATCAGACTTAAGAGTGGACGAGAGTTAGAGTTTATCTATGCTCCATTTTTACACTCACCAGGTGCAATAGTTACTTATGATAAAAAGACAAAGAGTCTATTTACTGGAGATATCTTTGGTGGTGTTTCAAAAGAGTGGAATCTCTTTGAAGATGAGAACCTACTAGAGAATATGAAGGCTTTTCATCAGCTCTATATGCCAAGTAATAAGATACTAAAAAACTTTTTAAATAAGTTAGACGCTTATGATATAGAGAGAATTCTACCCCAACATGGAAGTGTCATAGAGGGCGAGAGTGTTCAAAAAGCTATAGAGTACTTAAAAACTGTAGAGTGTGGAATAGACCTTTTAGAGGAGGTATGATATGTCAAATAGTTACGATAAAGATTTAGTATCTGAGTCATCGCAACAGCTAAATCAGACACTACTCTCAAATAGAAAAATGACAGAGAACTCTCTTCGTATGAGGGCGATGGCGTATCTTGCCCAAGCAAAAGCAAATCTTCTGACAGAGACAATCTTTGAGGTTGAGAGTAGTCGAAAGCATATGGAAAAAGAGTTGGTCTATAAAGATGAGATGCTGTTAGCTCAATCTCGCCACGCTGCCATGGGTGAGATGATAAGTATGATAGCTCATCAGTGGAGACAACCTATCAGTGTGATATCTATGGATGCGAACAATATACTTGTCGATATTGAACTTGATATGATAGATAAAGAGAAGTTCAAAGAGAGTGCTAGTGATGTTTTGAAGCAAACGCAAGAGCTCTCAAAAACCATAGATGATTTTAGGGGTTTTTTTAGACCAGACAAGAGTATTAAAAGAGTCTCTATGAAGGATGTTGTAGATGAAACACTCAAAATAATAAATAGTTCACTTATAAGTTCAAATATAGAGGTTAAGGTGAGACATGAGTCAAATCAAGAGTGCGAGACTTACTCAAGAGAGCTGATGCAGGTTATCATAAACTTACTCAACAATGCTAAAGATGCTCTCGTAGAAAAGAGAAGCTCGCAGAGAGAAGTGCTTATTAGTGAAGAGTTGATTGATGGAAGAGTTGTTTTAAATATATGTGATAACGGTGGTGGTATTGATGATGAGGTAATTCAAAGAGTTTTTGAACCCTATTTTACAACAAAGAGTGAGAAGAATGGTACAGGTTTAGGTCTTTATATGAGCAAGACTATTGTAGAGAAGCATCTTCATGGAAGTATAAGTGTATCAAACGCAGAGCAGGGAGCTTGCTTTAAAATCTCACTGCCACTTACAATATCGGGAAGAGGAGATATAAGATGAAAACTCTTTTAGTTATGGTTTCACTCTTTAATGGTATAATAGAGGTATTTAATTTTGGTAAAGGTGCATGTTTTGAGATAAAACTGCTGCCAGATAGACCAAGAGTTGGAGAGCCGGATGAGTGATACTAAGCTGTTAAAAGAGAAAGTCAAAGATTTAAAAGTACTTTTTGTTGATGATGAGTTAGATGTCAGAAATGGTACTGGTGTGTTTTTAAGAAAGTTTTTTGATGAGGTAGTAGTCTCTTCTGATGGAAAAGAGGCGCTTGATACTTTTAAAGAAGATAAAAATTTTGATGTTCTCATTACAGATATTCTTATGCCGGTGATGGATGGGATAGACTTAGCTAAAGAGATTAGAAAGATTAGCCCAAACATGTTTATAATATTTTTAACTGCCTCGAGAGGGATAAAAGATTATGATAAAGAGTTAAGCAACATAACTTTGAAAAAACCACTCTCATTTGAAGATATGATTTTTGTTATGAAGCAGTTAGGAGAGTTATCATGACCGATATTAAAGAGCTTCAAGAGATGTGCCAAGAGTTGAATGCTCTTTATGTAGAAGATGACACGTCGATTCGAAATGTTATGTTTAACTACCTAGAGAAGTTTTTTAAACTTGTTGTGAGTGCAAATGATGGTGTGGAGGGCTTAGATGCATATAAAAAGGGTGAGTTTGATCTAATCATCACAGACCTCTCAATGCCAAATATGGGTGGTCTTGAGATGATTGAAAAGATTAAAAAGATCAATGAAAATCAAGCTATTCTTATCACTACGGCACATAATGAACCTGAGTATATGTATGGAGCTATAAAGACAGGTATTGATGGTTATATACTCAAACCCTTTGATTTCACACAGTTAAATCAAGAGCTCTATAAACTCGTCCTTAAACTAAAAAAGTTTAAGGAAAACCGAGAGTATTCACTGCGTTTAAAAGAGATGGTTGATGAGAAAACAGCTGAAGTAGTCCACCTGATGGGTGAGCAAAAAGATAACTACGAGAAGACACTCTACCTTATGGTTGATATGATTGAGCAGAGAGATACTTACACGGCAGGTCACTCAAAAAGAGTTGCTGAGTACTGTAAGCTTATAGCTAAAGAGATGAACTTTAGTGATGAGGATTGTGCAACAATTTATGAGGCTGGAATACTTCATGATGTAGGTAAGATAGCCACTCCTGATGCAGTCTTACTAAATCCAAAGAAGTTAAATGAGATAGAGTATAAGCTTATTCAGGAGCATGTGCAGGTTAGTTACAATTTACTTCAAGATATTCCTATGTTTAAATCCTTTTCAGAGATAGTCTATTCTCATCATGAGAGACACGATGGAAATGGATATCCGAGGGGTTTAAAAGGGGATGAGATAACTCCTTTAGCACGTATTATGATAGTAGCAGATGCCTTTGATGCAATGACAACAAATAGAATCTATAAGTCAAGAAAAAGTGTTACCGAAGCGATTAGTGAGATTCTAAACCTCAGTGCAAAGCAGTTTCACCCTGATGTTGTCAAAAACGCAGCAGTAGCTCTAAAAGAGATAGTCATTGATGAAAATATATCTCAGTTTCCACAGAGTAAGCTTGAACAAGAGAGGTTCGCATACTTCTATAAAGATACATTAAGTGAGTTGTATAATCAAAACTATTTAGAGGTAGTTCTTACGCGAAATAGCTTTGATGCAGAGTATAAATACCTAGTGATGTTTTCATTAAAAAATTTCTCTGGCTACAATAAAGCTAACGGTTGGACAGAGGGTGATGCACTTTTAAGTGGTTTTGCTACTGTTTTATATGAAAATAATCAGGACTCTTTAGTCTTTAGAATATTTGGGGATGATTTTGTTATTTTAAGTAAAAATGCACTTATAAAGCAAGATGTTTTGGCGTATGTTGATGAATTTTTTAAAGATTTTGAGATAGAATATAATATGCAAGAGATAGATTTAACAAGAACAAAAATAGATAAAGTTTCAAAAATAGAACTAGCACAAGTTGAGTAATATCAACTTCCACATAAATTAAAATAGATATACTTATAAAAAATATAAGGAGATATCTATGTACTCAAAAGAAGAACTTTTTTTAGCCATCTCAACTGTAATCGATCCTGAGGTCGGTTTTAATCTTGTAGAGATGGGACTCATCTATAATGCTGTATGTGATGATGATGGGAATGTAAAAGTTACTATGACCTTATCTACAAAAGCCTGTCCTCTTCATCAGATGATTACACAGTGGGTAAAAGAGTCAGTAGAGAAGATGCAAAATATAAAAGAGGTTGAAGTTGAAGTAGTTTGGGAGCCAGTTTGGAATATATCTATGGCTAACGAGAATGTGCAAGAAGCCCTATCTCGTGGTTAAAGAGTCTATTTGTACTCTTTAATATCCGCTAGTAAGTTATCCAAGGAAGCTTTATACTCTTGAAGCAGAGTAAGATAACTTTTTTCAGTTGTATCATTTAGTGATGATTTTATAATTTGGGCAATTCTGTTGAGATTGTCTGCACCAATATTTGCCGTAACACCTACTATGTCAAGCAGTAGTTTATCAGCAGCTTGAAGCTCACCAACTCTTAGTAAATCACCTAGTTTTTGAGTAGAGTTCCCATAGTCGTTAACAAACTCAGCTAATATTTCATGGTAAAACTCTTCATCTCCACCACAAATCTCTAAACCTTTGTCTCCATGTAACTCTTTTGTCACGATCACATTTACAAACTCTTCATCCTCACTCTCTTCAGCACTACCTTCAGGAATAGAGTAGGCATAAAAGATATCGTAGAGAGCCTCCATTCTAAGTGGTTTTTCAAGCTGTTCACTCATACCAGCTTCTGTCATTTTCTTTATGTCATCAGCGGCAGTATCTCCACTTAGGGCAACAACTAAAATATGTTCATAGTCTGGGTTCGCTCTAATAGCACGAGTAGCTTCAAAACCATCAACACGAGGCATGTGTGCATCCATAAGGATTAGTAAAAAGTCACTATCTTTTTCTAAAATATCTAAACACTCCTGCCCATCATCTGCTATAGTAACTTCTATACCAGTATCTGCAAGTAGGCCTTTGATAACTTTTTGATTGATTATATTGTCTTCTGCAACTAAAACTCGTGTTCCTGCAAACTCTTTAAAGTCCTTTTTGGTAATTTTTCCATGTGGGGGAACATCTCTTTTTGCTATGTGATGTTTTGGTTTTATATCATCTATTTTATCATTTTGTCTCTGTTGAGGAGTATCACTAAAAGATCCCTCTTCTTTACCGGTAAACTCATCTTCTGGCTCTTGCGCTACTTCAGCTAGAGTTTCTTCAATTGGAGTATTTTCAATTGGAGCTTTTTTGGTAAGTTTCTCTTGCGTTTCACTTGAATCGACTTCAGGAGTATCATACTCATCTACTAAAACCTCTTGTGGTTCATCTATAGTTGTCTCAGTTTGAATCTCTTCTAAGCTATCGCTATCTTTAGGGTTTTTACCTTTTATCAGTAGATATATTAATACAACAAGTAAAAGGGCTAGGAGTGCAAAAATTTCTGTTTGATACTGTTCCAACATGTAATTTCCTAATTTTTTCTTTATGATACCTCATAAAAAATTAAATTAGACAAAATTTATGTATAATTCTTTAAATATACTACTACCGAGGTTACCGTTGCAAGAGACTCCACATATTCCAGTTCTCTATAGAGAAGTTATTGACACTTTTAAAGATATACAAAGCGGGATAATTATCGATTGTACAATGGGCTATGGCGGGCACTCATCTATGATTCTTGAAGCAAATCCAAACATTAAGTTGATTGCAATAGATCAAGACCAAACTGCTATAGATTTCTCTACAGAGAGATTAGCTGCGTTTGGAGATAGAGTAAGTATCAGAAAAGGGCGTTTTTCATCTGTTATAAAAGAGATTTTAAGTGAGGTAAACGCAGCTGATATAAAGGGTCTCTTAGCAGATATCGGTGTCTCATCACTTCAGCTTGACCAAAAAGATAGAGGATTCTCTTATGAGAGTGATAATCTTGATATGCGAATGGATAAAGGTGCTCCTCTTACCGCTGAAAATGTTGTAAATGAGTACTCAAAGTCTGAGCTCGAGACTATTCTTTTAGAGTATGGTGAGCTTAGAAATTATAAAAAAATAGCATCTGAAATAATTCAAAACCGTCCTTTTACTTCTGCAAAAGAGCTAGGGGATAAACTCAAACATCACATGCCAAGAGGAAAGAAAATACACCCAGCAACACTTCTAATGCAGGCTATTCGCATAGAGGTAAATGATGAACTTGGTGAGCTGAAATCTCTACTCTCTAGTCTGAAAAACGCAAGACTTCCCGAAGCAAAAATAGCAATAATCTCTTTTCATTCACTTGAAGACAGAATAGTAAAACAGACATTTTCTACTTGGTCAAAATCTTGTATCTGCCCACCTGAAGCTATGCGTTGTATATGTGGAAATAATCACCAACTTGGAAAAGTCATAACAAGAAAACCACTAATGGCACAAGATGATGAGTTAAAAGAGAATGTAAGAAGCAGAAGTGCTAAGATGCGAGTCTTTAAAATGGATCTGCTTTGAGTGAAAAAAATGAACTTCTTTTAGAGGTAGGCTCAGTTCTTGCACCGAAGAAAAATTTAGATTTTACATATTATCTCTATATTATTTTAGCACTTAGCCTTGTTGCGATGATCCTCTTTCCTAAAATTTATATTCAGCAACAGATTTACTTTAAGAGTAGAGACATTTCAAAACTAAAAATTGAGTATGATACGCTAAAAGAAGAGAACCGGCTTATAAATGGCTCAGTTGAGTCTATAAAATTTAAGAATCAGATACTAGACACACTTTTTTAGGAAACGCAATGATTAGAAAATTTATAGAATTTTCAATAAATAAACCACTACTCAATCATATCTCATTAACATTTATTTTACTCCTCTCTATTTTTGCATATCTTAATATCCCAAAAGAGATATTTCCACCTATGAATATGGATAAAATTTCCATCACGGGAGGCTATGTAGGAACGTCTGCGGATGTACTCGATAACATGGTCGTGCAAACTATAGAGGATGACCTGCAAAATATCGATGAGCTTGAAGAGGTAGTTACAAGCATAAAAAATGGCTCTTTTAGTATAAGAGCGGACATCAAAACAGGCTCAGATAATATCAATGTTTTAAATGATGTTAAAGATGTCGTCTCATCAGTTAAAAAAGATCTCCCTGCTGATATGAGTGAACCGGTAGCAAAGATTCAAACACACGCTTTTCCTTTGGTGCTTATCGCTCTCTCGGGTGATTTACCAAAGAGAGAGCTACTTGAGCGTGCTGAAGAGCTAAAGAGTGAGTTGGCACAGTTTAAGGACCTAAGCGAAGTCTCAATCCGTGGTGATGCTGATGAAGAGTTGGATATAGAGCTAAACAATGAGAAGATTAAAGCCTACGGACTCCAACCTGCTCTAGTGATATCAGCCATAAGAAATATAAGCTCGATTTTTCCTGTGGGAACTATAAAACAAAAAGCACATCACCTCTATATATCTACCTATAATGGAGAAAAAAATAAGCAAGGTATAGAAGATACAGTGATAGGTGTTGGTGGTGTAAAACTGCGAATAGGGGATATCGCTAAAGTTTCGTTTAAACTGAGTGACGAGGTTGAACTCTCTCACTATAATGGTGTGAGAAATGTCTCTATAAATATAACAAAAAGCAAGGATGGAAACTCCATAGCTCTTGTAAGAGATATAAGAGAGTTACTCAAAGAGCAAGAGTTAAAACATACAGAGTTAAATTACAATATCTATACAGATACATCGATTTGGATTAAAAACCGTCTCAATACCGTCTTTTCAAACATTGCGTTTGGACTTATGCTTGTCTTTTTAGCGATGCTGATTTTTATCAACAGAGGTATAGCAATGGTTGTGGCTATTGGGATACCGATGAGTTTTATGATTGGTCTGATTGTTACAGAGATACTTGGAAACAGTTTAAATATGCTCTCCCTCTTAGGTGCGCTGATAGCTCTTGGAATGCTTGTTGATGAAGCGATAGTTGTTGCTGAGAATATCTATAGACATTTAGAAGAGGGGATGGAGAGAAAAGAGGCTGTGATAGTTGGTGCTACGGAGATGTTTCCAGCTGTTTTAACTGCAACTCTGACAACAGTCTTTGCGTTTTTACCTATGCTTTTAATGACGGGTGAAATGGGGATGTTTATAAAAATAATCCCTGTAATGATAACTGTTCTTCTTCTCTCTTCACTTTTTGAAGCGTTCTACTTTTTACCACTGCATGCACACGACTTTTTAAAGGTCTCAAAAGAGGGTAGTTTTACTAAAAACTTTTGGAAAAGTATGAACAAGTTTTATAGCAAGTTACTTCACTTTGCATTTGCTAGAAAAATCACTTCTCTCTTAGTTATGGTTATAACTATTTTATCTTTGACTGTTGTGATGGTAAAAAACTCCAAGTTTCAGCTTTTTCCAGACTTTGACAATACTCAAATATATGTTTATGGAAAAGTAAATATAAACAATGAACTCACAGATACTGAGAAGATTGTTACAAAGCTTGAAAATATTTTACTAGAGAATTTAGACAAGGATGATGTCTCTTCCGTCACTTCTGTAATCGGTTTTAAGCTCGATGCAAAGAACAGAGCAGAAGTGGGTGAGAATATGTTTCATATTTTTATAGACCTGCATGAGAGAGCCCCTGAAAATGCTTTTGACAAGTATATAAGTCCATATCTCTCACCTGAGTACGATGCAAAGGTACAATCAAGACTTATCGATGCTAAAGTAATCGCTAAAGATATAAAAGAGCTTTTAAAAGAGCAGCAGAACTTAAAAGAGAATGATAAACTGGTTTACGAAGAACTAGTTACTAAGGTTCCTGGTGCCGGTGTTGTTGCTCATGATATTGAGATAAGTTTAGGTGTGAAAGAGAATCAGAATGTTATTCAAGGTCTCTCTGATTTAAAAGAGAAACTTGCTGGAATTGATGGCGTTTTCAATATCTCTGATGATGCTGATATTGGTGAGAAAGAGCTGAAGTTGAGAGTGAATAGATATGGACAAGAGTTAGGATTTAATGAGGAGATAGTCTCTAGTGAGCTCAGGGCTTACTACTTAAAAGGTGAGTATGGAAAACTTTTTAACTCAAGTGGACTGATTCGTATCAAACTTCAAAGTAATATAAACAGAGATATAGGTTCAATAAACCAAATAGAGCTACAGATACCTGCTAGTGAGCAGTATGTGGCACTCAAAGATATTTGTGATTTTGTCTATGTTCAAAGTTTTGTAACGCTCAAAAAAGAGGATGGAAAACGCATAAGAAGTGTCTATGCTTCACTTGATAAGAGTGTTATTACTTCATCTGAAGTGATGAAAGAGTTAGAAGCAACATTTGAGTCACTTAAAAAAGATGGTTTCACACTTGAGATAAAAGGTGAAGAGAAAGAGAACAACAAGAACAAAAGAGAGATGCTTCAATCTGCAGTAATTGCTATCTTTTTAATATTTATCACCCTTGTGTGGCTTTTTGACTCTAT
>JAYEMB010000029.1:16723-19341 GCA_034717855.1 Campylobacterota bacterium
ATAGATGCAAAGGCAAGAGAGGTGTGGCTAGAACTCTATAAACCACTCATTTTAGAACTCAAAGAGAGTGGGGTGACTGAGACATCACTAAACTCTTTTTGGGGATATTTAGACATCTTTTCTATCTGGATGATTAATACAAAATAGTGATATGTGTAAAAAGGTGAGATTATTTTAAAAGTAAGGAAGATATAAGCTCTTGCTTTGTATAATTTCGCCCTACAAAGTGGGTCTTTAGCTCAGTTGGTTAGAGCCCTCCGCTCATAACGGAGTGGTCATGTGTTCGAGTCACATAGGACCCACCACTTACAAAATCCCTTAATATCGAGCTTTTAAACACTTCTCTTTATTATGTTTCAACAAATTTTTTCAACAAATCATTATAAAATTGCTTAATTTTGATTACTTCTGCAAACATACATCAGTAGTTTATAAAGTTTAACTATAGTGACTGCTAAAAAGATTCACCTTACAGAGATTGATGCAACAATGAAATATTTGAATATAGATGATGATATGAAATTGGTGGATTATGGACTTTAAGGTGTAAATTTTAAATATACACTATAATTGTATAGATAATCTATTATTAAACGATTATCTATTATATAAGGGTGGGATATGGATATAGCTATAGAAAAAAGTCTACAGTACTATAAAACTCATATTATTGATCATGCAACAATATCTTCTATATTAATTAATAATGGCTATTCTAGAATTAATGATAAAATAAATCACTTAAAGAAAAAAGGAAGCTTGCAAGCTTTGAAAAGAGGCTTGTATCTACATAAATCTCCTTTTGTTCAAAACCCTATCTCAAAAGAGATTATTGCCAATACAATGCTAAGCCCATCATATATTTCATTTGATTACGCACTCTATTATTATGGATTGATTCCAGAGAGTGTATTTGATGTAACTTCTGCTACAACAAAAAGGTCTAAATCATTTAAAACGAATAGTGGCATCTTTAGCTTTATTCATGTAAAAAAAGAGTTGTTTTCTCTAGGACTAGCAATTGAGTCAACAAAAAATGGGAACTTTTTAATAGCCACAAAAGAGAAAGCACTCTGTGATAAAGTCTACTACACAAAAGATATACAAATCACTTCTAAAAAATCTATGATAAGTTTTTTAGTAGATGACTTGAGAGTAGACATAGAAGAGCTTGAAGATTGCGATATGAGTCTGTTTATAAAATATTATGACATAAGTAAATCAAAAAAAATCAGGTTTTTAATAGAAGCGTTAGAGGATATAGCATGAATGTAATCCAACAGATGTTGTCAAGCTATGAGATAACTAATGAGGCTGATCTTGTTAATGCTTTAAAAGAGGTATTTCAAGAGATTGCTCTTTTAGGACTTTACCATGGTGGTTTCTTTGAAAAAGCTGCTTTTTATGGTGGTACAGCCTTACGAATACTGTATGGTCTTCCAAGATTTTCAGAAGATTTAGATTTCACCCTTTTACAAAAGAGTAGTGACTTTGATATAGAACAATACTTTAGTTCCATTGTAGATGAGTTTGAAGCATTAGGGATTAAGATAGATATAGCAAAAAAGGTAAAAAAAGATTTCCAAAGTGATATAGCTTCTGCATTTTTAAAAAACGGTACTTCTATTCATACACTAAAAATTCAAGCTGATGATTTAGGAAATATCTTGGATGGGGTACATAGTGGTAAAAAACTAAAAATCAAGTTTGAAGTAGATGTAAATCCACCACTAAAGTTTCAAACCGAAGCAAAAACTTTGCTTCTTCCAAAAACATTTAATATTATAACTATGACCTTACCAAACTTGTATGCAGGAAAAATGCATGCTGTTTTATGTAGAAAATGGAAGACAAGAGTTAAAGGTCGTGATTGGTATGACTTTGAATGGTATGTGAAAAGAAACACATCTTTGAATCTTGTGCATCTCCAAGAAAGAATGTATGAAAGTAGTGACTTAGCTAAAGATACAAAGCTTGATGAAAAACTATTTAAAGAATTGATGTATAAAAGAATTGGAGAGCTAGATGTAGATGGTGCGATTAAAGAGGTTAGTCCATTTATTAAAGACAAGAGTGGTTTTGAGTTTTGGTCGAAGGATTACTTTAAACTACTTACAGGTAAAATAATATTTGAAGAATAGGATTAAATTTTGTAAATTTTGAAGTAATAGAGAGTGTAAAAATAACTGTGTAAACCTTAAAAAGTAGATTCATTTGATAAACTAATCAAGTGAATTATTTTAAGGATTTACACATGAGTTTAATAAACCACGAAGAGTTAAAAAAACAATTAGCATCTGGAGAAATCACTTCTCTGGATGATATTACTGCAGAGTTTAAAAATATACTCAAAGAAGTAATTCAAACTGCATCACAAGAAGAACTAACCTCACATAGGTAGATCAGTTTCCAAAATCTGCATTAAAGCACTCAGTAGTTTTTGAATATAACTGTTTTTAGAACTTGTATAAAAAGGATACGCACCACTTTTTAGGTACTCTTCAAAGTATGCGAATGGTTTTACTTTTGATAAAATCTCCATCGCATGTGATGTATGATTTTGTAAAATATTATTCAAAGAGATAGGCTCAAATTCTTCATTTGTTTCTAGTTTAGAT
>JAYEMB010000030.1:0-5207 GCA_034717855.1 Campylobacterota bacterium
GCTGAGGGCATAGACTTAAAACTCATGTAACCGAAAATAACAAGTGTTATCATGTACATGAGTGTTGTTATAGGTCTGTTTATGGCTAGTTTATACATCTTCTCTCCTTACTTCTCTTGAGCAGTTATATAACCTGAGCCAAAGAGACCAGTCACAAAACCTTTGGCTTTAACCTCAGCTTTTATCTTTCTGTTTGAACTGTTTGCGTTTGGATATATTTTTGAGATAACACCTTTGTAAACTTCTGAATCACCATCTACACTATACTTAAACGGCTGTCCTATTTTTACACTTTTGTGGTACTTCTGATCAAACTCTAAAATCAACTTTCTCTCATTTTTACTCTGGATTTTGAAAACTGTTTTGAGCATCATTCCGCTAACAGTATCTCCAACCTCTATATCTTTAGCGTAAATAACACCATCAAAAGGAGCTCTTAAAAATGTCTTGTCATAGTTTGCCTGAGCGAAAGCCACTTCATTTTTTGCGTTTTCGTATTTAAAAGCGTACTGATCAAATCTACCTGCATCTATAAGGTTTTTTACTTTTAACTGTCTCTCATAATCTTTTTTTGCGAACTTTAAAGCTGTCTTTGCTCTCTCTAGTGAAGCTCGCATATCATCATTTTGCAGTGAAGCCAACACTGCATCCATTTTCACACTGTTTGCTACATCGTAGTTCACTTTTTTTGTTATACCACCCGCATCAAAGGCTAGCATTGCGTTTTTTTCAGCCGCTACATTAAATGTCGCATAGACCTCAACTGCGTTTAATGAAAATACTAAACTGATTAATCCTGCCAATATCTTATTCATTTAAAAACTCCTCTAAATTTTTTCCATTGTAAAAGTAGTAAAGAGCATATGCCATCTCTAAGTTGTTGAGTGATGATTCGTATGCGGACTTTGCCTCTGTGTTTGAACTTAAGGCATCAAGATAAACAACATTATCCACTATGCCCGCGCTATATTTCTCTGTAATAGTTTTGAGTGCGTTTGATGAAGAGTTCAAAGCACTTCTTGAACTTTTAATATTTAGCTCGGCTGTCTCTATTCTCTTTACCGACAACTCTTGGTTGAGCTTCTGCTCTTTAGTCTCATAAATAATACGCTGTCCCAAAGCATCTGCTTGAAGTCGTACAGCCTCTTTTTTTTCACCAATAGCACCAAAATCCAGAAGTCTCATATTTACTGTTGCCATGATTCTGTTTTGATTATCAAGCTGCTCGATAGGAAACGCAGTCGGCTCATCTTGATAACCGTAAAAACTATAAGTATCTTCAATTCTTACCTGTGGATAGTAGTAGCTGTCTATCGTCTGTGAAGCATTTAAAATCGAGCTTTTTGTAGCTCTTAGTGACTTTATTTTGTCAAGTTCATCCGCACTACTGTCTTCTGGTTTTGCAAATGTAGAGTCACTAAAACTATCAATCCTCTTGCCCACTTTTAACTCCAGTTGCTTCTCTAAAGTATATATCTCAAATCGTGTCGAATCAATCATATATATATTTTTATCATAAGCAGATTGAAGTCTATCCACATCATCACTCGTTGCAAGTTGTGCATCATAAAACTGCTGCATTCTATCTAGCTGAGCCTTTACTGCGTTTGATGACTCTTTGAGGGCTGATAGACTCGCTTGCAGATTTTTGAGATTATAAAAGTCTTGAACAATCGCTAACTTAGTCGATTTTTTAGTCGCCTCATAATCAAACTGACTCGCTCTATGCTCATCTTTTTTCTGCTTCTTTGTGTATGACTTCTCTCCACCGCTATATATATCTAAAGCGATTGTAGCGTAGGCAGAGTATGTAGTTCCCGGCATTATAGGACTCGCTTCATCATAACGCTGATAAAACGCACCAACATCAACCGTCGGATAGTAGTTACTCTCGCTTGATTGAAGCTCACTCTTTTTTGACTCTTGAAGAATACTCTTTGAGACAACAAGTTCGTTGTTGTTTTGAGAGTACTCGAGCAGTGACTTTAGACTCTCAGCATATACAAAAAATGGCATGATTAAAAGTGGTATGGTTAATAGTATTGCTCTTTTCATTACTTCACCTCTATGAGTTCAAATAGAGTCTCAATATACTCATTTAAATCTTTCTCTAAATCATCTATTGCGTTTGTTGTTGCACTGGCGATAAACATACCCTCAGCACTCACAAAGATACCCCTTGTTAAACCTAAGCTTTGAGGTATCAACTCACCCTCCTCTACTCCGCGTTTAAATATCTCTTCAAACCAAGTATAGTAGTTGTTAAAACACTCTGTCTGAAAGGCTAACATCTCTTTGTTTGGTGTTACAAGGGAGATAGATATAAACTCTTTATAGATAGTTCTAAGCTGACTGTTCTCAGCAGTGTAGAAGAACTCTGCAAACTTTTTTATCATGTTTTTTATGGAGTTTTGTTCACTCAGTGTAACTTGGAGTTTTTTCGAGTGCTCTTGCATCATAATGTTTACTAACTCAAAGACTATCTCTTCTTTATTTTTAAAGTACTCATAAATAGTCCCTTTTCCAACACCAGCCACTTTAGCTATCTGTGAGATAGTTAAACTATTTATGCCATTTTGCACAAATAACTCTTTACACGAAAAAGCTATATCTCTTCTCTTTTGCACCTTATCTACAATAATTGCCATATCTCACCTTTAAAATGACCGACCATCAGTCAATTATTGTAGAAGTTTAACTTTTTTTAGCTTTAGTGAAGCTAATACGCTTAAGCGACATTATGTACTTTTAATGCTTTTTTTGACAATTAACTATCATTTATGATCAAATAACAGCTATATCAGGATTAAACGCACATATATTTTTAAGCTAAAAGTCTATTTTTACTAAAACTACCCTTTTTATCACTTTTTTGAAATATACCGTCAAATAACAGAATATTTTTAGTGTTGTGTTATTTTGCTACTTAAGGTTTTTACCTCTATAATGTTCGTTGAATAAAGAGTTAGGATAATATAAAGAAGAAGAATTTGTACATATATCAGATTTTATATGGAAAACATTGCTCTTCTCAAACGTTATCTCTCTAAAATTAATTTATATAAATACAAAACTTGCAAAAAACTACAAATAGTTGTAAAATACATAGTATATACATATCTTGGAGAATAGATGTTTAAAAATAAAAGCTTAATGTATAACTATGAAAAAAATACCCTCTTAAAAAAAGAGAGAGGCATTGGCTTTGAAGATGTGATTTTATCACTTGAAAATGGAGACTTACTTGATGATATTTCTCATCCAAACAAAGAAAAGTATCCTAATCAGGACATATTTATCATTTTCATAAAAATTAAGGACTATGTCTATTTAGTACCTTATGTTGAAACTGAAACTGAAATATTTTTAAAAACAATTATTCCATCAAGAAAAATGAATAAAAAATATTCAAAAGGAGTTAACAATGGCTAATTTAGATGAATTTGAGCTTGATATATTAAAAAGCGTAGAAGATGGAGAGTGGGAAAGTAAAGGTAATATTACTGAGCGTACTGAGGAACTACAATCCATTATAAAGCATCAAAAGAAAAAAGCAATTTCAATTAGAATTTCAGAAAATGATTTGTATGAACTTAAGAGAAAATCATTAGAAAGTTCTATTCCTTATCAAAACTTAATTCAGATGTTAATTCATCAATTTACAACTGATAAAATTAAATTGAGTGTCTAAGGGAGAACACCCACTAGTTCAGTTGCAACTCACCCGCGCGCCCGTTATCATCTAGTCAAATTGACTTTTAAATGTAATTACATTATAATTACTAAAAGGACTTAATTATGACTATGCTTACAAAAATCGGGAACTCACAAGGTATTAGAATTCCAAAGCCTTTAATTCTCCAAGCACGTCTTGAAAATGTCAATTTAGAGTTAGAAGTTTTAGAAAATGGTTTATTAATCAAACCTATTCACAATACAGGACGAGATGCTTGGAGGGAGAATATTGAGAAAGTTATCTCTAGTCATACTGGATTAGAAGATGAAGGATTGTTAAAAGATTTACTGGGTGATAATGATTTAGAAGAGTATGAATGGTAGTAGATATCAAAAGATATGAGATTTATCTTGTTAAACTAAATCCAACTCTTGGTTCTGAAATTCAAAAAACTAGACCATGCATAGTAATTTCACCCAATGAAATGAGTGCTTTAAAAACTGTAATAATTGCTCCCATGACATCTAAAGGTTTTGACTTTATATTTAGACCAAAAATAAAATTTGAAAAGAAAGATGGTTTGGTACTACTAGACCAAATTAGAACAGTTGATAAAACAAGACTTGTAAAGAAACTTGGAGATGTTGATAAAGCAACATCAAAAGAAATTTCAAAAATACTAGTTAAGATGTTTGAGCTGTGATTAAGTGATAACAGAAGCGTAGCGGACTTTAGAAAACGCAGAGAGTGTGAAACAAATCACCTCTTTTTTCGTTCCCATTGTCCTTGATGGGAATGCAGACGAAACTATAGACTCCTATTTATAAGCTTCTAAAGCTCTAGTAACCTAAAAAGAAAAAGTTTTAGCTATAATTTTTGAAAATTAAGGGGCTCGCCAAAGAGCACTTACACTAGGAAAACTTATGCAAAAACTTACTCCCCAAGGTCAAAGTTTAGTCAATGACCTTTGTGCTCGTTACAACTTAAGTACAGATGCTGTTATTCATATGATTATTGCTGTTAATAACGGAGGAGGAACTATGGCTCAGTTTAACTCTCCTGAACTTGGCGGTGGCGGTCAGTGGATGCAGGGCGGTATGACTATGGTTGGTGACATGTTTAACAATGGTCTTAAAATGACTGTTGACAATCTTTGCGGTGAGATATCAAACGCACTACTAACAACAGAGGTTTTTCCTGTTATTCCTGCAGGTACACCCGGAAGTAATCAGTGGTGGCCTACCGACCTAGGTGCACCATTTAGTAGCGGTGGACAAAACAACTCTCGCTACGCTGTTTTTCCTAACAGACTTGCCGTTGAAACCGATGGAGAGGTAACAGTTTATGATACGCTAGATCACAATGTCGGTGGTGTTTCTCAACAACAAGGCGGAGATAACTCTCTAACGTTTAGCAGTCAATATGGGACAATTTCAGTTGCATCACTTCCTGTAGTTTTAGGCAATAACAATATAGAGCCAGCACCACAAACAAACTTTGCTGAACCTTCCCAGACTGAACCTACTTATAC